>JBKPCB010000027.1:0-66625 GCA_046727155.1 Candidatus Methylomirabilota bacterium | reverse complement strand
CATCACCCGTGACGCGCTGATCGGCGTGGCCGAGGTCAAGCCGCCGGCCACGGCGCCCTGAAGCCCGTGTACGCGCGCCGGCGCAATATCGTCATGCGTTCCGACGGCCGCCCCGTCAATGTGGCACGCCCGCGCGGGCATCTCTTCGTCTGTGCCGGCGGGTGCTGCTGCGGGCGCGTCGAGGACGGCTTCGCCCCGGTGCCCACTGAGGTCTTTCACTCCGAGTGGGAGCGACGCCGCCTACGCAATGTCGTGCATCTCACCATCGGTGGCTGCCTGGGCCCATGCGCGCTCGCCAATGTGGCGCTCCTGCTGTACGACGGTCAGATTCAATGGTTTCACTCGGTCAACTCGGACGCTATGGCGCGCGCCATCTACGACCATATCGAGGCGATGCTGGACGCCGACGGCGCCCTGCCGCCGCCGCCCCAGCTCGCGCCCTATCACTTCACCGCCTCCGCCTGGCAGCCGCGCCCCGACGGTCAACCCGTGGACGACCGGCGACCGCGCCGCGCCGGCGCGCAGGCCTGCGCGGGCATGCCCTCTGGGGTGAGGGCCGACGGTCGGTCGCTGACGGTGGAGCGCGTGGTGGCGGCCATGGAGGGCGCGACGGCGCTACCCAGGAAGAACGGTGAGCTGGTCTTCGACGAGCCATGGCAGGGCCGGGCCTTTGGCATGGCCGTGGCCCTGCATGAGCAGGGACGCTACGACTGGGAGGAATTCCGCCAAACCCTTATCGCCCAGATTGCGGCGGCCGAGTCCCGGGGCGGGCCCTTCACCTACTACGAGATCTGGCTCGCGACCTTCGAGGAGCTGCTCGCCAAAAAAGGCCTGCTCTCCCCCGAGGAGGTGGAGGAGACGACCTACCAATTCGAGTTCGGCGAGCGTGACGACGTGTTCTGATCGGCGCGGGCCATGACGCGCACCGAGTCGTCCTATTTCTTGGCGCGCTGCACGTCGATGATCCTGACCACCTTCTCGCCGTTCTTTTCTTCGTAGCTGGCTTTGACTTCGGCGCCCGGTCTCAGCGCCGTGCGCCCGAGCCGCACCGTCGCCGGGATCGTGAGCTGTGTCCCGTCCGTGAGGGTGATGATTCGCCCCGCCGGGTCGACGGTTTTGATCTTGCCTTGCGCCTCGGCCCCCCATACCGTCCCGGCCAGCGCCAGTGCGAGCACGAAAGCGGCCAGTATTTTCAAACTCACCATCGGCCTCATCCTGCCACCCCCTTTGCGCGCTCCTTGGGCTATGCCACCGGATGCGCTCCAGGGGTTTAGGCAACTCACATGCCAGCCGCGCAGCCGCGTCGAGCATTTCCCATGAATCGATGCGCCTTATACTTTCGACGTATTGCGCCACGTCAAGGAGGTGCCGCCGCGACGATGAGGGAAATTTTTCCACAGGAACCCTGTAGATTTTTCTGGGCGGGGAGCGAAAGCGGGCGCGGCGCTTTCTGCCGCGCCCGCTCGATTTGTCGGCGGAGACGGTATGGTTCCTACTGCATCTTCGGCGCGGCCTGGCCCGTCGGGGCTTTGGCGGGCTCGGGCGCCGGCATGACCTCGAGGCGGGTAGCGATGTTCTTGCCTTCCCGTGTCTCGTAAGAGGCCTTTACCTTCGCTCCTTCGTGGATATCAGCCAGAGTGGCCTGCTTGCCCTCGACCTGGATCTGAGTGTCGCTGGTGATTTCGAGGGTTCTCCCGAAGAGGCCGAGAAGCCCGGATGAAACCTGGACGGTTCTCGCCCCCGGATCGACCTTCTTGACCTTTCCCTCGAGCGGAGTATTGACCACCGGACGAGAGAGATTGGGCGAACCCGCGGGCCCACCAGCGCCCGGCGTGGGGTATTGCTGGGCCCATACCGGCGCCACGAGAAGTGCCAGGACCGCAATCATGAGCGCGATCTTATGCCACATCGACCTCCTCCTTTCCCGCCGTCTCGGCGACGGCGGCAAGCGCTCGACGCTGAATATTGGCTTGAGCGTAGTTGTAATGAGCATAGGACATGCCAGGCCTATCGCCAGATCGATCGTGACGCCTGGCGCAATGGCGCTCGCCAAGGGTATATTGAGAGCGAGGCGCCGTATCGTGATCTTGCTGCTGGACAGGCTTCGAGCGCTCATCCGGCCATTGGCCGCAAGCGCGACCATTGTCGCGCTCGCGGCGGGCTGCGGCCTGACGGGGCGCTGGGAACCCAGCCGCGAGGACGTGCTCCAACGGATCCTGCCGTCTGCCGTGCAGATCGTCCTCGAGCAGCAAGAGGGGCGCCGATTTCGGACTGGCTCGGGCGTGGTGATCGCCTCCCGCCGCGCCGCGCGTCGCGTCGATTGTTTCGTGCTCACCAGCGGCCATACCGTCGCCGGCGCGGTAGGCCAAAAGGAGATCTATCTCCTCTTCGGCCGGCACCGCGGTGCGGGAACCAAAGAGCGCGCCACGGTCCTCGCCTATCGCGAAACCGCGGATCTGGACCTCGCGCTGCTCCGCGCCGAGACTGACGCGTGCGAGCCCGCGCGGCCGGGAGCACCGGCCATGCTCGGCGAGTCCGTCTGGGTCATCGGGTTTCCCTGGGGGCGCAATCTCTTGCTGGGCGGCGGCATCGTGAGTCAAGTCAATGCCCAGGGCGCGGAGGACCGTGAGACCGCCTCGCGGCTGATGGTGGACGCATCGGTGAGCTACGGGTCGAGCGGCGGTGGCGTGTACGATGCGCGCGACGGCGGGCTGCTCGGACTGGTCGAGGGATACCGGACGGCCCGCGTCACCTCTCAGGGTACGGAGGCACCCTGGTTCATCGAGGTGCCCGTTCCTGGCCAGACATTCGTCACTCCGCTCGTCGAGATTCGCCGCTTTCTCGCGGACGCCGGCCACGCCGACCTGATTGCCGCCCCGCCGCCCTCCTTCAGACGTGCCGGGGGCTGATTCCGCGTAGTCGCTTCGCTCGCACTCGCCGCCTCCCGTGCTAAGATGGCCGGCCGTGTGCGCCGGCATGCGGAAGGGGAGCTCGTGACGGTGGCGAGAGGACGCGGCAAGACCTTCGGCTTCACTCCGCGCGAGCTGCGCGCGTTCCGCGCGCTCCGGACCCCTTGGGGCGTCCAGCGCGCGCTCGACGCCATGCCCTATCACCTGAAGGACACGGCGTGGTCGCCGCGCCGCGTGTTGAGGGAGGGGACGGCCCATTGTCTCGAGGGCGCGATTTTCGCGGCCGGGGCGCTGCGCGTGCTCGGCTTCCCCCCGCTGCTGCTCGACTTGGAGGCCGTCCACGACACCGATCATGTCATCGCCGTCTATCGCCTGCACGGACATTGGGGCGCGGTCGCCAAGTCGAACTACTCGGGACTCCGCTATCGTGAGCCGATCTACCGCAGCCTCCGTGAGCTGGCGATGAGCTACTTCGAGGGCTGGTTCAATCTCCGCGGCGAGCGCACACTGCGCACCTACTCGCGCCCGGTGAACCTCGGGCGCTTCGACCGCACTCACCCGGGCTGGATGACGGCCGAGACAGATCTCTGGTTCATCCCCGAATATCTGCTGGACATCGCCCACACGCCGCTGCTCACGCCGCCGCTGATCCGGAGCCTCTCGCGGGTGGACCGGCGCTCTTTTCAGGCCGGGCTCGTCGGCCATCGGTGGCATTGAGGGCGCCGGCGGCCCTCCCGCTCAGGTCAATCGCGTCACCTTCTGCCGCAATTCGTCGCCGGCACCAAGGCCTCGGCCCTCGCCACGAACCGGTGAAAGCTCGTACAATCAGGCCCTTCCGAGCCACGAAGGCGTCTGGAATGTGTCTTGCTTCCTCTAACTGAGGGGGAGAACTGTCGATGGCCAAACCGGATTTCGTCGAAGGCACGCCAAGGGCGAAGATACGGAAAGACACCCGGCGGCACGCGCGGGAGAAGGTTGCCTGGCCGGTGGTCGTGGACAATGGCCTCCGCCACATTCCGGCCGAGACGATCAATGTCAGCCCATACGGGGTCAAGCTCCGGCTCGGCGAGCGGCTGGAGCTCGGCGCGGAGATCAAGCTCAAGATCCGCCCGTCCGGCCGGCCGCCTTACGAGACGGGCGCCATCGTCTGGCGCATCGATCGCGATGGCCCGGCGCTCCTTTTCCTGGGAGTCCACCAACAGCCGATCTCCGTCGCCGGCAAGCCGACGGCCGCGGCGCCGCCCGGCGGCTGGCACCGCGAGGCGCGGGCCGGCTCGGAGACCATCGTGCTCGTGGATGACGACGACGGCGCCCGCGCCCTGGCGCGCTCCGCGCTCGAGGCCAAGGGATACGTGGTTCTCGACGCCGGCGCCGACCCAATGCGCGCCGTGCGCATCGCCAAGGAGCACGACGGCCCGCTCCACATGCTGATCACGGACATCGTCATGCCGCTCATGAACGGCTTCCACCTGGTCGAGCGCATCCTGCCGCTGCGCCCGACCATCAAGGTCGTGCTGATGTCCGCCTACTCGGTGTCCGGCGTCTCGGCCCGCGGCGACCGCTACCTGCCCAAGCCGTTCACCGTCGAGGATCTCTGCCGAACCGTCCGCGAGACGCTCGACGGCCGCTCGGCCTTCGCCCGACCGGCCAAGCCCGCGCGGTAGCGCCCGCAGCCGAGCAGAGCGCGGGAGCGCGCGGCCGCTGCCGCCTGCTCTCCTTGACACGCTCTCCACCTTGCCCTACCGTTCCCGAGCACCATGCCCTCTTCCAGCGCCTCGAGCCACGTCGGACGGCCGCTCAAGCGGAAGGAAGATCCGGGACTGCTCACAGGTCGCGAGGCCTATGTCGCCGACATCCACCTACCCGGCGCGCTCCACGTCTTCGTCGTCCGCAGCCCGCACGCCCATGCCGAGATCCGGCGGGTCGGGGTCGAGGCGGCGCGCCGGGCGCCCGGAGTGGCCGCCGTCTTCACCGGCGCGGAGCTCAATGCCGAGCTCGGCGAGATCGCGATGCTGATCCCGCCCGAGGCCTTCGACGAATGCCACCTCCAGCTGCACCGGCCGGCTGCCGAGGACCGCGCGCGCTATCTTGGCGAGCCGGTCGCCGTGGTCGTGGCCGAGAGCGCGGAAGCGGCCGAGGACGCGGCGGATCTGGTCGCCGTGGACTATGCTCCGCTGCCGGCGCTGACCGATGCCGAAGAGGCGCTCAAGCCGCAGTCGCCGCGGCTGTACGGCCATCTCAAATCGAATCTTGGCGTGCGCTGGGCGCGCAGCCGCGGAGACGTCGACCGCGCGTTCAGCGACGCGGCCGTGGTCGTCGAGGCGCGCCTCGAGAACCAGCGGCTCATGGCGGTGGCAATGGAACCGCGCGCGGTGGCCGCCACCTACGACGAATCGACGGGCGGGCTCAGGGTCTGGGGCTGCACCCAGATTCCCCACGGCCTGCGGGACGCGATCGCCCAGCACCTGAAACTCCCGCCCGAGCGCGTGCACCTGATCGCGCCGCGGGTCGGCGGCGGCTTCGGCGCCAAGATCGCCTTGTACCCCGAGGACCTCATCGTGCCCTGGCTTGCGCTGCGGCTCAGACGTCCGGTGAGATGGAACGCGAGCCGGCGCGAGGACCTGCTCGCCACGTCCCACGGCCGCGCAGTGGTGGCTCGCCTGCGCCTGGCGGCAGATCGGTCCGGCCGCATCCTCGCGCTGGATGCCCGCATCATCGGCAACCTCGGCTGGTGCCTCTTCAGCGACGGGCCGTTGCTGCCGGTGCTCTGCGGCCAGATGATCACCGGCTGCTACGACATCCCGGCGGCGCGCGTCGAGGTGCGCTGCGCCTTCACCAATACCATGGGCACGGCCGCCTACCGCGGCGCGGGCCGGCCGGAAGCCGCCTTCTTCATCGAGCGGATGATGGACTTGCTCGCCGCGCAGGCCGGGCTCGATCCC
Organism: Candidatus Methylomirabilota bacterium; assembly: GCA_046727155.1. GTDB lineage: Bacteria > Methylomirabilota > Methylomirabilia > Rokubacteriales > CSP1-6 > DASSSH01. The sequence goes on along the minus strand of JBKPCB010000027.1, from coordinate 60,774 downwards.
GCCGAGGTTCGACGGCTCAACTTTGTGCCGCGCGAGCGATTCCCGTACGAAACCGCCGTGGGTACGAGCTACGACAGCGGCAATTACGCCGGGGCCCTCGAGGCCCTGCTCGAGCGCGCCGGCGGCGCGGCGCTGCGCGCCGAGCAGCAGCGGCGGCGGTCGGCCGGAGCGCTGATTGGGATCGGGCTGGCCTCATACGTTGAGATGTGCGGCTTTGTCGACGAGGAGACCAGCGATGTCATCGTGGAGGCCGACGGGCGGGTGACCGTGCAGACGGGCGCCTCCTCCCACGGCCAGGGGCACGAGACGAGCTTTGCCCAGCTCGTTGCCGACGAGCTCGGGATTCCGATCGACAGCGTGACCGTGACGCACGGCGACACGCGCATCGTCCGCAAGGGCGTCGGCACCTTCGGCAGCCGCAGCATCGCCCGCGGAGGCATGGCGGCGGTGGCCAATGCGCGCCGTATCGCCGACAAAGCCCGCTTCATCGCCGCTCACCTATTGGAAGCGCGCGCCGACGATATTGTGGCCGCTGGGGGCGCCTTCAGCGTTCGCGGCGTGCCCGACCGGCGCGTGAGCTGGACGCAGGTCGCCGCGGCGGCGCACGGCGGCGCGCTGCCCGCGGGATTCGAGCGCGGGCTCGAATCGCGCGAGGATTTCGTGGGGCAGGGCCTGCTCTATCCCTTCGGTGCCCACTTGGCCATGGTCGAGGTGGACCGTGACACCGGGGGAGTTCGGGTGCTGCGCTATGTGACCGTGGACGACAGCGGGCCCATCGTCAACCCGCTGCTCGCGGCCGGCCAGGTGCACGGCGGGCTTGCCCAGGGCATCGGCCAGGCGCTGTGGGAGGGCGGACAGTACGACGGCCAGGGGCAGCTGCTCTCGGGCTCACTGATGGACTACGCGATCCCGAAGGCCGGCGATCTGCCCGCCTTCGAGACGGGCCATACCGTGACGCCCTCGCCCCGCACGGCGCTCGGCGTCAAGGGCATCGGCGAGTCCGCCACCATTGGCTCGACTCCGGCGATCGCGAATGCGGTGCTGGACGCCCTGCGCCCTCTCGGCATCCGGCATCTCGACATTCCGCTCACGCCCGCCCGGATCTGGCAGGCCATCGCCGACGCCGGCCGGCGTCACACGAGCTAGAGCCGGCACGGCGGAGCGTAGGCGCCGCCGCGTCCAGTGAGGCGGCGGCCCTAGCCGGGCGGGAGCTCGGGGTCCGGGCCGAAGATGCCGTCGCCCAGCTGGCTCGCGGCGGTGAGCCCGCGCGCCTTGAGGATGTAGGTCATCAGCAGGAAGAAGGCTCCGCCTTCGATGAGCACGCCCCACAATGCGGAGCGGATCACGAAGGTGTCGAAGAAGCCGTGCAGGACCGCCGCGATGCTCCAGCCGGCGACCAGCAATGGCCAGCGCTGGCCGGGGTTGGCTGCGGACAGCGCGATGAAATAGCCGAAGATCCCGCTGAGGCAACCGTGGAAGAACGGCGTCATCGCCATCCGCACGACGTTCGTGTAGATGGGGCCGACCAGGTGGATGAGCTGACCCGTTTGCTGGACCGCGCCGACCGCCCGATTCAGGTTGGTGAAGACGTAGACGACGTTCTCCGCCACCGCGAAGCCGACGCCCGACATCATCCCGAGCACGATCCCGACCACCGGGTTCTTCATGCGCGGCGTGAACCGGATCAGGATCAGCAGCGGGATGGCCTTGAACAGCTCTTCGCGCACGCCTACGCCCACGATATAGCCCACGAGCTGCAGCGGCAGGAAGTCGATGCTGGTCAGGCGCGAGAACACGTTGACCGGAACATCGAGGAAGGCCTGCAACAGCGGCACGCCGACGAAGGCCGTGAAGAAGACGGTGCCGATGGCCCAACCTACCGGCACCTGGCGGTGGGCAAACAGGCGATAGAGCAGGAGCGACCAGAGCAGCCCCGACCAGATCGCGAGCCCGTTCAGGATGGCCCGGACGCCGTCGAGGGTCTGGATGGCCAGCGGGACCACCGCGACCAGGCAGAGCAGGCGGAAGACCGGGCTTCTGATGATCTCCATGGCGTGCTGCCGGTCCACGCGCGCCAGGTCCCGCACGGACAGCGAGGCGACGTCCCCGATGAAGCGGTTGATCCAGGCGAGGTGATGGGGCGGGGGCGCGGCCGCGCCGCTGACCGGCTGCCCGCACGAGGGACAAAACCGGGCGTCCGGGCCCAGATCGTGACCGCACCGCTGGCAGCGCACTGCGGGAGATTATAGGAGAAAGGCCCGGGAGCGGCAAACGGCCCCGAAGGTCGCCTCTCGGGGCCTGCCGCGGACCTCACGGTCAACGGGCTGACCGATATATACTGGCTGGACCAGATCCCGGCGCCTACGCCGGGCTGGGGAACCCGCGACAGGAGGAGTTATGAACAAGGCGGCGATACTCGGGCTCATCTTGGCGGCGGCCATGTCGGTAGGCGCATCCAGCGATGGGATTGTCTACGGCTCGGAGCAGGGAACGGCCGGCAGCCTCATCGTCGAAGCGCGGCCGCTGCAGGCTGATGTGCTTCTCGACGGAGTCCCGGTGGGTACCGCGAATGATCTCACCGCCCGGCCGCTCTATGTCCGGCCGGGGTCGCATGTGCTCCAGTTCAGCGCGCCAGGGTATATCCCAAAGGCGCTGCAGGTCAACGTGCGGGCCGCCTGGGGCACCCGCGTCTGGATCGACCTGGTACCTGATCGCCGCGGCTAGACGCGGGCTTCATCGCCGCTGCGCCTCGGCGACGAGGGCGCGCAGCTCGGCGGCGATGGGATGCGGCCGCCAGAAGAGGAACCAACGCACCCTCGGCATGAAGACGATGCGCTGGCCGAATTCCGTGGGGATGCGGAAGTCGACCGTGATCGGGCGGATATTGACCCAGCGGTTTTCCTTCACGGCGGTGATTGACGCCAGCGGGACCCGCTCCTCGCGCAGATAGTTCGACACGCGGAGCATCGCGCCGTCCACCCACACCTGCTTGAGCCGGCAGCCTGTCCACCAGATCAGCGTCGAAGCGCCGATCCACACCGCCAGCATGATCCACTTGAGCTCGGGCGGCGGCTTCCCGCGGGGCCCGGCCGTGGCGTCGACGAAGAACATCACCGCCGTGATCAGGCCGAACGCCGTGATCCAGATCATTGGAAAGATGAACTTGAACCAGATCGTCAGGCGCGAGGAGAGCCGGCGGAGCATTCGCCCTCAGGCGGCGCCCAGCAGCCGCGCCGTCTTGGTCACGTCGCGCGACGCCACCCAGAGGATGGCGCCGTAGCGGCCCGCGCCGGCGCAGACGGCGTCGATCGCCGTCACATTGACCCGGACCTCGGCCAGCCGGCGCAAGATTTCCGCCACCACGCCCACGCGGTCTTCGCCCCCCACGAGGAAAGCGCGCTTGGGCCCCTTGACCTTCCATTTGTGGCTTTTCGCGAACTCCCGGAAGGCCGCCGGGTCGGCGGGAACGAAGTCGAGCTGCGAGCCGCGTCCCTCGGGAAAGCCCGAGAAGGCCAGCAGGTTGATGCCGGACTCCCGCAGCGCGCCGAGCAGGCGCGCGCCCTCGCCCGGCTTGTTCGGCGTCATCATGTAGAAGTAGTCAACCAGTTGCACGGTGTCAGCCATGGCGTGGCCTCCTTGGTGGGCAGACGGGACGGCGCCCAGCCGGCGCCCGCACGATGATACGCCCCGCCCCCCGGCCGTCAAGCGCGCCCGCTCAATCCCTCCAGGCCGCCTAGAGGATGGCCGTGTGCAGCGCGCGGCCCTCGAAGGTGAGCGCCGCGCCCTGCGCCCGGTCGAGACGGAACTCGAAGAGCTGACCGACTCCAGCATTGCCGCGAAGTGTGCCCTCCGTCCTGGCAGCCTTTCCCAACAGATCTTCCGCCCGCGCGCGCAGCGTCGCCTCGGCCCAGGCCGAGGGTGGCGCTTGGCGGAAGGCTTCGACGGCATGGGCGCGCAAGAGCTTCGGCCATTCGCGCGCGAAAAGCGCCGGGGAATGGAAGAGGTCGATCCCGCTCAGGCCATTGACAGTGAACACGGCCGCGCCATAGGCCCCGGAGGGAGGGCCGAGCCGGCGCTCGACATCAACCAAGTGGGTTTTGACCTCGGCCTTTTCGTAAATCTGCTGGTAGCTCTCGGTGGGCGACGCGGCGTCGGCGGCGCGCGCCGCCTGGCCGACGGCCGACCAGACTTCGCTCTGCGGCGCCTTCCGCATCAGATGGGCGCGCACGCCGGGCTGGGCGAAGGAAGACTTGCTCTCGAACTCCTTTCGGCCCTCGTTCCAGCGGCCGCGCTCGACGCAGTAGACGAAGATATTCCGCGGGCCGCTCAGCGGCGGCAGCAGGATGTCTTCCTTGAGGACGCGGTTCTGCTTGCCGCCGATCAGGATCTCGCCCGCCAGCATCAGCACCGCGGACTTCCCGCGATTGTCCACAAGGAGCTCGGGCACCGTCGCCTGGTCCCGCTCGGTAATGACCAGGACGCCCTTGGCCCGTGCCTCGTCCAGCGGGGACACCTCGAGGGCGGCCGGCGCCTCCTTGGCCTGCAGCCAGAAGACCATCAGCGCCCCATGCGCCGTTGCCGGTCCCACCCGGATCCCGGCGATGAACCGCTGGAAGTCGGGGCTGACCTGGCCGCTGAGGATAGGCCGGTCGCTTTCGCTCGCTTCCTCGAGAATCCTCACCCGCGTGGCGCCGGCCACCGCCGGGCTTGCCACCGCACCCGCCACCGCCAGACCACAAACCCGCAAGAAGTCTCGCCGTCGAGTATTCATCGCTCTTCCTCCCTGAGCCGGCGCTACCGCCGGGCATTTGCGGTCTTAGACCGGATGGGCGGAGGAAAGTTCCGAGAAGGGGCCCGGAAGCGATGCGATTGAGCGATAATGCGGTCCGGGAGGAATGACCGCCATGCGAAAGACCGCAATGCTTCTCGCTGTTCTTGCCGTGCTTCTGATCGCCTCGTCCGCCTCGGCGCAAACGAAGCCCATGACGCCGCCCCAGGGTCAGCCCCCCGCGGGGCAGGAACATCATCCGGAATCAGGCGGCATGATGTGCCCCATGATGGGCATGATGGGCGGGATGCAGGGTGGAGGCATGATGGGGCCCGGCATGATGGGCATGATGATGGGCGGGCAAGACCCGAAGACCATGGGGCGCATGCTCAAGATGCGCGGCGAGATGATGAAGGCCATGGGCGACGTCATGATGAAGCACGGGGCAGAGATGGAGCAGGGCAAGTAGGCGTATGATGTGGCCGGCGCCGCCTTGGCGGGGCCCAAAGGAGGCAGCCGGATGAAACGGACCGTGGCGCTGACGGCGCTGATCGTGATGGTGCTCGCCCCGCTGCTCTGGACGGCAGAGGCCTGGGCCCGCGCCGGTGGAGGCAGCTCGGGCGGGAGCCGAGGCTCGCGCAGCTCCTCACCGCCCAGTTCCTCCACCTCTCCCAGCCGAGTGACCTCTCAGCCTTCCTCCGCGCAGCAGCCCGCCTCCCCGCGGCCTAGTTGGGGCGGCATGCTGGGCGGTCTGCTGGTTGGCGGGCTCATCGGTAGCCTGCTCTTCGGGGGCCTGGGCGGCGGGCTCTTCGGCGGCGTCGGCCTGATCGAATTGCTCGTCATCGGCGGCCTCACCTGGTTTGCCATATCCTATATGCGCCGACAGCGAACCGCGGCTCCCGCGGGCTATGCCTCCCCCGACTGGCAGCCCGGCGCCGCCTCGTCTGCTACCGCGGCCGTAGAATCACCGGCCGGCGCGACCGACCTCGCGCAGGGCCTGGGCTTCATCCGTCAGATGGACCCGGGATTCGATCCCAGACGCTTCACCGAGGCGGTCGAGGACATCTTCTTCAAAATCCAGGCGGCCTGGATGGCGCGTGACATGGGTGGGGCGACCCAGCTCCTCGCCGACGAGATGCGGGGAATCCTTCAGCGCGACTGCGACCGGCTGCGCGCCGAGGGCAAGATCAACCGGCTGGAGAACATCGCGGTGCGCTCGGCCGAGGTCACCGAGGCCTGGCAGGAGCGCGGGCAGGACTATGTCACCGTGCGCCTGCTGGCCAGTCTCCTCGACTACACCACCGATGAGAGCGGGGCGCGGGTGCTCGAGGGCAGCCGTACCGAGCCGGTGAAGTTCGAAGAGTACTGGACCTTCGTGCGCCCCGTGGGCCCGAACACCTGGAAGCTCAGCGCGATCCAGCAGCCGTAGCGTTCGTCAGAGAGTTAGGGAGGCCCGGCCGTCGTTTGGCCGGGCCTTCGTGTCTCCACCCGCGCTAGCGCCGGGTCCCGCGGATCGCGGGCCAAGGGTGGCGGCGGCCCGGCCGGCCGCGGTACAGTAACCGCGATGAAGCTCGTCTCCTGGAACGTCAACGGCCTTCGCGCCGCATGGAAGAAAGGCCTGATCGACTTCGTGGCGGCCGAGCGGCCCGACGTGCTCTGCATCCAGGAAACCAAGATCCAGGCCGAGCAGCTCACCGACGAGATGAAGGCGCTGCCGGACTACCATCCGTACTGGAGCTTCGCCGAGCGAAAGGGCTACAGCGGCGTGGTCACGTTCACCCGCGCCGAGCCCCTGGCCGCCCGCGCGACGGGCGGTACGCCAGCGCTCGACGCCGAAGGACGCATGGTCCATACCGAGTTCCCGGATTTCCATCTCTTCAATGTGTACTTCCCCAATAGCGGGATGGGGCCGGAGCGGCTCACCCACAAGCTGGCCTTCTACGACGATTTCCTCGCGCTCGCCGAGCGGCTGCGGCAGGCCGGCAAGGGCGTGATCGTCTGCGGTGACGTCAATACCGCGCATACGGAGATCGATCTCGCCCGGCCGAAGCAGAACGAGAAGAGCCCGGGCTTCCTGGCCGTGGAGCGCGAATGGGTGTCGAAGTTCATCGCCCACGGCTACCACGACACCTTCCGCCTCTTCACGAAGGAGCCCGGGCACTATACGTGGTGGGATCTCAAGAGCGGCGCCCGCGCGCGGAACATCGGATGGCGGATCGACTATTTCTTCGTCTCCGACGAGCTCAAACACCGAGTGAGCGCGGCTGGCATTCTGCCGCAGATCCAGGGATCCGACCACTGCCCCATCACCCTGATCCTCGACTAGCCGGGGCGCGGCGCACGCGCGCCGCCCCGTGGTATCCTCCTCGCCGTGCCACCCTCGGCTGACGTCGCGATCATCGGCGGCGGCATCCTCGGCCTCGCCACCGCCATGGCGCTGAGCGACGCGCACCCGCGCGCCCGGCTCGTCGTCCTCGACAAGGAGGCGCGGCTGGCCGCCCATCAGACCGGCCACAACAGCGGCGTCATCCACTCCGGCATCTACTACAAGCCCGGCTCGCTCAAGGCCCGGCTCTGCGTCGAAGGCGCCCGCCAGATGAAGCAGTTCTGCGACGCGCGGGGCATCGCCTGGGAGGGCTGCGGCAAGCTCATCGTCGCCACCGACGAGGGCGAGCTGCCGCGGCTCGCGGGCATCCATGAGCGCGGCCAGCAGAACGGCTTGGTTGGGCTCAAGCTGCTCTCAGGCGCCGAGGTCCGCGACTACGAGCCGCACTGCCGGGCGGTGCGCGCCATCCTCGTTGCCGAGACGGGCATCGTGGACTACGTGCAGGTGGCCGAGACGATGGGGGCGGTGATCCAGGAGCGCGGCGCGCAGATCCTGACCGGCGCGCGCGTCACGGCCGTCCGGCGAGGCCCGGACGGCCTCACGCTCGTCACCCGGCGCGGCCCGGTGGCGGCGCGTCACGTGATCAACTGCGCGGGACTGCAGTCGGACCGTGTCGCCCGGCTCATGGGCGTGCGCCCTGACGTGCGCATCGTGCCCTTCCGGGGCGAGTACTATATGCTGCGCGCCGAGCGGCGCTCCCTCGTCCGCAATCTCATCTACCCGGTGCCGGATCCGGAGTTTCCGTTCCTGGGAGTGCACTTCACGCGCACCATTCACGGCGACGTCGAGGCGGGTCCGAACGCCGTGCTGGCCTTCGCGCGCGAGGGCTATCGCCTCGGCACCATCCGGCCTCGCGAATTGCTGGGGACGCTGACCTACCGCGGCTTCTGGCACATGGCGCGGCGGTACTGGAAGATGGGCAGCTACGAGCTCTACCGGTCGGCGAGCAAGGCGGCCTTCGTGCGATCGCTCCAGAAACTCGTGCCCGAGATCGAGACGCGCGACATCGAGCGTGGCGGGGCGGGCGTGCGGGCCCAGGCGGTGAGTCCCGACGGCTCGCTGGTGGACGACTTCCGCATCAGCGTGGCCAAGGGCGCGATCCACGTCGTCAACGCGCCCTCGCCGGCGGCGACGGCCTCGCTGGCCATCGGCCGCCACATCGCCGGCCTCGCCGCCGAGACCTTCGGCCTGCCGCGCTGATCACGCCGCGTCTGGACTGATTCCGCGCTCCTTGAGTTTCTCTCGCAGCGCGTTCGCCCGGTCCTCGGCCTCGCGCGCCCGCTCCTCGGCCGCCAGCATCCGGCTTGCCAGGTCTTTGATGATGGCCACCGCCAGGGCCGGGTTGCTGCGCACCATGTGGTCGAGCCGGTTGGCCGGGATGACCATGAGTGTGACGGGCTCGGCGGCCACGGCCGTGGCCGAGCGCGGCGCGCTGCGGAACAGCCCGAGCTCACCCAGCAGCTCGCCCTTGCCCAGCGTCCGCAACAGGCGCTCCTCGCCACCAATCACCTTGCGAACCTCGACCTTGCCGATGTGGACCAGGAAGGCCTCGCCCTTGGGATCGTCGCCCTCGCGAAAGATGATGTCCCCCGGGTTGAACGCTCGCGTCGGCACTTCCCCGATCTGGCGGCTCATGCGCTTTCCTTTTTGGTATAGAATGACCAGCAGTGGCCCTATGATACTGCCTTTCTGCCGCCGCGTGACGGGCGCTCTCCTCGTGCTGATTGCGGCGCTGCCGGCGTCGGCCGGCGCCCAGCGGACGCTCACCGTGCAGGAGGCCCTCCTGCGCGCGCAGCCGGCCGTGGTGCTGGTGGTGGCCGAGGTCGCCGCCGAGGTCACGCTTGACTGCGGGAACGGGCCCACCAAGGTCACGCCGCCTGCCTTCCGCGAGACCGGCACCGGCTGGTTCATCGATCCGGACGGGTGGCTGATCACGAATGGCCACGTGGTGCAGCCGGCGCATGAGACGCCCCGGTGGCTGGTCAATCAGCAGGCTCAGCGCGCCGTAACTACGGCCTGTCTACCCCGCGTGCTCAAGGGCATGGGCCTGCAGTCGGGCGACAATCCCAACCTCGAGGAGGCCGCGAAGCGCAAGCTGCTCGACCAGGTGCTGCCCTCGGTCAAGGTTACGCTGCAGCCCGGCGTCTTCGTCGTCACCAGCCGGGGCCGGCTCAAGGCCGAGGTCAAGAAGTACAGCCCCCCGGTGGCGACGGAGGGCAGCGGGGAGATGTCCGGGCGCGACCTTGCGCTGCTCAAGGTGCCCGTCGAGCACTTCCCCGCGCTCCCGCTGGCCGACTCCCGGACGGTGCAGATCGGCGATCCCATCCACATCATTGGGTTCCCGGGCGTTGTGCTCTCCCACGAGCTGTTGAACAAGTCGGCGATGGTGGAAGCCTCAGTGACCAATGGCGCCGTCTCCGGGATTCAGCGGGACAAGAACAATAACCCGGTGATCCAAACCGACGCGCCGGCCGCCTGGGGCAATTCCGGCGGGCCGGCGGTGGACGAGAAGGGCACGGTGGTGGGCGTGCTCACCTTCGTCTCACTCGCCCCTGGCCCGGAGGGCAGCATCGTCCAGGGCTTCAATTTCCTCATCCCGTCTCAGGCCGTGAAGGATTTTATCGCGGGTACCCCCGTCAATCTCGCCGCCACGAGCAAGTTCAACGAGGCGTGGTATCTGGGGCTGCGCGCCTTCTTCAGCGAGGACTGGAAGGGGGCCGTTCGGCGGTTCGAAGAGACGGACAAGCTCCTGCCCAACCAGCCCGACGTCAAGCGCATGCTGACCCAGGCGCGCGACTTGGTGAAGAACCCGCCGCCGCGGCCCTTCCCGTGGTTCTGGGTGGCGATAGGCGTGACGTTCCTGAGCGCTGGCGGCTACGGCGCCCAGTTCTTCCTCCGCTGGCAGAGGAATCGCTATCGAGTGGACCCCTCGGACGTGGTGCGGCTGATCGAAGCGGGCAAGCAACCGGTGATTCTCGACACGCGCAAGGCCGAGTCCTATGAGGCCATGCCGATCAAGATCCCCGGCTCGGTGCGGCTGGCCCCCGAAGAGCTCGAGAGCGGCAAGGCCGGCCTCGAGTTGGACACCACGCGCCCGGTGGTCGCCTACTGCACCTGACCCGACGAGGCCACGAGCGCCAGGATGGCGCGAGACCTGAGAAAGTTGGGATTCAAGGAAGTGCTCATCCTCAAGGGTGGGCTCGGCGCCTGGACCAATTCCGGGCTGCCCATCGAGACTCGCACCGACCTCTCACCGGTGGGCGTCGAGCTGTACAAGGCGCTGATCGGCGGCGCCTGACGCCGTCTAGAGCTTCACCCGCGCCGGCAGCTTCTCCAGCACGGCGCGCGCCTCCCGCACGATGGTCTCGACCACCTCTCCCGCCCCAGGCAAATCGTGGATGAGTCCCACGCCCTGACCCGACCACATGGGGTAGTACTCGCCGTTCTGCTGCGCCAGTGCGGCGTCGAAGATGTCCTTGGCCGCGCTGGACTGGACGAGGGCCGGAAGCACGGGAGCGCCCGAGGCGGCGTACTCTTCGGTATAGGTATTGCGGAGCGCGCGCGCGTAGAGACCGGTGATCGCGTCGGTCACGGTGGTCGCCTCGCCGCCCCGCTCCAGCAGGCTCTTCTTCCAGAATTCGGCCGCCGTGGCCTCCCGCGTGGCGACGAACCGCGTTCCCATCAGCACACCCGTCGCCCCCAGGGCCAGGGCCGCGACGAGCCCGCGCCCATCCGCGATCCCGCCCGAGGCACTCACGGGCAGTTCGACGGTGTCGACGATTTGAGGCACGAGCGCCAGCGCGCCCACCTGGGCGGCCTCGCGCGAGGCGGGCTTGACCCAGGTCGAGCGGTGACCGCCGGCCTCGGCGCCTTGAGCGATCACCGCGTCCACCCCCGAGGCCGCCACGGCGCGCGCGTCCTCCACCGTGGCGACCATGGCCACGATCTTGACGCTGCGCTCGTGACAGCGCCCCACCCAGGCCGGGTCCGGATTACCGAGACCGATGCTCCACACCGGCACGCGCTCCTCGAGGATGACTTCGAAGGCCTCGCCGATCAGGTCCGGGACGGCGGGTGGCCGGACCTCGGAGACCGGAAGGCCGAGTCGCACGCGGAATCGGTTGAGCGTGTCCTGGACCTTCCGCAGGGTGCCCTCGGGAATCTTCGCCACGTCAGCTGGCGGCATCAGCTCGGTGTGCAGCCAGAGGTTCACGCCGAATGGGCGGTCGGTGAGCGCTCGGATCCGGCGGATGCCCGCCCGGAGCTGGTCGCGAGTCAGCCTGAGCCCCGCCAGGATGCCGAGGCCGCCTGCCCGCGATACCTCGGCCACCAGCTCGGGTCCGGCCACGCCGCCCATGCCGGATTGCAGGATCGGATATTCGATGCCGAGCAGGTCGCACAGGCTGGTCCGGAACCGCGTCATGGTTCGACCTCCTTAAGGCGACTTCCCGGGAAATAAAACGGGGAGGCGAGGGGGCCTCCCCGATGAGTGCACCCGAAACGCGCGTGGCGTTTCGGGCCCAGGTATAACTTGCCGGGTCCCGCAGGACGACCGGCGGCGGGCTAACGGCCCGTCTTCAATAAGTTGGGTTGTCCTGGCGGGCCCAGCATCCTCCCCAGCCCCCACCGGCGCAAGGATTTGATAGCCGATCTGCGTCAAACCGATGCGTCAACTAGGAGCACCCCGTAGTCGTGCCGCAGGTGATGCACTTGAGGCAGGTGCCATTGCGCACCATGGTGAACTGGCCGCAGTCGCCGCACGGATCGCCTTCATAGCCCTTGAGGCGCGCCAGCTCGGAAGCCGACAGAAGCTTGGCCGCCGCGACTCCCGCGCCGCTGCCGCCGCTCACGGGCGCGATCGCCCGCGCCGTGGCGTGGGGACTCGCCGGCCGCAGCACGGCTGCCGGCGGCTCCGGCTGTTCCACCGGCCCCTGGCCAGGCTTACTGCCGAGCGCATCGCTTCGAAGATCTTCCTCGGGCACGTGTGAGAGATCGGTGCGCCCGAGATAGGTGATGGCCAGCTCGCGGAAGACGTAGTCGATCACGCTGGTCGCCATCTTGATCCGGTCATTGCCCTTGACCATCCCATTCGGCTCGAAGCGCGTGAAGACGAAGGCATCCACGAACTCGTCAAGCGGCACGCCGTGCTGGAGCCCCAGCGAGATGGCGATGGCGAAGCAGTTCATGAGTGAACGGAAGGCGGCGCCCTCCTTGTGCATGTCCAGGAAGATCTCGCCGACCGTGCCGTCCTCGTACTCACCCGTGCGGAGGTAGACCTTGTGGCCGCCCACCACCGCCTTCTGCGTATAGCCGGAGCGCCGGTCGGGCAGGCGGTGCCGCTCGCGCAGGTACTTGGTCACCACGCGCTCGGCCATCCTCTCCGCCACGGCCTGCACGTCGGCCGCCGCCGCCTCTTCCTCGTCGTCCACGGTGGAGCTGAGCGGCTGGGAGAGCTTGGAGCCGTCGCGGTACAGCGCCACCGCCTTGAGCATGCTGAGCCAGCCCATGCGGTAGGCGTTCTTGACGTCCTCGATGCTGGCGTCCACGGGCATATTGATGGTCTTGCTGATGGCGCCGGAAAGGAAGGGCTGGGCGGCCGCCATCATCTTGATGTGCGCGTCCACCTGGATGAAGCGCTGGCCCTTCTTGCCGCAGCGGTTGGCGCAGTCGAACACCGGCAGGTGCTCGGCCTTGAGATGCGGTGCGCCCTCGACGGTCATGGTGCCGCAGCAGAAGTCGTTGGCGGCCTCGACCTCGGCGGGGCTGAAGCCCAGCGCCCGCAGCAGGTTGCCGTTCCACTCGCCGAGCCGGGCGGTGTTCAGCCCGAGCCGCTCCTGGATATAGCCCTCACCCAGGGTCCAGACATTGAAGGCGAAGGTGATGTCGAAAGAACCCTCCAGCGCCGCTTCGATCCGCCCGATGCCGGCCGCGTCGAACCCCTTGGCCTTGAGCGTGTCGTGATTGATGTAGGGCGCGTCCTTGAGCGTCTTGCGCCCCACACAGTAGTCGATGATCTCGTCAATCTGGGCCTGGTTGTAGCCCAGCGTCGTGAGCGCCACCGGCAGGCTCTGATTGATGATCTTGAAGTAGCCGCCGCCCGCCAGCTTCTTGAACTTGACCAGGGCGAAGTCGGGCTCGATTCCGGTGGTGTCGCAATCCATCACGAGCCCGATGGTGCCGGTGGGCGCGAGCACCGTGACTTGGGCGTTGCGGTAGCCGTGGCCTTCGCCCAAACCGACGGCCCGGTCCCAGGTCTCGCGGGCGGCCCGGAGCAGCAGGGGCGGGCAATGGGCCGGGTCGATGCCCCTTGGTGTGATGGTCAGGGCTTCGTACTCTTCGGCCTTGGCGTTATAGGCGGCCCGCCGGTGGTTGCGCATCACACGCAGCATGGCGGCGCGGTTGCGCTGAAAGCCGGGGAAGGGGCCGAGGTCGCGTGCCATCTCGGCCGACGTCGCATAGGCCTCGCCGTTCATGATGGCCGTCATCGCCCCACAGATGGCCACCGCCTCCGGCGAGTCATAGGGGATGCCCTTGCGCATGAGCACGGTGCCCATATTGGCGTAGCCCAGGCCCAGGGTGCGGAAGTCCCAGCTTTTCTGGGCGATGGTCGGGCTGGGATAGGCCGCCATGAGCACGCTGACCTCGAGCACCACCGTCCACAGGCGGCAGGCGTGGCGGAAGCCCTCCACGTCGAAGCTGCCGTCCTCGTTCAGGAACTTGACCAGGTTGATCGAGGCCAGGTTGCAGGCCGTGTCGTCCAGGAACATGTACTCGCTACACGGATTAGATGCGTTGATCCGCCCGTCCTCGGGGCAGGTATGCCATTCATTGATGGTGGTGTCGTACTGCAGCCCCGGATCGGCGCAGGCCCAGGCCGCGTAGGCGATCTCGTCCCAGAGCTGCTCGGCCGGAATCTTCTTGGTCACCTTGTCATCGGTGCGGCGCCGCAGCGGCCACTCGCCGCCCTTTTCCAGCACCTCGAAGAAGCTGTTGGGCACGCGCACGCTATTGTTGGAGTTCTGGCCCGAGACCGTGAGGTACGCCTCGCTGTCCCAATCGGTGTCGTACTCGGGGAAGTGCAGGTCGGTGATGCCCTGGGCCGCCACCTGAAGGACCTTCTGGATATAGGCCTCGGGGACGAAGGCGGCCCGCGCCTCACGCACGGCGGAGCGCAGCGCCGGATTCTTCTTGGGATCGGCCTCGATGCCCGCAGACGTCTTCGCGGCCTGGAGGACGGCGAGCAGCCGCCGCTTGCCGAGCCGCGAGCCGGCCACGAGCGAAGCAACCTTCTGCTCCTCGACCACCTTCCAGCGGATGAACTCCATCACGTCCGGATGATCCAGGTTGAGGCAAACCATCTTGGCCGCGCGGCGGGTGGTGCCGCCGGACTTGATGGCGCCCGCGGCCCGGTCGCCGATCTTGAGGAAGGACATGAGCCCAGAGGACTTGCCCCCGCCCGACAGGGCCTCGTTCTCGCCGCGCAGGGCCGAGAAGTTGGATCCGGTGCCCGAGCCGTACTTGAAGATGCGGGCCTCGCGCGTCCAGAGATCCATGATGCCGCCGTCGTTGACGAGATCGTCGGCAACGGACTGGATGAAGCACGCGTGCGGCTGCGGGCGCTCGTAGGCGGACGTGGCGCGGGTGAGCACGCCCGTGTCGGGGTCTACATAATGATGCCCCTGGGCCGGGCCGGAGAGCCCGTAGGCGTAGTGCAAGCCGGTATTGAACCACTGCGGCGAGTTCGGGGCTGCCACCTGGGCCGCGAGCATGTAGCAGATCTCGTCATAGAAGGTGAGGGCATCGGCCCGGCTGTCGAAGTAACCGTATTGCTCGCCCCAGGAAGACCAGCAGCCCGCCAGGCGGTGGAAGACCTGCCGGGCATCCCGCTCGCCTCCCAGCACCGGATGTCCCGCCTTGTCCCGAAGCGGCTTCCCATCCGGGTCCAGCTGCGGGACTCCAGACTTGCGGAAGTACTTCTGGGCCAGGATGTCGGTGGCCACCGGCGACCAGGCGGCCGGCACCAGGATGTCTTCCTGACGGAAGACCGTGGAGCCGTCCGGATTCTTGATCTCCGACACGCGCTGATCGAACTGCATCCCCGCGTACGGGCTCTGGCCTTCCCTGGTGAAGCGCCGGGCGATCTTCATAAAGCCTCCTGGAGGCGGTCCTGCGGACCTTTAGTGACGGTTGCTTCGGCTGCGAAAACGTATGGATTGAGCGTCGGCTTCGAGAGCCTTCGATAATCTCGAGAGAGAGCAGAAAACACTACCCATGTAATGATTGCTAGACGATGGCACAACATATTGGGTTTCGCCAAAGAGTTTGTCAAGGGACCATATTTGGCAACTCGGGGGGATTGGTGGCGCGCCGCTTCCATCAAATTTTGAGGCACTGCGCCGCGTTATCATGTTCTCCATGCGCTGGTTGGTGGACGGATATAACGTGATCCGGCGATCTCCTGAGTTGGCTTCCGAGGAGCGCGCAAGCCTCGAGGCGGGCAGGCAGGCGCTCTGTCGGCTCTTGGCGCAAGCGGCGCAGTCCAGTGGCGATGAATTCACCGTGGTTTTCGACGGCTCGGGCGTCGGCAGCGCGACGAGCGGGGGCGCCGGGGTGCGTGTCCTCTTCTCCAGCGCGCGGGAGCGCGCCGACCAGGTCCTGGCGCGCCTTGCCGCCCAAGGAGGTGCGGTGGTCTCCAACGATCGAGAGGTGCGCCGAGCCGCAGAGCGCGCGGGCGCCATCTCGATCAGCACCGACGACTTCCTCGGGCGGGTGGCCATCGCGCGGCCAATGGTCTCGGGCACGGAGATATTGGACAAGGATGAGGAAGTCGAGCCTCCCCGCCGGCCCAAGAAGGGCAATCCCCGCCGCTTGAGCAAGAAGGACCGCGCCGCCTCGCGCGCGCTGAACCGCCTCGGACCCGACGGCCGGCGCCGCTGAGAAGCGCGAAAAGGAGACGTCATGCAGATTGGCTTCGTCGGCACTGGCAATATGGGCCGCCCCATGGCAGAGAACATCCTCAAGAAGGGTCACTCGCTCACTATCTTCGACCTCCAGCCAGAGGCCACGGCGCCACTGGAAGCGCTGGGCGCCACGCGCGCGCCCGACCTGCCCACCCTGGCCCGGGTGGTGAGGGTGACGCTGCTGAGCCTGCCCGATCACCTGGCGGTGGAGGCCGCGCTATTCGGGCGAGACCGGATTCCGGGGCTCATGGCCGGCGCCCAGCCAGGCGACGTCATCTTCGATCTCTCCACCGTGGGGCCCGAGGCCACGCGCGGGCTCGCCGCGCGCTGCCGAAAGCACGGCGTCACCCTCATCGACGCGCCGGTCAGCGGCAGCGTGGCCGGCGCGCGCGCCGGCACGCTCGCGGTGATGATCGGCGCGTCGGCTGAAGTCGCCGCGCCGTTCGAGAGCATCTTCCGCGCCATCGGCGGTAGCCTTTTCTATCTGGGCGAGGTCGGGAAGGGGAACATCCTCAAGCTCCTCAACAACTACGTGGCCCTGTCCAACCAGGCCGTGCTCTGCGAGGCCATGGCGCTGGCGGACCGGCTCGGCATTCCCCGAGAGACCGTGGGCGAGGTGATCGGGAAGAGCTCCGGGGCGAGCTTCATCCTCGAGCGAAAGCTCGCGGCCCTCGTGGCGCGCGACTACCGGGCGGGGTTCTTCGTGGACCTGGCGTGGAAGGACCTCGGACTCGGGCTGGAGCTGGCCGAACGATCCGGCGCGGAAGCGGCGGTCGGGCGGGAGGCCTGGAAGCTATACGGCCGAGCCCGTGAAGCCGGGCTCGGCCGTTTGGACAGCGCGGGGCTGCTCGGGCTGCTGGAGCCCCGGAAGGACTAGCGCGCGGTCTTTGCGTCCTCGATGAGCTTCTGGCGCCGCTGCAGGTATCCGTTGCGAACAGCGCTGTAGAGATCCACCGTCGTCTCCTCGAATCCCTGGTAGAGGTCCAGGTTGAGCGAGCGGTCGTTGACCGTGTCGCCGATCTTCATTCCCAACCGGTCCCAGATGAAGGGAATGTAGTAGCTTAACGGGTCCATGGCGCCGTCGACAGCCGTGCCGATCCCGTCGCGCACCGTGAGCGGCGGCAGGAGAGGCAGGACCAGGTAGGGCCCGGGCCCGGATCCCCACACGCCCAGCGTCTGGCCGAAGTCGACCTTCGTCTTCTGAAGATTGAATTCCTGCTTGGCAATGTCGAAGAGGCCGCCGATGCCGAGGGTGCTGTTGATGAGGAACCGCCCCACTTCCGTGCTGGCGCCGATCAAGCGGCCCTGCAGGAGATTGTTGACCACGTACTGGACAACCTTGATGTTGCTGAAGCCGTTGTCGATCATCTGCTGGAACATGTCCGGCATGATGAAGTTGTAGCCCTTCGCCACCGGCTTGAGCACGTAATTATCGAGGAAGTCCTTGTTGAACTTGAACATCTTCTCGTTGAACGGCTCCCAGGGATCGTACTCCTCGATCGTGGCGTCGACGGGCGGGGCTGGCGTGCCGCGCTGGGTGAACAGCGGCCCGAGGAAGGCCACCATCACGGCCGGCGCATCCTCAGGCTTGATGGGCTCGAAGGAAACCGGCACGAAGTCCAGCGTGGGCGCGCTCATCTGATCGGTGTCGGGCCTGACTGCCGTGCTCGTCTCGGTCTTGCTTTCGGCCGGGATCGCGGCGGACGTGGGCTCGGCGGCGGGAGACGGGGTCGCGGCTGTCTCTCCCGAGGATGCTGAGGACGCGGCGAGGAGCGCGGAGTCGCTGCGGAGGCCGCCCGACAGCGTGCCGCAGCCGCCCAGCGCGAGGGCCAGAATGCCGAAAGTCAAAACCGTCTGCCGCATGCCGAGGATCACGCGCACCATGTCTCTCCCTGTTCGGTCTCTCGCTTCGTGAAACGCCGCCGTGACACCGATCGCCGACACAACTCGCACGAATCTATCGTGAAACGCGACCGATTGCCATCTCTACTTTGGTCTCTTCCGTGGCGAGCCGCGGAATCGCGCTCGACTTCACCCGTCGGGCCGCCCGCAGCGTCGTCCGGCGCGTTGCCCTTCTTTTACCAAGCAAGTCAGGTGCCAGCCGAAGGAGCCCGATTCCGCCCGAATCTCGCAGGCAGGATAGGGGAAAGAGATTACGAATTCAAGCCCTTTCGACCAGATCCCATTAGGCTTGGCCGTCGGCTTCGGCGCCGAGACAGCGCATTTTGTCACCTCCAGGCGGGAAATTGCCCGACCGCACAGCCGCCGAGGTCCCGACTCGCGTTGACAGCCGCTCCCTCTGGGGATTAGATGGGAGCGCCATGAAGCGCTTTATCGTCAACCGCTACGATCGCATCGTCTTCCCGTTCAACTTCTTCCCCGAGCTCGACTTCTCGATCTTCGAGACCCTCGAGCAGTTCGCCGCCGTCATCAAGCGCGACTTCGAGGAGAAGGCGCCGACCGAGACCGATATCGTCTCCCGCGTCGAGGCGCGGGGCTACACGGGCCGGTACCAAGTCCTCCGCGACCTCGCGCTCAATCTCTTCTGGGTCAACCGCTACGCGATGACCATGTACGAGAAGCGACCGACCCGTTGGCGGGACGTGCCGCGCCGCCGGGACGACGTCTTCCTGCCGGTGTTCAAGCCATGGGATGGAAGCGAGATGGCGGCGGCGATCGAAACGGGTTACCGCGCGCTAGCGCCGACCTGGGACGAGGGCACGGAAGACAAGGTTTTCCGCATTCTGTTCGACGTCTTCCGGCACAAGAAGGGCGCGGGCGCCGAGCTGCCCGCCATCAAGCCTACTGTGAGCGAGATTCTCGCCAACCCGCAGAGCCTGACCTATCACCTGCTGGCCTACGACCCCGACTATCCCGGCTACGGCCACGACGACATCACCGAGTGGAGCCATCCGGTGCCCGAGCTCGAGGCCACCATGCGTCAGGCGATGGTGCTGCACAACCAGTACCGCTGGGACCGCGCGCGCACACGCCTCACCGAAGTGGGCAAGCTCCACGACGACGATTTCGTCGTCGTCTTCCACCCGCGGAACGAGGACGTCCTGGAGTTCATCCGCCGTGTCAAGGCTCCGCGCCGGGCCCGGCCGCGCCGCCCCGCGCCGGCCGAATCGCGCAAGCCGGTGCGCCCGTATCCTCCACTGGATGTGCCCACGCGGTTCACCGTCATGCCGCGGATCGAGGCCATCGCCGTCTACAAGGGCGAGCGCGCGTGCACCAACGACGACCTCATCCGCAATGCCGCGTACTGCTGGTCGCCCATGACCGCGGACGAGATTCTTCGCAAGACCGGCATCGAGCAGCGCCTCTACACGGAGCTGGACCTGGACCACATGGCGCTGCTCGCGGCCCGGCGGGCGCTGGCCCATTCGGGACGCCAGCCCGAAGAGATCGGCGCCGTCCTCTTCTGCTCATGCACCGCGACCAAGATCATCCCATCCGTTGCGACTTGGATCTCCGGAGAAATGGGGATCTTCCAGACTCACAACTCCTGCGACATCGTCGCGGCCTGCGCTGGTCTTCCGTACGGATTGTCCGAAGCTGTGCGGCTACTCCAGGAGGTGGAGCGCCCTGTGCTGGTCGTCTGCGGGGAGAAGTTCTCGGACAAGATTGGGACGGTGCGCACCTCGCGGATGATCTTTGGCGATGGCGCCGCCGCCCTCGTCGTGGGTCCGGCGCCGGCGGGCGCGCCGACCGACGTCGAAGTCCTACAAACCTACGCCAGCGGGCCTATGTCCGAGGTGGATTCCATCATCTGGCCCAATCCCGACTTCGACAACAACATCACCGTCTACGGGCCCGAGGTGAAGGCCCTGGTCAAGCGTTACCTCACCCAAATGCTCGACGAGCTGCGCGCGCTGCCCCACCCGGATGGGGGCACGGGCTCCCTGCTGGAGGCCATCGACCTCATCGTGCCCCATCAGGCCAACAAGACCATGGTGGTCAATATCGCCAACGGCGCCGGCGTGGCGCCCGAGCGGCTGTACTTCAACATCGAGCGAGTGGGGAACACCTCGTCCGCGAGCATTCCCATCGCGATCCACGATGCCGTGGTCGAGGGCGTGATCACGCGGCCCATGAGGATTTTCGCCCCCGGCTTCGGCGCGGGCGCGGTGGGCGGCTACGCCGTGCTGAAGATCGACCCCGCCGTCGTGGCACGCTGATCAACCTCTCACCCTGAGCGAGGCGACTGCATCATCTGGCAGGCGAACGACGCTGAGCGGCAGAAGCGCACTTCGCAGGCGGGCCGGCGGAGGGGTTGAAGGGGGCGGGCGGGAGCGAGCCTCCCGCCCGCGCGACCCTGGCTGTGCGGCGCAACTTCCGTTGCGCCTCCCGGCGTTCGCCGGGGTTTGGTTACGGCAGCGTCTTTGGCGTCACCGGAGCGGTCCTGCCTCCGATGACGCGGCTTGGTAGTCCGGTGGAGTGTCCATCTTCACTCTCCCCTTTACTTCGGGGATTCTGGTGACTGCGCGCGACGAGCCGCGGGGCTTCGTCACATTTCCAGTAAAGACCCGCGGCCAGGGGGCTGTCAAGGGGCTTCGCTGCCAGCGGGGACCCGCACCAGCGCGTCGAGGACGACAGCGCCTTCGCCGCGCCGGCGCACCAGCACCGGGTTGAGATCGATCTCTTCCACGGCGCCCGCCAGCGAGCGCGCAGCCTCCCCCAGCCTGACGAGGAGGTCCACCGCCGCCGGCAGATCGAGCGGCGGCTGGCCGCGCGCGCCGTCCCAGAGCAGCCCGATCCGCAGCGCGCGCAGCGCCTCCTCCGCCCCGGCGGGATCGACGGGCGGCAGGAGCAGCCGGAAATCCCTCAGCGACTCGACGAGGACACCGCCGGCGCCCACCATCACGATGGGACCGAAGACGGGATCGATCTTGACGCCCAGGGCGAGCTCGAGTCCGCCCCGCGCCTGCCGCTGGACGAGAAAGCCCTCGATGACCGCGTCAGGCGCCCGCCGGCGGACCTCGGCCTCCGTCTCCCGACAGGCCGCCGTCACCGCCGCGGAGTCGGCCAGGCCAACGGCCACTCCGCCCACGTCCGACTTGTGGGGCAGGTCGGCCGAGCATATCTTCACGACCACGGGGTAGCCGAGCTCCTCAGCCGCCCGCGGCGCAAGATCGGCCACCGTGACCAAGCGCGTTTCGACGAGCGGAAGCCCGAAGCATCCGATCAGGCGCCGGCTCTCCCACTCGTTGAGGAATCCCTCGCGAGACTGCCGCATCGGATGGCGCGCCGGCGGCGTCGGTGGCAGCGGAGCACTCACGGTGGTGCGCTCGAGCCAGCGCGCGCGGCGCTCTGTCGCGTGCGCCAGGCAGCTGAGCGAGCGCAGGGCGGTGGTGCCGTCGTCGAAGGTCAGGACTCCGGCGCTGCGGAACATCTCTACCACGCGGCGTTGCGGACAGCTCACGGCCACGACCTTTCGCGTGCTCTTGGCGATCGCGGCGACCTCGCGGGCGAAGCGGTCCACGTCGGTGGCGGCGCCGAAGAGCGCGATTTGGAACACGATCATGTCCACTCCCGGATCGGCCTCGAGCAGCGGCAGCACCCGCATGAGCATGCCGGGATCCGAGAGAATCTGGGCGGTGAGGTCCACCGGGTTCGCCGCGGCCGCGAAGTCGGGCAGGGCCGCGCTCAGCCCGCTCACGGTCTCCTTGGCGAATTCGGCCACCTCGAGCCCCAGCTCGACGCAGAGATCGACCGACAGGACGCCGAGGCCGCCCGAGTTGGAAAGCACGGCCACCCGCGGCCCCGCCGCGCGATAGTGCAGGAAGGCCTGAGGGAGCCGGAGGAGATCGGCCGGATCGCCGCATCGGATCACGCCCCAATCCCTGAAGACGGCGTCATAGACCTCGTCCTCTCCCGCCAGCGCTCCGGTATGCGAGGACGCGGCCCGTGATCCCGCTGCGCTCCGGCCGGACTTGAGCACGAACACCGGCACGTCGCGGCGATGGGCCCGGCCGAGCGCATCGCGGAAGCGTCCCGCGTCCTTGATGTCCTCGAGGTAGCACAGCGCCACGCGCGTCGCGGGGTCTTCCACGACCTCAGCGAGGATCTCGGCCGCCTGAACGTCGGCTTCATTGCCGGTGCTGACCCAGTAGTTGAGGCCGAGGCCGGCGGCGCGCGCCATCTCGTAGATCATGCCGGCCATGGCGCCGCTCTGGCTGACCATGGCAATGGGGCCGATCTCGAGGCCCTCGTCGAGGAACGGGGAGGCGAAGGTCGCCACCAGCCGGGAAGGCAGGTGAGCGAAGCCCTGGCAATTGGGTCCCATGATGCGCATGCCCGAGCGCGCCGCGAGGTCGCGCATGAGCGCTTGCTCGCGGCGCCCCGCCTGCCCCACTTCGGCGAAGCCGCTGCTGAACACGATGGCGACGCGCACGCCCTTGGCCGCGCAGGCCTCCAGGGATTCGAGTACGCGATCGGCCGGGACGACCACGACGGCCACGTCCACCGCTTCGGGGATAGCCGCGAGCGACGGAAAGGCGGGCAGCCCCTGCACCGTTGGCCGCGCGGGATTGACTGGAAAGACGCTGCCGCGGTAGCCGTGGCGGAGCAGAAACGCCAGAGGCCGCCCGCCGATCTTGACCGGGTCGTCGGAGGCGCCCACGACGGCGATGGCGCGGGGATGGAACAGCGCGTGGAGCGCGGTCACGGTCCCGGAGTATAACGCGGTGCCATGGACATGGCCGTTCTAGAATTGGCCGAGGACATCCATGGGGAACTTTCGGCAGCGGCCGAGGTCTAAGAGGGCGAGCCAGACGTGAAGACCGGCACTCACCAGGAGGAGACGGTATGGGCAAGCTGATCTTCGCATTGGTCCTGTTCGTTCTGGGCCTCGGCGCTTCCCGGGCGCTCGCCTCCATGGCGGCCGCGCCCAGCGGCCCGTGGCAGCGCGCCGCGCGGGGCCTGCACCTGGCCTCACGCGCCGTCTTCGCGGTCGGTGTCGCTCTGCCGGCCCTGATCGTGCTCCTTTCAACCTTCAAGGTCATCCCCGCGGGACACGTGGGCGTGGCTACACTCTTCGGCCAGGTCCAGCCCAAGCCACTGCAGGAAGGGCTCAATTTCATCAACCCGTTGCTCGACGTCACGCAGATGTCCACCCAGGTGCAGCGCCGCACGGGACGCTACGACGCGGCCTCCAAGGATCTGCAGGCCGTCCACGTCGAGATGGTCCTCAATTACCGCCTGATCCCCGACCGCGCGCCCGACGTCTACCAGAAGATCGGCGTCAACTACGAGTCGGTCATTATCGACCCCGCGGCCCAGGAAGTCCTCAAGGCCAATACGGCGCTACACAACGCGGCCGAAATTCTCCAGAAACGGCAGATCATCAAGTCCGACGTCCAGAAGGACGTCACCACGTGGCTCGTCAAGTACGGCGTGGAGATGAAGGAGGCGGCGCTGGCCAATATCCGCTTCGACCCGGCCTACGAGAAAGCCATCGAGGCCAAGCAGATCGAGGAGCAGAAGGCTGAGCAGAAGCGCTACGAGCTGATCCAGGCCCAGCGCCAGGCGGAGATCGTGGCGGCCGCGGCCAAGGGCGTGGCCGACGCGCTCAGGATCAAGGGCGAAGCCGAGGCCTCCTACAATGCCCGGGTCTCGTCGTCCCTGACCCCGGTGCTCATCCAGCAGCAGTACCTCGCGCGCTGGGATGGCCGGCTGCCCCAGTACACCCTGGGCGGCAATGTAGTGCCGTTCATCCAGATTCCTGGCGGAGCCGCGGGGGAAACCCCGCGCCTGCCCAACCGCTGAGCGCAAGCGGCGGGACCCGCTCAATCAATGAGCAGGGCGGAGATCCGCCCCCGTCTATCCATCCGGAATTCCGTCATGGTTCCGTGGCATGCCGGTTGCCTCTCTCCCTGCTCAGAAGACCGGGAGGTGGATCGTGATCGACTGGTGGGGCGAAGTGGACAAGCTGTTCCTGGAGCATCTGGTTGCCAATGGACCCATGACGCCGGCCGAGCTGGCCAAGGCGGCCGGCGTGTCCGAAGGGGAGGCGACGGCCTTCCTGGCCATGCTGGCCCGCGAGGGCAAGATACGAATCTGTCTGGTGGCGGCCGCCTGAGTCGCCGCTCCTGCCCTCAGGGCTTCGGGATACGAAGCGTCTTGCTGACCATCAGGGAGCCGGAGAGAACGAAGAGCAGCGCCAGCCAGTGCAGGCTGAGGCGCCCCATCTCGATCGCGCCTCCGGCCAGGTATGCGCCGGTGCGGCCTGCTGCCGCCATGCCGGTGAGGAGGAAGACGAGCAGCAGGCTCGTCGTGATCGGCGTTCCCTCGAAGTACGTCACCTTCCCGGTGTCTGCGGAGAGCTGCTCGGCGGTGACATTGTAGCGAGCCAGGCGACTGATGCCGCAGGCCACGAAGTACACGAGGCACAGCTGGTCGAGCGGTGTGCGCAGCCCCACGGCATAGGCCAGGGCAGCCGGCGCGGCGCCGAAGCTCACCACGTCGGCCAGGGAGTCGAGCTCGCGCCCGAGGGCCGACGCCTGATGACGCCACCGCGCGATCCGTCCGTCGAGCGTGTCGAAGATCAGCGCCGCGACGAGGGCCCCGCAGGCCAGGTAGATGGTCGCGATGCCGGCTCCGCCCGCATGAGCCATGGCGAGGAATATCGCCCACGCCCCACAACCACCATTGGCGAGGGTGACGACATCGGAGACGTGGAAGTTCCGGATCATCGAGAAGTGCCGCGACATCGTCTCCTCAGTGACCGCCGCTAGCGGGAGGTAGTCGAGAGCTCGGAGTCCGATTATCTCACCCCGGCTGAAGTCCGGCGGCCACGACCGCCAGCTTCTCCCTGCAGAGCGCCACGCAGTCCTCGCCCACCGCCTCAAGTCCGGGGCAGGACGCTTTTTGACAGTCCACGGTCCGAAAGTGGCCGTCCTAGCCGAAGCCTTGATCCCTAACAACCTGAAAAACATGCCTTCCTGTGGCCCGGGTTCAGGGCACAAGGCTTGCTGTCTCGGTAAGGAGCCTCGTCCCTGTGGACCAGCGCGGTCCACTCGTACGGGGAGAACTGGGGGGATCGCGACTATGCGCTTTCTCGTCGTCGATGATTCGGCCACGATGCGACGCATCATCAAGAACCAACTGAAGGTGCTGGGCTATGAGCAGGTGGTCGAGGCCCAGGACGCCAAGGCGGCGCTCGACGTGCTCAATTCGGAGAATATCGACTTCCTCATCACCGACTGGGCCATGCCGCAGATGACCGGGCTGCAACTCGTCCTGAAGATCCGGGCCACACGGGCTGGTGCCAAGCTCCCCATCCTCATGGTGACCGCGATCGGGCGGGAGGAGGAAATCCACCTGGCCGCCGAGGCGGGGGTCAACGCTTACATCATCAAGCCCTTCGAATACACAACGCTCAGGGAAAAGATCGCTCAGATCCTGGCCCACGCGGCGCCCGGGGCCGGCGGGCAGAGTCGCGCCGGCGGCGCGCCCTCGCGCACGAGTCTGGTCGGGCCGTAGCCTCGGGTCGCGCGCTCGGCCGCGCCCGAAACCGGCGCGCGGGCCCGACGGCGATCACACAAGGAGTGCCATGAGATGGAGCCGGACAAGGTGAGTGCGACGGCGGGAGGGGAAGGAGTGAGCGGAACGGCCGGGCCCGTACCCGCGTCGCTCGCTGCACCCCAAATGGAAGCCAAGGTCAGGCAGCTATTGTCGGCTGTGAAGGAGGTCTCACCGGGCGCTCCAGCCGAGGCGAATGCCGGATACCTCCTGACGGAGCTGGCGCAGTGTCTCAACTCGGTCCTCAGCCTGGTCCAGACCACGATTGCCAATCTCCGCCCAACCTCGGAGCACACGCTGCCCGCGGTGGCCTCGACCCTTACGGCCATGGTCGGCGCCACCGAGTCGGTGGTGAACCGCGTGCTCGACGAAGCCGATGGGCTCACCGTCGAGCACCAGCGGCTGTTGGCGGCCTTGACGCGGCTCGGTCCCTTCGTGAACGCCTCCAATCTGGACGCGAACGCCGCGCTTCTCGAGGCTCGGGAGGCGAGCTGCGCCATGACGACCCGGATGACCGCCATCACGTCCGCCATGGAGTTCCAGGACCTCACGGCGCAGCATCTCAGCTCGGCCATCAAGGCGATCGACGGGATTCAGGGGCGATTGCTCGAGATCCTCGCGAGCCTGAAGATCCCCCTGGAGACGAATACGCTGCCCCCCATCAGGCTCGAGGCGCGCATCGGGTCGCCCGCGGGCTCAGGTCCGTGGCGCCAGACAGTTGCCGACCAGCACTTCTCCGAGCGCAAGTAGGGCGGCGAGAGGACGCGAGTCGGTGGTCGCCCGGGTCTTGATCGTCGAGGACTCCCGGAGCATGCGCGGGATGATCCGGGCCGCCCTGACGCCGGACGGGTACGAGGTGGTCGAGGGTCAGGATGCCGAGGAAGCGCTCGCGGTGCTGCAGGCCACCCCTCCAGACCTGGTGATCACGGACGTTCACATGCCGGGCATGGACGGTATCAGCTTCGTTCGGTCCCTGCGTGCGCTCCCGTTGTTCCGGTTCACTCCGGTCCTCGTTCTCACCACGGAATGGGGGGAGGAGATGAAGCAGCGCGGGCTCGCCGCGGGCGCGACGGGCTGGATCGTGAAGCCATTCAATCCCGATCAGCTCCGCCGCCTGGTCGGACAGCTCCTCTGGAAGAAGGCGGAGGCCGGGTAATGGACGACCTCACGCTCCAGCTCTTCTTCGAGGAGGCCGCGGAGACCATTCACGATTTCGAGGAAGGCCTGCTTCGGCTCGAGCGGGCGCCGCAGGATCCGGAAACGCTGAACCGAATCCTCCGCGGCCTCCACACGCTCAAGGGTACCGGCGCCATGCTCGGCTTCGAGGCCATCGTGCGTTTTGCCCACGTGCTCGAGGACGCCCTGACGGGACTCCGCGGGAGCTCGAGCACGGCGCCCCTGGAGCATATGG
Organism: Candidatus Methylomirabilota bacterium; assembly: GCA_046727155.1. Classification (GTDB taxonomy): domain Bacteria; phylum Methylomirabilota; class Methylomirabilia; order Rokubacteriales; family CSP1-6; genus DASSSH01. The sequence continues at coordinate 33,724 of JBKPCB010000027.1, read as the reverse complement.
ACCTGTTTCTGGCATCGGCGGACGTCCTGCGCTGTCTGCTCCAGCGCGCGCGCGATCGAGATTCGCGAGAGGTGGAGCGCCTGGACGACGTCACCCGTGGCCTCCGCGCGATCAGGCAAACGCGGCGGGTGGCGCCGCCGGATGCGCCGGCGGCACCGAGGCGCGGATCTGACGCAAGCCCGACGGTTTACCGGATCCGGCTCAGCCCGCCGCCAGACCTTCTCCAGCGCGGGCTCGACCCGATCAGGATCCTCGATGCCCTCGGCGAGCTGGGAGAGGTAATGCGGGTGGGAGTGGACACGAGCCGCCTGCCGCCCCTCGAGGAGCTGGATCCCGAGCGCGCCTATCTCGGATTCGACTGCTGGCTGAAGAGCGTGGAGCCGAGGGGCCGGATCGAGGCCTGCTTCGAGTTCGTCGGCGATCCAGCCGCGGTAATCATCGAGCCCGCCCACGACGCGGCGGCTCGCGGGCCTGCGGAGCCGGCCGCGCTTCCGAGCGAGGCGACGACGATCCGCGTCGCGACGGAGCGGGTGGATCGGCTCGTCGACCTGGCTGGCGAGCTCGTGATCGCCCACTCGATGATGGCCGAATCGGTGGCCACCTTGACGCCCGACCGCATCGACGAGCTCGAGCGAGCCGTGGCCCAGATGGGGCGCCACGTGCGGACCCTGCAGGACCGCGTCATGGCCGTGCGCATGCTCCCCATTCGCGTGGCCTTCGGACGCATCCAGCGCACCATCCGTGACCTCGCCCAGGCTCTCGGCAAGCAGGTCCGGCTCGAGATGTCGGGCGAAGAGACGGAGCTCGACAAGAGCATCATCGAGCAGATCAGCGACCCGCTCCTCCACCTCGTGCGGAACGCGGTAGACCATGGCATCGAGGATCCCGAGACGCGGCGGCGGGCCGGCAAGCCTGAGGCCGGCCGGCTCGGGCTCCGCGCATACCAGCAGGGCGGGAGCATCTACATCGAGATCAGCGACGACGGCCGGGGGCTGGATCGCGCGGCCATCCTCGCCAAGGCGGCGGCGGCCGGCCTCCTCTCCGGCAAGGAGCCCATGACCGACGAGCAGGTCTTCGACCTGATTTTCCACCCCGGCTTCTCCACTGCGAAGCGCGTCACCGAGATTTCGGGCCGCGGGATCGGAATGGACGTGGTCAAGCGGAATGTCGGGCTCCTCGGCGGTTCCATCGCGATTCAGAGCGAGCCCGGGCGGGGCGCGACATTCAGGCTCAAGCTCCCGCTCACACTTGCCATCCTCGACGGGCAGACGCTGCGGGTGGGAGGGGAGACCTACATCCTGCCGCTGGCCTCCATCGTCGAGTCCGTCCAGGCCAGGCGCGGGGACTTTCGGGACCTGCCGGGCGGCGGTGAGGTCATCACGCTTCGATCCGAGGCTCTCCCGATCCTCCGGCTCGCCCGGCTCTTCGGCGTGAGCGCCGACGGCGATGACCCGAGCCATGGGCTCGTGGTCATCGTGGAAGACGAGGGGCGGAGGCTCGGCCTGCTGGCAGACGAGCTCCTGAATCAGCAACAGGTCGTGATCAAGAGCCTGGAGGCCAACTTCAGGAAACTCGAGGGGATCGCCGGGGCCACCGTCCTGGGAGACGGCCGGGTCGCCCTCATCATCGACGTGCCGGGCCTGGTCGCGCTGGGCCGCTCGGCCCTCCGCGCCCGCGAGCGCGCGATCCGGCACACCAGCGCGGCCGTCGAGGCGGCGCGATGAGACGAGACGAGACCGAGGTGGAAATGGGCGCCGCGGAGGTCCGAAGGGACAGTGAACCCAGATCATCGAGACGAACGGAGGTGGTCGTCATGGGACTGACAAGCTGGAGCGAGCGGTGCACGATTCGGGTAAAGCTGATGGTCCTGATCGGGCTCGCCAGCCTGGCGGCCATCGCGCCGGGCGCGCTCCTCGTGCGGGCGATCGGGGCCGCCGGAGGCGACACGAGGGGGCTGGTCGCATTGCTCCTCGTATCCGCGGGAATATTCCTCGTCCTCATGATTCCGGTCGCGATCGCTCTGAGGCGGGGAGTCATCGGCGCGGTGACGGATACGGCCCTAGTCCACAAGGACCTCGCCGATGGCAACCTTACCGCCCGGATGCACGTGCAGAGCCGAGGCCAGATCTGGCAGCTGGCGCAATCGGTCAATGCCTTTGCCCGGATGCTCCACGACACCATCCGTCGGGTGAGGGAGGGAGCCGGGGACGTGGCGGCCGCGTCGGGACAGGTGACGGCGGCGGCGCAGCGGCTTTCCGAGGGCGCGCAGTCCCAGGCCGCCTCCCTCGAAGAGACCGCCGCCTCGCTTGAAGAGATCACGGTCACGGTGAAGCAGAACGCGGACAGCGCGCGGCACGCCAGCGAGCTCGCGCTGGGATCACGCGACGCCGCGCAGAAGGGGCGCCAGGTGGTGTCCGCCGCCGTGAAGTCCATGGAGGACCTGACGCAGGCGTCGCGACAGATCGGGGAGATCATCACCGTAATCGACGAGATCGCCTTCCAGACGAACCTGCTGGCGCTCAATGCCGCCGTGGAGGCGGCCCGCGCGGGCGAGCAGGGGCGGGGCTTCGCCGTTGTGGCCGCTGAGGTCCGGAATCTTGCGCAGCGGTCGGCGGCGGCGGCGAAGGAGATCAAAGGCCTCATCGGCAACTCGGTCACGAAGGTCGGGGAAAGTGCGGCGCTCGTGACCCGGTCGGGGCAGACGCTGGAAGAGATGGTGACCTCGGCCGAGCGAGTGACGGACATCGTCGCGGAGATTGCCGCCGCATCCCAAGAGCAGTTCCGCGGCGTCGAGCAGGTGAACCGCGCCGTTTCACATATGGAGCAGGTGACCCAGGCAAACGCCGCGCAGGCCGAGGAGCTGTCCTCCACGGCGGAGGCGCTGTCAAACCGGGCCGCCCAGCTCCGGGGGCTGGTGGGGCGCTTCAAGCTGGACGAGGCCGAGGACGGGCAGGGTCCGGCGGCTCGCGGCACCTCCCGGCGGGCGTGGGCCGAGGCGCCGATGTCCCGCGCGGACTCCGAGCGGACGATGGACGAGCTGGTGGCGGTGCGCCGCTCGAGCCGGGATGAAGTGGCTCGCGGCCACGACAACGGATTCGAGGACTTCTAGTCATGGAGCGCGCCGACTCGCTGGCCACCGAGATCAGCTTTGCCGCAGACGCGGCCCAGTACCTGACCTTCAGCCTGGGCGGCGACGAATACGCCGTCGAGATCCTGAAGGTCCAGGAGATCCGAAGCTCGTCGCCGATCACCGCGCTCCCCAATGCGCCCGGCTACGTCAAGGGGGTCATGAACCTCCGCGGGAGCATCATCCCCGTCGTCGACCTGCGTGCGAGGCTCGCCATGGGGGAGACTGGTCGCGCGCCGGCCGGCGTCATCGTCGTGGTGACCGTGGGAAGCAAGGTCACGGGGATGATCGTGGACGCAGTCTCCGACGTGGTCGCCATTCCCGCGGCGGAGATCCAGCCACCACCCGATCTCGACACCCCGCCGGGCCCCCGGTTCGTCAAGGGGCTCGCGAAAGCCGGTGACAAGCTCGTCATCCTGCTCGACCTTGACCAGGTGCTCGGCGCGGACGACGGGGACGCGCGGCCGGCCCGCGCGAGCTGAGCGCCCGGATCGGGGCGAGAGAGTGTCCCGCGTCGCGCCAGCCGCCGAAGGGATCGCGGGCGCCGTTCGCCTGCTCAGGCTCACCGACCAGGAGTTCCGCCGATTCAGCGCGCTCATCCGTCGGGAGACCGGAATCGCCCTGGGCGACCACAAGCGCGAGCTCGTGTGCGCGCGGCTGGGAAAGCGACTCCGGCGGTACGGGTATGCGACGTTCACCGAGTACTACGAGCATCTCCTGGACCACGATCCGGATGGGCACGAGCTCCTCCGCATGCTCAACGCCATCACGACCAACAAGACCGAGTTCTTCAGGGACGAGCGCCACTTCGCCGTCCTCCGCTCCGCGATCCTGGCGCCTCCGGCCATCGGGCGTGAGGCGCCGCGGAGGCTCAGGATCTGGAGCGCCGGCTGCTCCAGCGGCGAGGAGGCCTATAGCATCGCCCTCACGGTCCTGGACGCCCTCGGCCAGGCTGGGGCGCGGGACGTGCGAATCCTGGCCTCCGACATCAATACCGAGATGCTGGCTAAGGCGCGGGATGGCGTCTACGCCGTTGAGCAGGTGGCGCGGGTGCCGGGCGCGCTGCGCGCGAAGTACTTCGTCCGTAGCGCCGGCACCTCGCATGCAATGGTCGAGGTGGGCCCGCGCGTCCGAGAGTTGGTGACCTTCCGGCGGATCAATCTGACCGAGGACTGTGCCATCCGCACGCCGCTGGATTCTATCTTCTGCCGGAACGTCCTCATCTACTTCGACCGCGCGCTGCAGCATCGATGCGTCACCCGGTTCGTCGAGTTGCTGAGGCCCGGTGGCTGCCTCTTTCTGGGGGGCTCGGAATCGCTACTCGGGCTGCGGCCCGAGCTCAGGAACCTGGGCGACTGCGTCTACCGGAAGCTCGAATAGGGCGCGCCGCGCGTGCGAGAGCCAGTCGAGCGGCAGGAAGCGGTGATCCACATCGGCGGCGTGCGCGCCGCGCGCGAGCCGTCGGTTCTCAAGACGGTGCTTGGCTCGTGCATCGCGGTCTGCCTCACCGACCCGGTGGCTCGCATCGGCGGGATGAATCATTTCATGCTCCCGGCGCCGGGGGACGGGTCCGAGGAGCCATGGGGGACGGCGCGGTACGGCATTCATGCCATGGATCTTCTGGTCGGCGCCATGCTGAAGGCGGGCGCGGACCGGCGCCGGCTCCAGGCCCGGCTGTTCGGCGGAGCGAGCCTCGCGGGCATGACCAATGGCAGGGACGGTGTCGGGCAGCGCAACGTGGAATTCATCGAGGAGTTTACGAAGATCGAGGAAATTGTGGTGGTCGGCCGTGACCTGGGCGGCCATCTCCCCCGGCAGATCCGCTTTTACACCGATACCGGCAAGGTCCAGGTCAAGCGGCTCGGTCTGCACACGCTCCGGCTGACTCGGGTCGAGGAGCGCGAGCACCTGAGGCAGATGCGGCAGCATGGTCCCCAGTTCGGGGACATCACCCTGTTCGACTGACGGGAGGACGTTCACGCGTGAGAACTGCCAGCGCGGTCATGGAGAAGCGGATCCGGGTGTTGATCGTGGACGATTCACCGGTGATCCGTCGACTGCTGGCCGCCGAGCTCGCCCGGGACCGCCAGATCGAAGTGGTGGGAACCGCGCCGGACCCGTACATCGCCAGGGACATGATCCGCGCCCTCGAGCCCGACGTGCTCACGCTGGACGTTCAGATGCCCGGGATGGACGGCTTGACATTCCTCGAGAAGCTCATGCGCCTTCGGCCGATGCCCGTGGTGATGGTGTCATCCTTCACGCGGGAGGGATGTGAGATGACCTTGCGGGCGCTCGCGCTCGGGGCCGTGGACTTTGTCGCCAAGGCGCGGCTTCGCCCGGCGCCCGGCGCGGCCGACGGCGTCGCGGATCTGGCCCGGAAAATCAAGGTCGCTGCCGGCGCCCGGCTCCGGCCCATCTCGGCGATTGCCCCACGGGTGAGCGACAGGGGCGGCGGCCGGCTCCCTCGATTCGTCCCGCGAGCAGAGCCCGCTTGCCTTGTCGCAGTGGGCGCCTCCACGGGGGGCACCGAAGCCATCCGGACGCTCCTCGCGGGGATGCCGCCCGACGGCCCGCCGGTGGTCATCGTGCAGCATATGCCCCGCCAGTTCACCCGCGCCTTCGCCGAGCACTGCGACCGCGAGTGCGCGATCCGGGTCGTGGAGGCGGGCGACGGGGACGAGGTGCGGCCGGGACAGGCATTGATCGCTCCCGGCGACCGGCAGATGACTATCGGCCGGGAGGGAGCCCGCCTGGTGGCGCGGGTAAAGCGCGAGCGGGCCGTGAACGGACTGAGGCCGTCCGTCGACGTGCTCTTCCTCTCCGTCGCGGAGACGGTGGGAGTCCGCTCGGTCGGGATCCTGCTCACCGGCATGGGCGCGGACGGCGCGAGGGGGCTTCTGGCGATGAGGAATGCCGGAGCCCGAACCATCGCGCAAGACGAGGCGACGTCGGTTGTCTTCGGGATGCCAAAAGCGGCCATCGCGCTCGGGGCCGTCGATCACGTGCTCTCGCTGGCCCGCATCGGCCCAAAGGCCCTCGAGCTTGCCGGGTCGCCGGCCTTCGGCGCCTTGGACTCGACGCCCAAGGGAGGCGGCCGGCATGCCCTGGACGGTTGACATCGGAGGCGGCGGGACGCGCTTGACCCTGACGGGGATCGTCGACATCTTCGAGGCCGCCACGCTTCACGCCGCGCTCCGCGACCTCGTGGGCGAGCCGCGCGAGGTCGTGGTCGACGCCTCCGCCTGCGCGGGACTCGACAGCTCAGCGCTCCAGCTCCTTCTCGCCTTTCGAGAGGCTCTCAATGCGAGCGGCGGCCGGCTCGTGATCGAGGCCGGAGACGGTCCGGCGGCTCGCCTTCTCGGCCGCTTCGGGCTGCTCTGAGCGCTGCCGGCGGGACGCGCTAGCGGGAGATGGTCAGCCGCTCGCGTCCGTAATTGTCCTCGTCCACCCAGGGCTTGCCCTCGGCGAAACGCGTGGAGCGGAAGGGCGTGAGGTCCACGGTGCGCGGTTTGCCGTGGACGATCCACTCGGCGAGGCAGCGACCGATGGCGGGAGAAGTCTTGAACGAGGTTCCGGAGTCGCCCAGCATCACGTAAAGCCCGCCGACAGACGGAATCTGATCGATGATGGGCCGGCCGTCGGGGCTCATCATGATCATGCCGGCCCAACCGCCGCGCATGCCGGCGTCGCGAAAGGCAGGGAAGCGGGCCGAGAGCTTCTCCCGGCAGAGCGCCACGTACTCCTCGTCCACGCCCTCGTCGAACTTGTCCGGGTCGGCATGGCCCACGCCGAGCTCGACCCCGATCAGCGTCGAATGGGTTCCCTCGGGGCGCATCCAGGCCTTGTGGATGGCATCGATCACCACCGCATGCCGCCGGGTGAAGCCGGGCGGCCAGCGGAAGATCGAGATCTGAACGCGGTGGGGCACCAGACCGAAGTCGAGCCCGAGGGGCTCGAGGAGCCGCTGGCCCCACGCGCCGGGAGCCAGGACCACGGCCGGCGTATCGATGCGGCCCGTCGTCGTCTCCACCGCCGTCACGCGGCCGCGCTCGGTCACGATGCGCGTCGCCTCGCGCCCGGTTTCGATGGTGGCGCCCAGCCGTTGCGCGGCTTCCGCGAATGCGTACGCCGTCGCATTGGGATCGGCAAAGCCCGAGCCGGGCTCCCAGGCGGCGCCGCCGATGTCGTCCACGCGGCAGTCGGGGACGAGGCTTCGGATCTCCTCTCTCGAGACCACGCGCGTGTCGATCCCGATCCGCCGCTGCCGCTCGACATTGCGTGAGAGCGCCGCTCCGTATTCGGGCCCGACGATCTGCAGGAAGCCGATGCCCTCGAAGCCGCACTCGCCGCCGACCACGTTCTTGAAATCGCGGAAGACCTTGAGGCTCTCCCAGGCCAGCCGGGACTCGGGCTCGTTCGTGTAGTGCATGCGCACGAGCGAGCCGGACTTGCCTGTGGCCCCGGCGGCCAGATTGCGGCGCTCGACGAGGTGGATGCGCTTGACGCCGAGGCTCGCCAGGTGGAAGGCCGTGCTGGCGCCATTGGCACCGCCGCCGATGATCACGACGTCTTTCATATCGCTTAAATGTGAATGATAACGGTTTGGCGGTTTGGCCTCTTCGCCCTTCGGGCTCATCCATCTCGCCTGAACGCGACTCTGTTCAGGGAGCGGTTTGGCCTCTTCGCCCTTCGGGCTCATCGGGGCGACGATGTCACCTGAGATTGTGGCATAAGCCGGTCACGCCGGCCAGCGCCAGGCTGCTATTGACAGGCTGGGGCGGAACCCCTATAAAGGACGCCACCGCGGGCCGGTCCTCGGCTCGGGCTGCGACCTCCGATTGACGCGCAGGCGACCCCGAACAGGGAGGAACTCATCATGGACCTGACTCGACGCGAACTGCTCAAGGGGGCCGCCGCCGTCGGCGCGGCCACCGCGCTGCCCGCCACTGTGCCGGGCGCGGCCCGGGCCCAGACGACGCAGAAGAAGGAGCTGATCGTCGCCCAGGGTGGTGACATCTCCAAGTTCGACCCGCACTTCAGCACCTCGTCCAACGATGTCCGCGTCTCCTTCAATATCTTCGACAATCTGACGAGCCGGCACCCGGACGGCAAGCTCTACCCGGGTCTGGCGACGGAGTGGAAGCTCCAGGGGCAGACGACCTGGGCCTTCAAGCTCCGCCAGGGCGTCAAGTGGCACAATGGCGACCCATTCACGTCGGCCGACGCCAAGTTCAGCATCGAGCGCACCTACGATCCGGCCGCCAAAACCATGGTGGCCACCGCGCTCAGCACCATCGAGCGGATCGAGGCGCCCGACGCCAATACCCTGATCATCCACACCAAGAAGCCCGACCCGCTGCTGCCCGCGCGGCTGGCCTTCTACGGCGGTCAGATCGTCCCGAAGAAGTACATCGAGACGGTCGGGCCTGACGCGTTCAATGCCAAGCCCGTCGGCACCGGGCCCGTGCGCTTCGCCTCCTGGGTCAAGGACGACAAGGCCGTGCTCGACGCCAGCCCCGATTACTGGGGCGGCAAGATCGACATGGACCGCTGGGTGGTCCGGTCCATTCCGGAGACCGCGCCGCGCATCGCCGCGCTGCTCAAGGGCGAGGTGGACGTCATCACTCAGATCCCACCGGACCAGGAAGATCGCGTGAAGGCGAATGCCGGCACCGTCGTCAATGGCGCGCTGTACGCTGGCCTCTACGTGCTGGCGGTGAACAGCAAGCGGCCGCCGCTCGACAATCCGCTCGTCAAGCAGGCGCTCTCGCTGGCCATCGATCGCCAGGCCATCGTCAAAGAGCTCTGGCGCGGCCGCGGCATCGTGCCCAGCGGCCCCATCGCCAAGGGCGATAATCATTTCGACGCCTCCCTGCCGCCGCTGGCCTACAATCCGGCGAAAGCCCGCGAGCTGCTGAAGAAGGCCGGCTACAAGAACGAAGAGATCTTCATCGAGACCACGGTGGCTTATGTCTCCAACGACAAACAGATGTCCGAGGCCATCCAGGGCATGTGGAAGGACGTCGGCGTCAATGTCAAGGTCGAGGTGATCGAGTACTCGGTGCGGGCCCAGAAGAACCGGGAGAAGAGCTTCAAGGGTGTGTTCTGGTCCGATCCGACCTCGACGCTCGGCGATCCCGACGGCATGATGTGGCGGCTGCTGGGCCCCGGCGGACCTCAGGATTATTGGCGCGAGGCCAAGTTCGACGAGCTCGGCAACGCAGCCCGCTTCTCTGTGGACGAGAAGTTCCGCGCCGGCGCCTACAAGGAGATGACCAAGATCTTCCTCGAGAACTTCCCGTGGCTGCCGGTGATACAGCCCTACGAGGACTACGGCTTGCAGAAGTACGTGGAGTGGACGCCGAATCCGAACCAGCAGTTCGAGATCCGCCGCTTCAACTTCAAGTTCCGCCGCGCGTAGAGCCGTCCGGGCCCGGAAGCCCCGCGCGGGGCTTCCGGGCCCTCGTCCATGCGCGGCCTTCTCCCCTTCCTCGGCCAGCGGCTCTTCCGCGCCCTAATCTCTCTCTGGCTGGTCTCCACCGTGGTCTTCGTCGTGATGCGGCTCTCCGGCGATCCGGTGCCGCTCCTCTTGCCGCCCGATGCCCCGACCAGCGAAATCATGCGGGTGCGACGGGAGATGGGGCTGGATCGGTCGCTGCCGGTTCAGTACGCCGTCTTCATCGGCAATGTTCTGCACGGCGACTTCGGCCGATCCATCCACTTCCGCGAGCCGGCCTTCAGCGTGGTGCGCGGCTATCTGGCCGCCACGCTCGAGCTGGGCATCGCGAGCTTCCTCCTTGCAGCCGTGGCTGCCATCCCCATCGGCCTCCTGTCGGCGATGAAGCGCAATTCCCTCGTGGATCACGCCGCCATGGGTGTAGCGCTGGTGGGCCAGGCGGCGCCGACCTTCTTCCTCGGCATCCTGTTCATCCTGCTCCTGGCGCTCAAGGCCGACCTCCTTCCCACCTCAGGTCGCGGTGACTGGCGGCACCTGGTGTTGCCCGCCCTCACGCTCGGGGCCTTCACGATGGCCTCCATCGCGCGGCTCACGCGCTCGGCCGTCCTCGAGGTGCTGGGCGCCGACTATATCCGCACGGCTCGTGCCAAGGGGGTCGCTGAGCGGTGGGTGGTGGCCAAGCACACGCTCAAGAACGCGGCCATTCCCATCGTCACCATCACCGGGCTGCAGTTCGGGACGCTGCTCAGCGGGGCCGTGGTGACCGAGACCGTGTTCGCCTGGCCCGGCATCGGCCGGTTGGCCATCCAGTCGATCTACGACCGCGACTACCCCGTGGTGCAGTGCACCGTTTTCTTCGCCGCGGTAATGTTCATCGTCATCAACGTTTGCCTCGACGTGATCTATGGCCTCCTCGATCCCCGCATCCGTGCCGGCTGACGCGGCCGCCGTCCCGGCGCAGGCCGCCGGACTCTACGCCCATCACCGGCGCTCGCCCTGGCTCGCCTATGCGGGGATCGGGTTCGTCCTGCTGCTCGTGCTCGTGGCGGTTTCGGCGCCGTGGATCGCGCCCCAGGACCCGCTGCGGCAGACCTTGCGCGGCCGGCTGGCGCCGCCAACGCTCGAAGGCGCCGATGGACGGGCCCACCTGCTCGGGACGGACCAGCTGGGGCGCGACGTGCTCTCGCGGGTGATCTATGGCTCGCGCGTGTCGCTGATGGTGGGCTTCTCCGCCGTGATGATCGGCGGACTGCTGGGCTCGGCGCTCGGCTTGCTCTCGGGCTTCGCGGGCCGGCGGGTGGACGCGGTGGTCATGACGGTGGCCGACGCCCAGCTCGCCTTCCCGTTCATCCTGCTGGCGATCGGCATCATCGCCGTGCTCGGGCCGAGCTTCCCGACGCTGGTGGTGGTGATCGGACTGTCCGGCTGGGTGTCCTACGCGCGAGTGCTGAGAGCCCAGGTGCTCTCGCTGCGCTCGCGCGAGTTCGTGGAGGCCGTCCACGCTCTCGGCGGCTCCACCCTGCGCATCGTCGCGCAGCACGTGCTGCCCAATGTGCTGTCGACCATCGTGGTGATCGCGACGCTCGAGCTGGCGCGCTCCATCGTGTTCGAGGCCACGCTGTCCTTCCTCGGCCTCGGCATCCAGCCGCCCACGCCCTCGTGGGGCGGGATGATCCAGGAGGGGCGCGAGTACCTGGACTCGGCCTGGTGGATCTCGACCTGCCCGGGCATCGTCCTGATGCTTACCTCGATCGTGGTGAGCCGCACGGGAGACTGGCTGCGGGATGTGCTGGACCCGACGCTGCGAGGGGAGTAGCGGTCAGCAACAAGGGTGGGGCCGGGGCCGCTCCCCCCGGAACACGCTGAGTTGCAATCTCGTGCGCCCGCTTCTCACGGGCCACGAGAGCGTGGTTTTCTGCCACACCAATGCGCAGATGCTACGGTTCCGGTGAGAGTGGCCCCGCCCCCTACCCGACGAGTTGTCCGCGCGGGGCGCGCGCGACGACAGGACCCGCCCGTCTGCGTTCTCATGCGCAGCATCGGCTAGCGCGCCAGCGCCACGCAGGCCACTCCCGCCAGGATGACGGCGGCGCCGATCAGCCGGCGGACCAGGCCGCCCTCGCCGAGCCAGAGGGTCCCGATCAAGGTCGAGAGCACGATGGACATCTCCCGGGCCGCCACCACATAGGCGGTTTTGGAGAGCTGGAAAGCGAAGAGCACGAGGAGGTATCCGGTGGGGCTCATCAGAGCGCCCAGCAGGATGGCGGGGCGGTTCTCCCGCCACTCGCGCGCGAGCGAGCCGCGCCGCGCCAGCACCACGGGGGTCAGCAGCATGCCCGCACCGACCTCCATGAGCCAGATGTAGACCACGGGATGGACGCGCGTCACGCCCGCCTTGTCGAGCAGCGAGTAGCCGGCGATCATGACACCCGTGGCGACGGCCCAGCCGGTTCCGGGCTCGGCCAGCGCCGCCCGCCACTCGCCGGGGCGCCAGTGCAGGGCGATGATTCCGGCCACCACGAGCGCGATGCCGACTGTCCCCAAAGACGAGAGATGCTCCTCGAAGAGCACCAGGGCCACGAGAGGCACGAGCGCCACGCCAAGCCCGCGTGCGATGGGATAGACGACGGAGAGATGGCCCACGCGGTAGGCGCGACCCAGCGTGAAGAAGTAAAGCGCGTGGAGGACCACGGTGCCCACCACGAAGGGGATGGCGGCGGCAGTCAGCGGATGGCGCAGGAGCGTGACGGCGGCAACGGGCGTGTAGAGAATGACGCCGATTGCGCCGATGCACCAGAGGAACGCGATGGGATCGACGCCTCGCTTGGTGAGGGTGTTCCAGGCCGCGTGGAGCAGGGCAGCGCCGAAGACCAGGAGCAGTGCCGCTGATGTCACCGCCCGAGCCTACGGGCTTCGCGATTGGGCGACAAGCGATTAGTATGGGCGCCATGGACGGGTTTTCTTCGAACCTCGAGCGCGGCGACCGCTCGCTGCGCGAGGGGCGCTACGCCGAAGCCGAGAGCGCGCTGAGCGCCGCCGCCGCGGCCGACCCCCGCAGCGTCAAGGCCCACTTCAAGCTGGGGATCGCGCTCGAGCGCCAGCGCAAGTGGGCGGCTGCGGAGACGGCGTTTCGTGAGGCCGTGCGCTGGAAGCGGGACCACGCGCTGGCCTGGCTGCGGCTGGCGGCCGCGTGCCGACGCCAGGGCAAGGACGCCGACGAGGAGCACGCGATCCGCGAAGCCGTGAGGCTGGCGCCGGGTAATGCCGAGGCGCGCCACAACCTGGCCGTCACGCTCGCGCGGCGGGGCGAGCTCGGCGAGGCGGTCGTTGCCTATGCGGAAGCCGCCGGTCTGGCCCCGCGCAACGCGGTAGTCCATCACGGCTTGGGACTGGCGCTGGCCGGCCTTGGCCGCTACGAGGAGGCCGCGGAGGCATTCCGCGAGGCGATCCATCTCGACCCGCGCCGCGCCCGCGCGCGCGTCCATCTGGGCGACGCGCTCAAGCGGCAGCGCAAGTGGGCCGAGGCCGCCGCCGCGTACCGGCATGCGCTCGAGCTGCAGCCTGAGAGATCCGAGCTCCACGGCCGGCTGGGTCTGATGCTCGAGCGCCTGCGGCGGCCAGGCGAAGCCGCCACGGCCTACACGCGCGCCATTCGTCTCGATCCCGACAATGGTTTCTGGGTCGGCCATCTCGGCATGGTGCTCGAGCGTCAGGGCCGCTTTCCCGAGGCCGAGGCCGCCTTCCGTCAGTCCGTTCTCCGCCGGCCCGACTTCCTCGGCGCCTGGCTCGGGTTGGCGATGGCCTGCCGGCGTCAGGAGAAGTGGTCCGAGGAGGCTCTGGCGTACGCCCGCGCGATCGAGCTGCGGCCCGACGACGCCAACCTGCGCGCCGACCTCGGGCTGGCGCTCGAAGCGCAGGGGCTGCTGGCCGAAGCGGAAGCGGCATTCCGTGACGCCGTGGCGCAGGCGCCGGACAATGCCGACCTCCACGTCGAGCTGGGCATCGCGCTCGGCCGCCAGGGCCGCCACGCCGAGGCCGAGGCGGCGCTGCGCGAGGCTATCCGGCTCAATCCGGCCGACATGGTGGCGCGCGCCAACCTGGCCCTCGGCCTGGGCCGCCAGGGGCGCCACGCCGACTCAGAATCCGCCTACCGCGACGCGCTCGCGATCAAGCCCGAGGCCGCAGCGCTGCGCCGCGGGCTGGGCATGGCGCTCTACTTCCAGGGCAGGCATGCGGATGCCGAGGCGGCCTTTCGCGAGGCGATTCGCCTCAAGCCCGGCTACGCGCGGGCGCGCGCCGACCTGGGCGAGCTCTGTATGGAGCAGCGGCGGTACGCCGAGGCGGCGGACGCCTTCCGCGAGGCCGTGCGTGTCAAGCCCAGGCGCGCTGCCTCTCACCGCGGCCTCGGCGCGGCGCTCCTGGCTCAAGGGATGCTGGCCGAGGCCGAGGCCGCGTATCGCGAGGCGCTGCGGCTGCGGCCCGACGATTCCCAGAGCCACTTCAATCTCTGGACGGCGCTCGAGCGGCAGGGCAGGTGGGCCGAGGCCGAGGCCGCTTATCGCGCGGCTATCCGTGTCAAGCCGGATCTGGCCGAAGCCCATGCGCGCCTCGGCGCCGCGCTCGCCAGGCAGGGCCACTGGGCGCAGGCCAAGTCGGCGTATACCGAGGCGGTGCGCCTCGACCCGGACGAGCCGACCTTCCGCAACGGCCTCGCCGCCGTGAAGAGACGGGAAAAGAGCGCATGATCGAAGGACTCGACCACCTCGTGGTCGCCGTGAAGGACCTGGCCGCCGCGGCCCGCAGCTATACCGAGGCGGGCTTCGCCGTCGTCAGCGGCGGCCGCCATCCAGAGAGCACCCATAACGCGCTTATCTCGTTCGCCGACGGCAGCTATATCGAGCTCCTCGCCTTCTACGAGCCAAGTCCGAAGCACCGCTGGTGGGACGCGCTCGAGCGGGGCGGCGGGTTGATCGACTTCTGCCTGGCCAGCACCGACCTCGCCTCCGACTCGGCGGCCTTCAGGCGCGCGGGCGTGACCATCACCGATCCCGAGCCCGGCGCCCGCGCGCGGCCGGACGGCGTCCAGCTCCGCTGGCAGCTGGCCAAGCCCGAGGGCGCGTTCCGGGGGGTGGCGCCCTTCCTCATCCATGACGAGACGCCGCGCTCCGAGCGCGTCCCGCGTCCGGCAGCGCATGTCAATCGCGTCTCGGGGGTGGGCACGATCACGGTCGCGGTCACCGACGCGCGGGCCGTGACGCTCTGGTACGAGAGCGCTGTGGGCCGGAAGGGGCAGGCCGTCCGGCGGGACGAGCTTCAGGCCGAGGGCGCCCGCTTCACCGTGGGCCGCCAGGCCGTCGAGGTGCTGGCGCCGAGCGGGGCGGTGGGACCCGTTGCCGAATGGCTCCGGACGCGAGGCCCCGGTCCCTGCGCCGCCACGCTGACCACCGCAGGAGGGCGCAAGGGAACGCTCGATTCCGCGCTGACCCAGGGCGCCCGCCTCATCCTCGTGTGAGCGCGCGCCGGGGCTCGATGGCCGCGGCGCTGCTGCTGGCCGGCTGCGCCGGACCGCTATCGCTTCCCGCAGACGGCGATTCGGTCGCCCAGGCCGGCGCGGTCGCCGCGCGCGCGCGCGAGGCCGAAGTGATCTATCTGGGCGAGGAGCACGACAATCCCCACCACCATATCCATCAGCGTCAGATTCTCGAGGCCATGCTCGCGTCCGGCGCGAGGCCGGCGCTGGCGTTCGAGATGCTCGACATGGGCCAGCAGGGCACGATGGACCGCGCGGTGTCCGAACGTCTCGGGCCGCAGACACTCGCGGACCGGCTCCATTGGAAGGCGCGGGGCTGGCCCGACTTTGAGATGTACTGGCCGCTATTCGATCTGGCCGAGCGTTACGGGCTCGACGTCGTCGCAGTCGATCTCGATCCCGCCGTCGCCCGTCGGATCGCACGCGAGGGCCTCGCCACCGCTGGGACGACTCGCTCCAGCCTTGCCTCGCTGCTCCCCACCGACGCCGAGCGCGAGGCCAAGATCGCGCGGACGATCAGGGACGCCCACTGCAATCTCCTGCCGGAATCCCAGCTGCCCTCCATGGTCGAGGCCTGGCATGCGCGGAACGTGACCATGGCGCGCCGAATCGCCCAGGCGCTCGAGCGCCACCGGCAGGTGGTGGTGATCGTGGGGGACGGACATCAGGAGCCTGGCGGGCTGCCAGCCCAGCTCGACGCGCTCCGCCCCGGCACGCGTCAGCTCGTGGTTGAGATGGCGGAGGAATCCGCCGCGGGAGACTCCGGCGGCCTCAGCGCGCGCGCCGACATCGTCTGGCTTACTCCGGCGGTGGAGCGGCCCGATCCCTGCGCCCCGCTCAGGACTCCCGCTCACCCCCGCAAGTAGGCGTGGCGGACGACCTCGGAGGCGGCGAGCTCCGCCGCGCTGCCGCGGCCGACGATCTCGCCCTTCTGGAGGAGAAAACCGTGGTGCGCGATGGCAAGCGTCTTTCGCGCGTTCTGCTCGACGAGGAACACGGTGGTGCCGCCGCGGTTGATGGTCTGCACCATTTCGAAGAGCTGCTCGACCAGGAGCGGCGAAAGCCCCAGCGACGGCTCGTCGAGCAGGAGCAGCTTGGGGCGGCTCATGAGCGCCCGCCCCATGGCCAGCATGGCCTGCTCGCCCCCCGACATGGTCGCCGCCTTCTGGCTCCGCCGCTCGGCGAGACGGGGGAAGAGCGTATAGACGTGCTCGCGGCGGGCTGCCAAGTCGGCCGTGGTCCAGTCGGCGAAGGCCCCCATCCGGAGGTTCTCCTCCACCGTCATCTTGGGGAAGACGCGCCGACCCTCGGGCACCACGGCGATGCCGAGGGCCACCACCTGATGGGTGCGGAGGTGGTCGATGCGCTCGCCGTCGAACCAGATCGATCCCCCAACGGGCTTGACGATGCCCAGGATGGCGCGGATCACCGTCGTCTTGCCCGCGCCGTTGGACCCGAGGAGGCAGGCGATCTGGCCGCGGCCGACGGCGAGCGTCACGTCCCGCAGCATCCCGATGGCCCCGTACCGCGTGCTCACGCCTCGCAGCTCAAGCACGGGCCGCCTCCTTGCCGAGGTAGGCCTCGCGGACCTCGGCATTGCCGGCGACGGCGGCGAAGGAGCCCTCGGCGATCTTCCGCCCGTAGTTGAACGCCACCACGCGCCGGCTTACGCCCTCGATCACGAACATGTCGTGCTCGATGATGATCACCGAGAGCCCCGGCATCTCTTCGCTCACGATCTGCAGATCGCGCATGAGCTCCACGGTCTCCTCCGGGCTCATGCCCGCCGAGGGCTCGTCGAGCAGCAGCAGGCGCGGCTGGGAGGCCAGCGCACGGCAGATCTCCACGCGCCGGCGGTCGATCTGGGGCAGCTGGCCCACCGGAACGAAGCCGCGCGCGGGGAGCTCACGATTGAACAGGGCGAGAAGATGGGCGGCCCGCTCGATCGCGCCGCGAATCTCGGCCCGGAAGCGCGCGCGCCGCAGGACGAAGTCCGCGAGCCCCGTCCGCCGCCGCGGGTGCATGCCGATCAGAACATTGTCGAAGACGGAGAGGCCCAGGCACAGGCGGCTCGACTGGAAGGTGCGCGCGATGCCCAGCCGCGAGATCGCGTGCGGCTCGAGGCCGACGAGGCTCCGGCCCTCGAAGCGGATGTCGCCGCCCGCCGCCGCGTAGAGCCCGGTCAGCGCATTGAAGAAGGTCGTCTTCCCCGAGCCATTGGGCCCGATGACGCCCAGGGTCTCCGCGGGCTCGACGGCCAGATCCACGCCGTCGAGGGCGATCAGCCCGCCGAAGCGCACCGAGAGGCCGCGCGTTTCGAGCAGGCTCATCTCACCGGTACCGTCGCACCGCCGCGGGCCAGAGTCCCTGCGGGCGGTAGAGCAGCATGACGACGATGACGACGCCGTAGAGCAGCAGCCGGTACTCGTGCAGGAAGCGGAAGCGCTCGGGCAGCGGCACGAGCAGGCACGCGCCCAGGATCACACCGGGAATCGAGTCCACGCCTCCGATGATGATCACCGAGAGCATTACCAGCGAGTAGCCGAAATCAAAATCGGGCGGGGAGACGAAGCCCACCATCACCGCGTAGAAGGCGCCGCCCAGTCCGATGAAGAAGTTGCCGATGGAGAAGGCCGCGAGCTTGCCGCGGGTGATGGAGATGCCGCAGCACTTGGCCGCGATTTCGTCGTCGCGCAGTGTGTTGAGTGCCAACCCGAGCCAGGAGTCATAGAGCCGGCGGATGATCCAGGTTGTCAGCGCCGCCATGGCGAGGGCCGCGAAGTAGAAATTGGCATGCGCCGGGAGCGGCACACCGAACACCACCGGCTTCGACGTGAAGGCATAGCCGGCGAGGCGCAGCGTGGGGATGTTCTTGATCCCCTGTGGCCCGCCCGTGAACTCGAAGTTGTTCATCAGGATGTTAAAGATGAAGACGAATGCGATGGTGACCAGGGCGAGATAGTGTCCGCGGGTTTTGAGGATCGGGACGAAGAGCACGGCGCCCACGGCGACCGCCACCAGGGGGCCGGCCAGGACCGCGAGCCAGGCCGGCCATCCCGCGCTGACGGTGAGCAAACCGACCGTGTAGCCGCCCAGCCCGGCGAAGGCCGCGCCCGCCAGGTTCAGCACGCCCGCCGTCCCGATCTGGAAGTTGAGCCCTTGGCCGATGGTCACGTAGAGCAGGGCCAGGGTGGCGACGAACGTCCAGTAGGGACTCGCAGCCAGCGGGAAGGGCAGGGCCAGGGCCAGGAGGGCGCCCCCGAAGAGGGCCACGGTGCGGTGGCGAGCGAAGGCCGACCGGAGCGCGGCTCGCAGCGGCGCGACGAAGCGGACGGCGGCGAGGGTCGCGAGCAGCGCGGCGCCCGTTGCGCCGAGCGCCGCCGGGCGCTCGGCCAGCACGGCCGCCACGACGAGGACGAAGAGCGCCGCCTCGGTCAGCAGAACCAGCAGCATGCGGGGTCAGGTCTTGAAATACGACATTTCGTGCCGAAAAGCGGCAGGCGTGGGCTGACCAGTCTTGTCATGAAATGTATGAATTCAAGACCTGACCCCACTAGACGCGCTCCACCGATTTCTCGCCGAGGATCCCGCTGGGCTTGAGGATGAGGAAGAGCATCACCACGGCGAAGGCGACGACGTCGCGGAACTCGGAACCCCGCGGGATGAGCGCCGCAGCCGTCGTCTGCAGCACGCCAAAGAGCAGCCCGCCCAGGATCGCGCCGTAGACGTTCCCCAGCCCGCCAATGGCGGCCGCGGAGAAGCCGATGACGCCGCCGGTGATGCCCATGATGAAGTGGATCTCGCTGTAGTACAGCCCCGAGAGAATGCCCGCTACCGCGGCGAGCCCCGAGCCGATGAAGAAGGTGGCGTCGACGGTGCGGTCGAGATTGACGCCCATCATCTGGGCGGCCTCCGGATCCTGGGCCACGGCGCGGATGGCCGCACCCATCCGCGTCCGGGTGATCACCAGGTCCACGGCCACCATGGCGCCGAAGCCAATGGCGAGAATGGCCAGGTTTTCGTAGCGCACCGCCACGCCCGCCACCTCGAAGCCGCCCTGGGGCAGGAGTTGGGGGAAGGGCTTGGGGTCGGCGCCGCGCGGGTAGAAGATCAGCACCGACTCTCTGATCACGAGGCCGAGCGAGAGCGTGGCGAGCAGCGTCATCAGCGGCGAAGCGCGCGCGAGCGGCTTGACGCAGACGCGCTCGGCGGCCACGCCCACCAGTCCGGTGATGAGGATCGAGGCGAGGAAGGCCAGGGTCAGCATGACCGCGGCGCCGCCGATGCCGATCGCGTGCAGCCCGGCCAGCACCGACAGTCCCGCGAAGGCGCCGAGCATGAAGATGTCGCCGTGAGAGAAGTGGATGACGTCGAGCACGCCGAAGAACAGCGTGAATCCAACGGCGACCAGCGCGTACATCACTCCCAGCATCAGGCCGTTGAAGGCCTGCTGGAAGAGCAGCTCCGGCGGCGGCATCCGGCGCGCGCGGGGCGGCTCTTAGAGCTTCTTGAACTTCAGCCCGGGCAGGGTGCGCTTGCCGGAGGCGTACTCGGAGTCCTCCCAGAGCACCCACTTGCCGTCCTGGCTCACGTACTTCGAGATGAGCGCGACGGTATTCTGGCCGTGGTCGTCGAAGTCCACGGGCCCGATGATGGTGTTGGCGTTCTTGGTCCGCTTGAGCCTGGCGGCGACCTTGGCACGGTCGGGACCCACGGCCTCTATCGCGTCGATGACCAGATTGGCGGCCACATAGGCGAACGGACCGTAGGCCTCGGAGGGCTCCTTGAAGCCCGCCTTGGCGTAGGCCTCGAGGAACTTCCTGCCCCCGGGCAGCTTCTCGGTGGGCGCGCCCTCGACGAAGGCGAGCGTGCCCTCGGCCGACGGACCGGCTGTCTCGTTGAAGGTGTCGGACTTGATGCCGCTGGTCCCCTGGAACTGGGCGCGGATGCCGAGCTTGTCCATCTGGACCTTGACGCGCACGCCATCGGGCGTCAGCCCGCCGTACCAGACCACCTCGGGCTTGTCCGCCTTCGCGCGCGTGAGCTCGGCCGCATAGTCCTTCTGATCCTTGGCCGTTCCCTGCGTTGAGAGGATCTTGCCGCCTGCTTTCTCGACGAATTCCGTGAACCACTTGGCATGGGCGCGGCCGTAGTCGGTGGTGTCGTGGATCAGGGCGAATGTCTTGAACCCGAGGGTCTTGACCGCGAAGTCGGCGGCCACGTTGTTCTGGTTGATCATCGTGCCGTTGACGCGGGAGATCTCCACATAGTCGTGGCTATAGGTGATCTCGGGCAGCACGGCACCCCAGACCATGGCCGGCATTCCGGCCTTATGGTAGGTGTCAACCGTCGCGATGGCGGTCACCGAGCAGTAATGCGTGACGCCCGCCACGATCTGCGGGTCCGAGGAGGCCTTGAGGGCGGCTTGAACGGCCACCGTGGGCTTGCACTCGTCATCCAGCACCTCGGTCTCATAGTGGTACTTGCTCTTGGGGTCCGCATTCCGCTCCTGAACGGCCAGCAGGAAGGAGTTCCGGCCACCGAGACCATTAGAGGCGGTGCCGCCGGTGAGCGGGCCGATGAAGGCCAGCTTGACCGTCTTCTTCTGGGCGAAAGCCGGCACCGCGGGCGCCAGTGCCAGCCCCATTCCGAGGACGGCCCCCCCGCGCAATAGGTCCCGGCGGCTCAGACGGCCCGTGGCTTCGCGGCTGGACGATTCTCGTTTGGCTGATGCTCTGGGCGGCATGGGTGGGCTCCTCCTCTGGAATGGGCTGTGGGAGCGTGGCGCTTCAGTCGCGCGCCGCCCAGAGAATACCCAAGGCCACCGGGGAAGGCAAACGGCGGAAGCCGGCAGGCGCCGGGAGAGTCTACCCGGAGCGTTTGCTGTCGAGCTCGATGTTCGTGATGCGGAGGTAGCTGACCGCGACTCGCTCGCCGTTCTGCTCGAGCAGGACACCGTCATCGGCGATCTGAGCGAGGTTACCGGGAATGGGCTCGGTCGCGTTCTTCACCGAGATGAGGACTCGATGACCCAAGTGACGCTGGGCCTCCGTCTGCCACATGGTTTTTTGCACGTCGTCGAAGGCGCCGGCCGCGTGTCGGGCCGCCGTGGCGGCGCGCCGGGCCGCGGTGATGGTGCCCAAGCCGGGCACGACGATGCCCGGCGGCTGCGTGGGGGCTGGACGGGGAGGCTGAACGCCCACCGGCCGGGCGCCCGCCGAAGGCGGCATCGCGCCCGGGAGCGGGGCCGAGCCCGGGGACCCGGCGGTGGCGCCGAGGGGGGCAGTCCTCGGCGGGGTCGTGCTCGGCGCCGTGCCGGCGGCGGAGGTGGTCGGCAGGTTCGGCGCGGTCTTCGGTGCCTCGGCCTCCTCCTCAGCCTGCTCCTCGATGAAGCGCAGGAGCTCGGAGAGCCGGCCCATCAGATTCATGAAAATGAAGCCCCCGATGAGGGCGAAGAATAGCGCCAGGCCGAGACCGAGCGCTGCCTGCGTCTCCCCCAGCTTGTGCACCGCGTAGAGCGTGTAGGTGAACAGCAGCATCGGGAGGATGGACGTCAGCGCGAACACCACCGCCGCGGCATTCCGCAGCGTGTAGGTCCGCTTGGCCGAGCTGAGCCGCTTTGCCATTATCCTTTGAATTTAGCGCGAATTGCCCGCGGTGCGAAGGCTTTTGGATGGGCCCAATCGTTCACCTGGGGGCCCGCCGGGCCTCCCCGGCGGGGGGCCCGCATGGTAGTATCCGAGCCCGAAAGCCACGGAGTACCCGAACACGCTTGGAATCAGGAGGATTTGCCACTTCCGCGTGCTGCTCGACCGCATCGTGTCCGAGATCCCGCCTGTCTGCGCCCGGTCCGAGCCGGCTTCGGCCGGGCTCGGGAGCCCCCTCGCGTGAGTCCCACCCGGCGGTCTCTGCGGGAAATGAAGGGGTTTGTGTTCGACCTGGACGGCTGCGTCTGGACGGGGGAGGTGCTCATTCCGGGCGCCGCCCAGGTGCTGGCATTGCTGCGCAGCCAAGGGCGCGGCGTCTGCTTTCTCACCAATAACTCGCGCGCCCGCTCCCAGACCATGCAGGGCAAGCTCGTCCGCCTGGGCGTGCAGGCGGAAGAGCGCGAGGTGCTGACACCGCTCGAGATCCTGGGCGAGGTGATCATGCGGCAGTGGGGCCCCTCGCGCGTGCTGGCCATCGGCGGCGAGGAGATGGAGCAGGTGATTCGCGATGCCGGCCATGCCCTGGTTCCCACGGACCGATTCCGCGAGGCCACCGTGGTCGTGGTCGGCAACGACTTCGCCTTCACGTACGAGCGGCTCACCGCCGCGTCCCGGGCGGTCGCCGCCGGCGCGCCGTTCCTCACGCCCAATATCGACCCGCGGCTGCCCGTCGAAGGCGGCGACTTCCTGCCCGGCTGCGGCGCCATCGTCGAGGCGGTGGCGACGGCGGCGGGCGTGCGCCCGATCGTGGTCGGCAAGCCCGAGCCCCCGCTCTTCGAGCTGGCGCTGCAGCGCATGGGCTGCACCGTGGACGAGGCGGCCATGGTGGGCGACAGCATCGACTCCGACATCCGCGGCGCGCGGCGCATCGGGATGACGGCTGTGCTCTTCGCGCCCAAAGGCGGGCCCGACGGTGTGGCCCACTACCTGGTCAAGTCCATGAGCCAGCTCCGCCGGCTGCTGGGAGGCTAGCCGGTGCGCGTGCTGCTCCATTCCGGAGGGCCGCTCGGCCCCGACGGCCGCGCGGGGCTGCGGGAGTTCCTGGGCCCGGCCCGGCGCGTGGCCGTCGTCACGGCGGCGAGCCTGTTCGACGAGCGGGCGTATTTCGAGCGGATCAGCGCCGCGCTGAGCCCGGCGCCGCCCGAGGGCGCGGGGCTCGAGCTCCTGCATCTGCGCTGGAGCGAGCAGCCCCTCGACACGCTCCGAAAGGCGGAAGCGCTCTTCGTGGGCGGCGGCAATACCTACGCGCTGCTCAAGCGGCTTCGCCACACGGGACTGCTCGAACCGATTCGCGGACGCGTCCGCGTGGGCATGCCCTACGCGGGGGCCAGCGCGGGCTCCAACGTGGCGGGTGCCAATATCCTCACCACCAACGACTGGAACGTGGTCGCGCTCGACCGCTTCGAGGCGCTAGGGCTGGTGCCGTTCAACATCAACCCGCACTATGCGGAGACGGATCCGGCCATGGCGCCCTACAGCGAGACGCGAGACGACCGGATCCGTGAGTACCACGTCGTCAACGACAACCCGGTGGTCGGGATCGAGGAAGGGGCCTGGCTCATCGACGCCGACGGCATCGTGACGGTTCACGGCGCCGCTCGCGTCAAGGTATTCCGCCGCGGCGCCGAGCCCGTGTGGCTTCGGCCCGGCGATGTCCTGCGGCTGCCCTGAGCGCGAGCGGGCGCGATTGACATCGCGGGTGGCCGCCCCGATAGTGGGGCGCATGGGCGCGCTGCCGATCACGCGTCTCCGCACTAGCCTGGTATCGGTGCCCACCACGCGGCTGGGGTTCGAGAGACCGCTCGGCAATGCCGTCAAGTCGCTTCCCTCGCTCGACTACGTCATCCTCCGCCTCGCCGCCGGCAATCTCGAAGGCTTGGGCTACGCCTTCACGCCGGGCCACGGCGCACGCGCGATCCGCGCCTGCATCGAAGAGTCACTGCGCCCCGTCGTGCTCGGCGCGGACGCTCTGGCCCCGCGCGATCTCTGGGAATTGATGTGGGGCCGCCTCCGGCACCTGGGTCCCCAAGGCATCGGAACCTTTGCAATGGCGGCAGTGGACATCGCCTGCTGGGATCTGGCCGCCCAGGCCCACGACCTGCCGCTCCATCGCTTGTTGGGGCACGCCGGCCGCCCGCTGCCGGTCTATGCCACGGTGGGCATGCTCTCGCTCACCATGGACGAGCTGAGAGCGCAGACGGAGAAAGCGCTCGATCGCGGGGTTCACGGCATCAAGCTGATGATCGGCCACCCGGATCCGCGCGTCGACGTCGAGCGCATACGCGCCGTCGCCGAGCTGGTCGGCTCCACACGGCGGGTCATGGTCGACTGCAACTGCGCCTTCCGCACCGTCCCAGAGGCGCTGGATCGGATGGCGGCGCTGCGCGATCTGCCCGTGTTCTGGGTCGAGGAGCCGCTCCAGCCGCATCAGGCCCAGGACCTGGCCGACTTTCGCGGCCGCGCGCCGTTCAAGACGGCGAGCGGCGAGAGTGTCTACACGCGCTACGGCATCCGGTCGCTGCTCGAGGCCGGGGCGGTGGACATCGTCCAGCCCGACATCTTCCGGCTGGGCGGCGTCACCGAATGCCTGCGCACCTTCGCCCTCATCGAGAGCCACGACGTGCTGGTGGCGCCTCATCACTTCCCCGAGCTGATGACGCCGCTGCTGGGCGCTTCGCCCACCGCGCTGTACATCGAGTACCTGCCCTATTTCGTGGACGGCATGTTCGAGCGCGCCCCCGTGATCGAGCGCGGCATGATCGCCCCCCTGGACGTGCCCGGCCACGGCCTCCGCTTTCATCCCGACATGCTCAGCGCGGGCGTCGAGTAGAGGCCCGGTGAGGCGAGCCGCCGCGCCGGGCGACGCCGCGTGACGGCTGCGGCCGGCACGAAGGCGGCGCGCGCCCTGGCGGCGTGGATCGTCGCCGCGGCGGTGCTCGCCTGGGTGTGGCCGCCGGCGCTCGCGCTGCCCCAGCTCTGGATGCTCGCGGCCGTGAGCGTTCTCGCCAATGCGCTGCAGCCGGCCTACTCGCTCTTCGAGGGCTCGCGCACCGCGGAGGATCGGGGCACGGCGGTGCAGATCGTGTGGACCGTGTACCTGACTCAGATCGCCGCCCTGGCCGAGCTGGCGCTGCGCCGCCGCGCCGCGCTGCCGCTCGACGCGCTGACCTGGGTGGCGTTCGCGCTCATGCTGGCCGGTCTCGCGCTACGGACCTGGGCGGTGCTCCGGCTGGGCCGCTGCTTCACCTGGAACGTCGAGGTGCAGCCGGGGCAACGGCTGGTGCAGGACGGGCCCTACCGGCTGATCCGCCATCCGAGCTACACCGGCGCCCTCGTGACCTTCGTGGCGAGCTGCGTGCTGCTGCGAAGCTGGATCGCCGCTGGGCTCGCCGTCGTGGCACTCCCGCTCGCGTTCCGCCGCCGCATCGGCTACGAAGAAGCCCTGCTCGCCGCCACCTTTTCGGAGTACCGCGCTTACTGCGCCCGCACGGGCGCGCTGCTGCCGCGCCTCCGCCGCGCCCGATGATGATCAGCGAGCCGATCGTCACACTCACCGATTACGGTCTCACGGCCGAATGCGCCGTGCTGGCCTGGCTCATGGGCCGGCGCGCCGGCGGCCCCGCCGGGCAGTGGTTCACACTCTTCTTCCTCTCGCTCGGCGCCGCGGCACTGACCGGCGGGACCGTCCACGGCTTCTTTCCCGACCCGGCGAGCGTGGGCCACCGTCTGCTCTGGCCGGCCGTGCTGCTGGCGATCGGCGTCATGGCCTGGGCGGCATGGAGCGCCGGCGGCGCCCTGGCCTTCGCGCCGGCCGCGGCGCAGGGCATTTCCATCGCCGCCGGAATCCTGTTCGTCGTCTACGCGGCATTGATCCTGCTGGTGAGCCAGGACTTCGCGGCAGCGATCATCGAGTATCTGCCCGCCGCGCTCTTCCTGCTCGTCGTCTTCGGC
Organism: Candidatus Methylomirabilota bacterium; assembly: GCA_046727155.1. Taxonomy (GTDB): domain Bacteria; phylum Methylomirabilota; class Methylomirabilia; order Rokubacteriales; family CSP1-6; genus DASSSH01. The sequence goes on along the minus strand of JBKPCB010000027.1, from coordinate 7,949 downwards.
TGGAAGGCCGCCCGGAGCGGGATCCGCGGGGCCTGGGCGGGGATGGCGGGGCTCGTGCTGACTTTTCTGGCGGCGGCCGTGCAGCAGCTCCGGATCGCGCCCGACCCGGCGCGCTTCGATCACAATGCGCTCTACCACGCCCTCCAAGCGGTGGCGCTCATTCTCATCTACCGCGGTGCCGCTGCTCTCGTCATTCCGGAGACGCATCATGGCTGAGCTCACGCGGCGCCAGTTTCTCGGCTCGGCGGCCCGCGCCGGCGCGGGGGCCGCCCTGCTCTCTACCGGCTGCGCGTTCGAGACCGGCCGGGCCGAGGGCATTGTCGTCAACGATGTCCACTCCCAGCTCAATGCCGCGCGCGTCGCCACCGTCGCGCCAGCGCCCACGGTAGACGCCGTTCAGGCATTGATCCGCCGGGCCTGGACCGAGGGGCGCGCCGTCAGCATCGCCGGCGGCCGCCACGCCATGGGCGGCCAGCAGTTCGGCGCCGGCACCCTGATGCTCGACATGACGGCGATGAATCGCATCCTCGGCTTCGACGTCGAGCGCGGGCTCATCGAGGTCGAAGCGGGCATCGAGTGGCCCGAGCTGGTGGGCTACCTGGTCGAGTCGCAGAAGGGGCGCGCCCAGGCGTGGGGCATCGTGCAGAAGCAAACCGGCGCTGACCGCTTGACCCTCGGCGGCGCGCTGGCCGCCAATGCGCACGGCCGCGGCCTGCGCTACCAGCCCATGGTCCAGGACGTCGAGGCCTTCTCCCTGGTGGACGCTCAGGGCGCCGTGAGACGGTGCAGCCGAACCGAGAATCGCGAGCTCTTCGGCTCCGCCATCGGTGGCTACGGGCTCTTCGGCGTCATGACCTCGGTGACCCTGCGCCTCGCACCGCGCCGCAGGATCGAGCGCGTGGTCCAGGTGCTCGACGCCGATCGGCTCATTCCGGCTTTCGAGCGTCGCATCGCCGACGGCTACCTCTTCGGCGATTTCCAGTACGCGACGGACGCGGTCTCGGGCGAGTTCATGCGCAAGGGCGTGTTCTCGTGCTACCGTCCGGTGAATGCGGGCCGCGCCGTGCCGGAGCGGCAGCGCGAGATGGACGTGGAGGGCTGGCGTCGGCTGCTCTACCTCTCCCATGTCAACAAGCGGCGCGCCTTTGAGGTTTACGCCGATTATTATCTGTCCACGTCGGGCCAGCTCTACTGGTCGGACACGCATCAGATGGCGGTGTACCTTGACAATTACCACGAGGGTCTGGACCGCCAGCTCGCCGCTGACGAGCGCGCCACCGAGATGATCACCGAGATTTACGTCCCGCGCGGCGCGCTCGGGCGGTTCATGGACGACGTGCGCCGAGACGTTGTCCGCAATCGCGTGGACGTGATCTACGGCACGATCCGGCTCATCGAGCGCGAGGACGAGACGGCGCTGGCGTGGGCGCGGCAGCCGTGGGCCTGCGTCATCTTCAACGTGCACACGGCCCACACGCCCGAGGGGCTCGAGCGCTCGGCCGAGGCCTTCCGCCGGCTGATCGACCACGGCCTGCACTACGGTGGCACGTACTACCTGACCTATCATCGCTGGGCGACGCGTCAGCAGGTGGAGGCCGCCTACCCCAACTTCGCCGGCTTCCTCAAGCTCAAGCGGCGCCACGATCCCGACGAACGGTTCCAGAGCGACTGGTACCGCCACTACCGAGCCATGTTCGCCGACCGGCTCTAGCGGCGACCGTGGCGGCGCTCCGCCTGCAGTTCCTGGGATCCGGCGACGCCTTCGGCAGCGGCGGACGGCTTCAGACCTGCCTGCGGCTCGAGGGTGAGGCGGGCGATGTGCTCATCGACTGCGGCGCCTCCTCCCTGATCGCCATGAAGCGGGCGGGCGTGGATCCGTCCGCCGTCGGCTGGGTGCTGCTCACGCATCTGCACGGCGATCATTTCGGCGGCTTACCCTTTCTGGTGTTGGATGGCCAATTCAGCCGTCGGACGCGACCGCTGGTCATCGCCGGACCGCCGGGCGTCCGAGCACGCGTGGAGGCGGCCATGGAAGTGTTCTTCCCCGGCTCGACCGCCGTCGAGCGGCGCTTTGCGACGGAGTTCGTCGAGCTGTTGCCGCGCCAGCCCGTCACCGTCGGCCCCGCCCGCGCGACGGCGTTTCCGGTCGAGCACGCGAGCGGCGCGCCGTCGTACGCGCTGCGGGTGGCCTATGGCGGGCGCGAGATCGCCTACTCCGGCGACACCGAGTGGACCGAGAGCCTGATCGAAGCGGCCCGCGGAGCCGACCTCTTCGTGTGCGAGGCCTACACCTACGAGCGGAAAATCCGCTACCACCTCGACTACGCGACGCTTCGCGCCGAGGCCGCGCGACTCGGCTGCCGGCGCATCGTCCTCACCCACATGGGGCCGGACATGCTCGCCCGGGCGGCGGAGGGCGAGATCGAGCGCGCGGCCGACGGGCTCGTGATCGAGCTCTGAGCGCGAGCTAGTACAGCCGCGGCTGCACGTGGCGCGCGAAACTCTCGAGCGCGCTCAAATCCTCCTGATCCAGCATCTGCAAGAGCACCCGCTGCAGCCCCGCCTCTTTCCACTTCATCAGCGTGCCGCCGATCTCATCGGGGGAGCCCGCGAGAAAGCTCGCCTCCCGCCATGCGGTCTCGCTCTCCGGCAGCTGGGGAAAGATGACACGTGCCGCGGCGATGCGCTCGGCCACTTCGGCCGAGTCGCGGCCGATGGCCATGGGCACCATCAGCGAGCGGGTGACGGTTTCCGGGTCGCGCCCCAGCGCTTGGCAGTGCTGCGCCAGCACCTCGCGCTTCCGCGTGAAGCCCGCCACATCCACGCGGGTGACATTCCATTCGTCGGCGAACTCGGCCGCGATCCTGAGCGTGCGCTTCTCGCCACGCCCGCCGATCACGATCCGAAGGCGCCGGTGGGTCGGCAGCGGGTGATTCTCGGCCTTCTGGAGCGGGTAGTAGGGTTGGTCCAGCGTGACCGGCCGTCCGGCGCCGAGCGCGCGGATATGGCGCGCGGCGCACTCGAGCCGGTCGAGGCGCTCCTTCATGGGCGGCATCGGCACGCCGAACATCCGGTGCTCGTGCTCGTTCCAGCCCGCGCCCAGCCCGAGATCGACCCGCCCGCCCGACAGCGTGTCGAGCGCCACCGCCATCTTTGCCAAGAGCGCGGGGTGATAGAAGGTGAGCGGCGAGACCATGGGGCCGAAGCGGATGCGCCACGTGCGCGTCGCGAGCACCGTGAGCGAGGTCCAGGTCTCGAGCGACGGCCGCTTGGACTCGCCCCAGAGGCCAGTCAGGTGATCCGACCGGCAGAGCGATTCAAAGCCGAAGTCCTCGGCGGCCTGGCCGAGACGCAGCCAGCGCTCCCAGGTGAGCCCTTCCTGTCCCTCGATCATGATGCCGACACGCATGCGCGGGTCCTCCTCTGGATACCTCGCCTCGGACGGTGGGGCCCCAGCCCCACGACGTCCTGCGGCTCGCACAACTGGATAGCTCGCCTCGGACGGTGGGGCGCTCCTCATATCGCTCGCCTCGCACGCGGGGGCCCAGCCCCCGGCCGTGCTGCGGCTCGCCCCGCGCCCACGACGTCCTGCGGCTCGCACAACTGGCCTTCATGTATACCGCACCCGAACGGGTTCCGGGCGGCGTGTTACACTGGGCTCCGCCATGCGGCTGCTGCTGCTGATTCCCACCACCACCTATCGCACCGAGGACTTCGTGGAGGCCGCGCAGACGCTCGACGTAGATCTCGTGATCGCGTCCGATCGGCCCAACGTGATGTCCGCGGAGTTCCCCGACCACCTCCTCACGCTTCCGTTCTCCGATCCCGATGCCGCCGTCAAGGAGATGCAGGCGTACGCGGTTCGCCGGCCGATCGATGCCGTGGTGCCCGTGGACGACCTCACGACCGTGGTCGGCGCCGCCATCGCGCAGGCGCTGGGGCTGCGCGCCAATCCCGTCGCGGCGGTGAGCGCCACCCGGAACAAGCTCAGGATGCGCGAGCGGCTGGCGGAGGCGGGGGTGCCGTCGCCGCCCTTCGCTTCGTTCGCCGTGAGCGAGCGCCCCGCGGAGATCGCGCGCCGTGTCGCGTATCCCTGCGTGCTCAAGCCGCTGGTGCTATCGGCCAGCCGCGGCGTCATCCGCGCCGATTCCGAGCGCGAGTTCGTCGCGGCGTTCGAGCGAATCGCGAGGATCCTCGAGTCTCCTGATGTGCGCGAGCTCGGCGAGGGGACCGACCGGATCCTGGTCGAAGGCTTCGTCCCGGGCGCGGAAGTCGCGCTCGAAGGCCTGCTGGACAGCGGCGCGCTCGAGACGCTCGCGCTCTTCGACAAGCCGGATCCGCTCGACGGGCCGTTCTTCGAGGAGACCATCTACGTCACGCCCTCGCGGCTGTCCGAGGCGGGGCAGACGGCGATCCGGGAGTGCGCGGCCCGGGCCGCCAAGGCGCTGGGGCTGGAGGACGGCCCGGTCCATGCCGAAGTGCGCGTGAACCGCGAGGGGCCGTGGATGATCGAGCTCGCCGCGCGCTCGATCGGCGGGCTCTGCTCGCGCACCCTGCGCTTCGGCACCGGCATGTCGCTCGAGGAGATCATCCTGCGCCATGCGCTCGGCCTGCCCATCGCCTCGCTCGAGCGCGAGCGCCGCGCGGCCGGCGTCATGATGATTCCGATCCCGCGCGGTGGGATCCTCGAGGAGGCGCGCGGGCTGGAGGAGGCGCGGGCCGTGCCGCTGATCGAGGACGTCACCATCTCGCTGCACAAGGGCCAGGAGGTCGTGCCGCTGCCCGAGGGCTCGCGCTATTTGGGCTTCATCTTCTCGCGCGCCAAGACGCCGGCGGAGGCCGAGGCCGCCCTCCGCCAGGCCCACCGCCTCTTGCAGTTCGTGATCCGCCCGTGAGCGTCGTGAGAGAGTTCGAGCGGGCCTTCAACCGCCAGGACGTGGCGGGCCACGTCGCCTGCTTCACGCCTACCGGCAGCTACCGCGACACCTTCTATGGCGAGCACACGGGGCCCGCGAGACTGCGCGCGATGTTCGAGCGGATGTTCCGGGAAGGGAAGGACTACCGGTGGACGATGGACACGGTGGTCGAGTCGCCGGCGCTGGCGACTGCGGAGTGGACCTTCGGCTACACCGTCACCGAGGCTGTGCCGCGCAGCGCCGGGCGGAAGATCGGCTTTCGCGGCATGAGCCTCTTCGAGCTCGATGGCGGACGGATCGCGCGCTACCGCGAGTACTTCGACACGGGCGCGGCCCTGCTGCAGCTCGGGTTCAGGCCCGAGTCCCTGGCGAAGGTCCTCGCCCGCAACCTCTGAATTTATGTCGCTTATGCCCTGGGTCAGATGATGATCATCTACATCAACCGACGCGTTTTCGCCGGTTTATTGGCCACAATTCTGTTCGGGGCACCAAGTCGAGCGTTCTCGCAGCGACTCGCAAAATTGCCGCGCGTTGGTGTGTTGATAGGCGCGTCGCCCCCGTATCCGTTCGCCGATGCCTTCCGACGAGGTTTGTATACCCTGGGCTATTCGGAAGGCCAGAATATCGCGCTCGAGTTCCGCTACACCATGGGACGAAGCGACTGCGCCGCCGACCTTGCTGCCGAGCTGGTCCGGCTGGGCGTCGATGTCATCGTCACCCATTGGACCCAAGCAACCAGAGCCGCGATGGGAGCCACGAAAACGATCCCGATTGTCATGGTGGTGGGCGCCCCCTTGCAAAGCGGCTTCGTCGATAGTTTGGCTCGCCCTGGCGGAAACGCGACGGGCGTATCGGGAATGGATGCGGAGATTGGAGGCAAACGCCTGCAAATCCTCCGCGAACTTATGCCGAGCCTTGCCCGCGTCGCAGTTCTTGGAACGACCCCGGCCACCAACCCGTACAGCGGCCCCTTCGTAGAGGACCTACGTCGGGCCGCCGCGAGAGCCGGCCTCCGGCTCGAGCCAGTACTGATCAGCGGCCCCGATGAGCTCGAAAGCGCCTTCGCGGAAATGTCCAGGGCCGGGGCGCAGGCGGTGATAGTCCAAGAGCACTTCGATTTACACCGGGCAATCCTTGTTAGGCTCGCGGCCAAGCACAGGTTGGCGTACATGTCGGGCACCCGGGAAACTACCGTCGCAGGGGGCCTGGTCTCCATCTCCGCGAACTGGCCAGCACTTTACGAGCGGGCTGCGTTCTATGTCGACAAAATCATCAAGGGTACGAAGCCCGCCAATCTGCCGGTCGAGCAGCCCACAAAATTCCAGGTGGTGCTCAATATGAAAACGGCACGAGCCCTTGGCCTGACGCCCTCACCATCGCTGCTCGCACAAATCGACGAGGTCATCGAGTAGCAATTTGCTGCGTGTTCGGGAATGAGACGGACCGGCCGTGCTCCCGTCCCACCGACGATCACCCATGACAAGTCGCGCGTTTGGCTCCTCTCAGGCTTCATTGTAACGGTGGTACACTGTCGGGCAACCTACGCAGGAGGATCGGTCCCATGAAGCAGCGCGATGTCTACCGCACCGAGCTCACCCCGGTGAGCTTTCTCCAGCGCAGCGCCTATGTCTTCCCCGACAAGCCCGCCGTGGTGCACGGCACGCGCCGCTACACGTATCGCCAGCTCGAGGAGCGGGTCAACCGGCTGGCCTCCGGACTGCGCGCCGCGGGACTCGAGAAGCACGACCGCGTGGCCTTCCTCTGCCCCAATATCCCGCCGCTGCTCGAGGCCCACTTCGCCGTCCCCGCGGCGGGCGGCGTGCTGGTCGCCATCAATACCCGGCTCAACGCCGACGAAGTCGGCTACATCCTGCGGCATTCGGGCTCCCGGTTTCTCTTCGTGGACGCGGAGCTCGAGGGACTGGTCAAGCCGGTCGACCTCTCCGCGGTCAAAGTCGTGAGGGTGGACGACACGGGCACGGCAGGCGATCCTTATGAAGACTTCCTGTCCCAGGGCTCGCCGGCGCCGGTCGAGAGCTGGCTCGAGGACGAGGAGGAGCCGATCTCGATCAACTACACCTCGGGCACCACCGGCCGGCCCAAGGGCGTGATGTACACGCACCGCGGCGCCTATCTCAACGCGCTCGGCGAAGTGATCGAGACCGGGATGAATTTCGAGTCGCGCTACCTCTGGACGCTGCCCATGTTCCACTGCAATGGCTGGTGCTTCACCTGGGGCGTGACGGCCGTGGCCGGCGCGCACATCTGCCTTCGCAAGGTGGAGTCGGCGCGGATCTGGGAGCTGATCGACGGTGAGGGCGTCACACACTATAACGGGGCGCCCACGGTCCAGATCGGAGTGGTGAACGATCCCAAGGCGCATCGCCTCGCCCGGCCCGTCACGGTGACCGTGGCCGGCGCGCCGCCCTCGCCGACGCTGCTCGGCAAGCTCAAGGAGCTGAACTTCCGCCCTGTGCACGTCTACGGCCTCACCGAGACCTATGGGCCCCACACGGTATGCGAGTGGCATGGCGAGTGGGACGCGCTACCGGTGGAGGAGCAGGCGCGGCTGGCCGCGCGCCAGGGCCAGGGCTATCTCATCGCCGACCTGGTGCGCGTGGTGGATGGCAACATGCAGGATGTGCCTCAGGACGCCGAGACGCTGGGCGAAGTGGTGATGCGCGGCAATAACGTGATGAAAGGGTACTTCGAGCAGCCCGACGCCACGGCCGAGTCATTCCGCGGCGGCTGGTTCCACTCGGGCGACATCGGCGTCTGGCATCCGGACGGCTACATCGAGCTGCGCGACCGGAAGAAGGACATCATCATCTCGGGCGGCGAGAACATCTCCACCATCGAGGTGGAGCAAACGGTGGCGCGGCATCCCGCCGTGCTCGAGTGCGCGGTCGTCGCCATCCCGGACGAGAAGTGGGGCGAGCGGCCGAAGGCCTTCGTCACGCTCAAGCCGGGCGCGCAGGCGACCGAGAAGGAGATCATCGAGTTCTGCCGGCAGCACATCGCGCACTTCAAGTG
>JBKPCB010000026.1:0-35275 GCA_046727155.1 Candidatus Methylomirabilota bacterium | reverse complement strand
ACCGGCCGCCCGCCCACGAAGGGCGGGCGGCCCGAAGCCTCGAGCGACTGGCCCAGGAAACGCTCGAGCATGCCCGGCGGCTGGGTTTCACCCATGACGAGCTCGTGGCGACCATCGCCGCCCGCGCCCCGCACGGCCGGGCGGCCAAGGCAACAAAGTCCCGCGCCCTGCTCGTCGAGTGCAATAATCCGGAGCTCACGCGCTACCGCGAGCAGCTTGAAGAGGAGCTGCCGCTGTCCGTGGACCGCCTCCTGGTGGACGAGTTCGAGGCGCGCGCCCGCAACGAGCCCGAGTTCCTCAAGGGTTACCGCGTCGTGATCACGACCTTCTTCCATATCCACGAGGTCAAGCAGGCGGTGCCGCCGGGCGGCCCGCCGCCCGTGGCCCTGCTCTCCGAGGCCAATATCTCCTCGCTCCTCCGCCTCACCGAGCTGGCCGAGGGCACCGTGGTGGGCCTCGTCTGCAATACGCCGCGCGGCAGTCAGAACTTGCTCAATTCGGTCCAGTCCGCCGGGCTATCGCACCTCACCTCGGTGCTCGCCTCTGCCGACGACCCCTGGTCCATCGACCGCATGCTCGAGAAGACGCGGACGGTGGTCTGCTCCGAGCAGGCCGAGGCCGCCATCCGCGAGCGCGTGCCCGAGGACGTCGAGGTCATCCTGGCCGACCGGCGTCTGGATCCGGGCGGGATCGAGATGCTGCGCGACCTGCTCGACCAGCTCGAAGCAGAACGCTAACCACACGCAGGCCATCGTGGCCGGCCCCGACGTCTCCGTCTTCGATCTCGACCGCACCCTGGTAAGCTCTCCGCTCGACATGCGGGCGGTGGGGCGCGAGATGGAGGCCTTTCTGCGCGCCCGCGGCATCCTTGTGCCCGCGCGCGAGCTGCGCTGGTCGGCGGCCGAGCTTCTGGCCCTCGTGCGCCGCGAGGCCGTCGACCTCGAGGTCGAGATCATCAGAATCCCCGTGGCCCACGAGCGGCGCGCCATGAAGCAGGCGACGATCGAGCCCTACGCGCGCGAAGCGCTGGCAGCCATGAAACAGCTGGGCTTCGCCACGGCCGTGTGGACCAATAATGACCGCGTGGTGACCGACTTTGTGCTCGCGCGCTTCGACCTGCTCGATTACCTCGACCTGATCGTCACCCGCGATGACGTGGTCCATCTCAAGCCCGACCCTGACGGGCTGCGAGTGGTGCGACAGCGCTGGCCCGAGGCGGCGCGCATCGTGGTGGTGGGCGACTCCTGGGTGGATGGTCTCGCGGCACAGGCCGGCGGCGTGCCCTTCATCGCCTACCGCGGCGACGAGGCGGAGCTGGAGCGGCGGGGCGTCGTCACTGCCGCGCGCATCGACTCGCTTCTCGATCTTCCCGCCGCGCTGGCTTAGAATCGGCCCGAGGAGGAAGGCATGGCCAAGAGCGTTGTGACGTCCGAGCGATTCGCCAAGGGCATGACGTTCAACGAGTACGTGACGTACACCGGCAGCCCCGAGAACCTCGCCCGCGAGGCCTGGGGCGGCTATTTCCCCGACGCCGGCTCGATGGCCGCCGCGCGCAAGGACAATAGCTCGGTGTTCCGTGATCGCTACGCCAGGATGCGCCTCACCGACCATCAGACGGCCGCCATCCGGTGGCTCGCCGCGCAGCCCAATGGCCCCGCCAAGATCCTCGTCATTTCCGAGGACTGGTCCTCCGATTGCCGTCGCGACGTGCCCATGCTGGCGCGCCTGGCCGAGGCAGGCGGACTCGAGCTCCGCATCTTCAACCGTGACGGCAAGAAGATCCTCGGCACGCGGCGCCCCGATCCCGCCGCCCATCCCGACGGCAATCACGACCTCATGCTCGAGTTCATGAACAAGAAGAACGGCGGCGAGTGGGCGTCCCTGCCCGTGGCGGTGTTCTTCACGCGCGACTTCCAGGAGCTGCACCGATACTTCGAGTATCCCGCCATCTATCGCAAGGACCGCATTCGGGGACACCAGCAGAAAGCGCGGCCCGGCGAGAGCGAGGAGCAGCGGAAGGCCCGCGACCGGCAGGAGTTCGTGGCCATGCAGAACTCGGCGTTCTTCGACCTGTGGGCGGCCGCGGGGATCGACGAGATTCTGAGCGCGCTGTTCGAGAAGCTGACCGTCGGCGAGGCGTGACGTCGAGAACCAATCAGCGCAGCGCCGTCTCGTAGCGCCGTCCCAACAGCTCCACGTAGCGCCGCTCGTTCATCTGCCCGGTCTTCAGGTCGTGGACCACCTGGCCGTCGTGGACGAAGGCCACCAGCTCGAATGGGCGCGCGGGATCCGCGCCCGCCATCACGGCCACGTCGTCGGGAGAGATCGTGTAGGAGGCGAGCACGCGGGCGAAGGGCCACCGGACATTGACATAGGTGTGGAAGGCCAGCTCCGAGCAGACGATGGTGTCCCGGGTATTGGTGTCGAAGGCGAAGTCGTACTTCTTGCCGATATGGGTGAAGGCCAGCGTGATGGCCTGGAGCACGTCGCCCCGCGGCACCAGCCCGGGCTTCGGCCGCAGGATCGCCAGATCGTCGATATTGAGGAAGTGCTCGAGGGTATTGATCTGGGTGCCGTTGCGAAGCGCCTCCACGATGACGCGCCCCTCGCCGAGTCGCGCCCAGTGGGGCCGCACCCATGGATGATCGCCGAGCCCGAGCGCGGTGAGCTGAGCCTGGGTGCCGACGTAGAGCGCGACATGGCCGAAATGGCCCGGGATGAACTTGTCGGTGAGCCGGAAGGGCGTTTTCTCGAGCAGGATGTCGCCGGGCTCGAGCCGCTCGGTGACGAAGCGGGTCCATTCGGACTGATCGAAGAGCTTTCCCTTCCGGAATTCGAAGGTCCCCATGAAGTTGCCGAAGGCCTTCGAGGTCTGCACCTGGCCCTGGCTCGCGCCGGTCTCGAGCAGGTTCGCGCGGCCGAGCTGGCGGCGCAGCCACCAGCCGATGGTGACCTCGGCCCGATCCCGGCGGGCCTCCTCGATCGCGGCCGTCGAGGATAGCTCCCGGCCCACATAGGCCAGGAAGGGATCCTCGTCGGGCGGGAGAGATCGCGACTGCTCGAGGATCTGAATGCCGGCCTCGAGCAGGATGCGGAACTCCCTTCGCACGAGCTCCACCTCCACGTGGTCCCAGAAGCCGGGCCGGATGCCGAGGGCCGGGTCGCCCTGGTTCAGCAGCGGCTTGACGCGCGGGATGCTGAGGATCTCCGCGTCGATCGCGTGCGCGTTCTCGTAGAGCGTGGACGCGGCGAGCACCGAGATGCCCACCGCCTCGAGCCTGAAGGCGCGCGGGTACGGGATGTCCTCGCGCGTTAGCTTGGCAAGATGCTTGAACGCGAGACCGTAGAGGCCCTCGCGCAGCTCGAGGTACTCGCGCTTGACGGTTTGCAGACGCAGGTGCACTGCGCCGCGGATGAGCCCGCCGTCGCGCGCGATGGCCGCCCGCATCGGCTGGGCCGCCGCCGTCCACGCGGCGCGCGCGGCCCTGGAGCGATCCACCAGAGTACGGAGATCGGCTTTGTCCCGGCCGAGGTCCTCCTCCGCCAGCCCGGCCCGGAGCAGCGCGAAAGCGCGCCCGGCATCCTCGAGGCCGGCGCCGATGCCCTCGCCATAAAGCGCCAGCACATCGCCATCCCCTGCGGCCCGCCAGGCTTCGAGACGGCCCCGAGCAGCCGTGACGCGCTCGATGGCCGTCTTGAAGAGGTCATGGTAGCGCGCGCTGCGATAGGCCAGCAGGGCGGTCTCCCAGCCGCCCTCCGGAATGCCGTTAAGCGGGTCGGCCTCGTTCCACACCGCGCGCAGCGCCGCCCGCTCGGCCAGCGTCGGCGCCACCGCGTGGAAGTTGGCGACCAGATCCGTGCCGGCCATGAGCGACAGGCTGATCTCGACGAGCCGCTCGCGCTGATCCCGCCGCCCCGGCTCCTCGACCACGGCCGAGGCGTGCAGCAGGGCCAGCTCGAAGAGCGTCTCGCGGATCGCGAAGTACTCGCGCTTGAGCCCCCGCAGCTGCTCGCCGAGGTCGGCGGTCACAACCTCGCCGGCCATGGATTCCCTGCTGGCGCGGGCCGCCCAGCCGGCGAGCCCGACGCGCAGCTCCACGCTGCGGCGGTGGGCATCGGCATAGCGCGCCACCTCAGGCGAGAGCGGAGAGAGCGCGGTGGAGCGCGGGCGGGCGGCCTGGCAGGCCGGCAGTATGGTCGCGAGAGCGAGAGCAGCGAGGGCGAGCAGCAAGCGCCCGATGCGGCGGGAGCGGATCAGTCCGCGCAGCAGGTTCGTCCCCGGAGAGCCTGCAGGCCTTCCCAGGCGATGAGCGGCACCATGGCGATGGCCGCCACGGGATCGGCCCACCACCAGCCCAGCCACGCGTTGAGACTGAGTCCGAGAACCACGATGGCCGACAGCCAGGCGCAGGTTTCGGTCTGGCGCGTCTCGGCCTCGAGCGCGCCGCTGCCGAGGCGGCTGGCGATGCGCCGCTTGAATCTGGCGAGGAGCGGCATGACCAGGAGCGAGAGCGCTGCCAGGGCGATACCCACGAGACTCCGCTCGGGCGCGCGGCCCTCCACGAGCACCTCGATGGACTCGTAGAGCACGTAGGCGGCGAGCAGGAGGAAGCAGACGCCGATCGTCCGGAGCGCGCGGCGCTCGGCGGTCTCGCGGCGGGCGGGATCCCGATCGCGCGAGAGGCGCCAGAGGGCGGCGAGACTGCTCGTGACTTCGATCGCCGAGTCGACGCCGAAGCCCACGAGCGCGATGCTCCCGGCGACGAGCCCCGCGCCCACGGCCACGACGCATTCCGCCGAGTTCCAGCCGATGGTGAGGTACTGGAGGCGGCGGCCGGCGCGCAGCTGATCGGCGCGACTGTCGACGGCGGCGTCAGCGGGGGAGGCGTCCACGTGCCCATTATGTCAGATCAGACGGGTATAATTCCGGCGTGGACCTCTTCGACTCGCCGCCGTCTCCGAAATCGGCCCCACCGGCGCCGCTGGCCGACCGCATGCGGCCGCGGACGCTCGACGAGATCGTGGGTCAGGAGCACTTGATCGGCCCGGGCAAGGTGCTGCGCCGCGCTCTCGAGGACGGCGCGCTGCACTCGATGATCCTGTGGGGCCCCCCGGGCACCGGCAAGACGACCCTGGCCCGGCTCATGGCCGATGTCGCGGGGGCGCGCTTCGTGCCGTTCTCCGCCGTGCTCGCCGGCGTGAAGGAAGTCCGTCAGGTCATGGTTGAGGCCGAGGCGGAGGGCGGCCGCCGCGGCCGGCGGACGATCTTGTTTCTGGACGAGATCCACCGCTTCAACAAGGCCCAGCAGGATGCCTTCCTGCCCTACGTGGAGAAGGGCACCATCATTGTGATCGGCGCGACGACGGAGAACCCGTCGTTCGAGGTCAATGGCGCGCTGCTCTGCCGCTGCCGCGTCTATGTGCTCCAGCCGCTCTCGGAGGGCGATCTGGTCTCGATCCTGGAGCGCGCGCTCGCCGACAAGGAGCGCGGGCTCGGCGCAACGGGCGCGGCGGCCGATGCCGACGCGCTGGCGCTGATCGCGCGGCTGTCGGATGGCGACGCGCGCAACGCGCTGAACATCCTCGAGCTGGCGGTCAGCCTCCATGGCGCGCGCGTGACCGAGGCGGCCATCCGCGAGGCCGTTCAGAAGAAGGCGCTGCTCTACGACAAGTCCGGCGAACAGCACTACAACCTGATCTCCGCGCTTCACAAATCCCTGCGCGACTCGGATCCCGACGGCGCGCTCTACTGGCTGGGGCGCATGCTCGCGGCCGGCGAGGATCCGCTCTATGTCGCGCGACGGCTGGTCCGCTTCGCCTCCGAGGACGTGGGCAATGCCGACCCGATGGCGCTGCGGCTGACCCTGGACGCCAAGGACGCCTACCACTTCCTCGGCACTCCGGAAGGCGAATTGGCCCTCGCGCAAGCGACCTGCTACCTCGCCCTCGCTCCCAAATCCAATGCGGTCTACACCGCCTGGGGAGCGGTACAGCACGACATCGCGGAGAAGCCCGCCGAGCCGGTGCCGCTGCACCTGCGCAATGCGCCCACCGGGCTGATGGCCAACCTGGGCTACGGCAAGGGCTATCAGTACGCCCACGACGCCCCCGAGGCGCGCGTCGAGCAGGAGCATCTGCCCGATGCGCTCAGCGGGCGCGTCTACTACCGCCCCACGGACCGTGGGGCCGAGAAGGAGCTCGCCGAGCGCCTGAGCAAGTGGCGCGCGTGGCGGGAGCGGCAGCGGCGCGAGAAGCGCGCGTGACCGACCGCGCCTGGCTCGCGGCCGTGTGCCTCTCCGAGCTCGGCACGCTGCTGGTCTTCTCCAATTTCCCGGCGCTCCTGCCCATTCTCAAGGCCGAGTGGAATCTCTCGAACACCGAGGCCGGCCTCATCATCGCCTTCTATCAGGTGGGCTATATCGGCGCCGTCGCCATCCTGGCGACGCTCACCGACTACATGCCACCCCGCCGCATCTATCTGGCGAGCGCCGCGTGGACGGCTCTGCTGAGCCTGGCCTTCGCCTTCTGGGCTTCGGGCTTCCTCTCGGCGCTCCTCCTGCGCGGGCTGGTCGGCCTCGGCCTGGCCGGCACCTACATGCCGGGCATGCGCATGGTGGCCGAGCGCTTCGCCCGGCGCGGGCGCGGCTTCGCCATGGGCTGCTATATCGGCGCCTTCACCATCGGAACCTCGGTGTCCCTGCTCCTCACCGGCTGGGCCAATGCCCACTGGGGCTGGCGCTGGGCCTTCGCCATCACCGCGCTCGGTCCGCTCCTGGCGGGCGCGATCGGCTGGCTGGTGCTGCCCCGCGGGATGGCGCCCGCCGCCGGGCCGGCAATCATCGGAGGCGCGCGGCTGGCTCCCGTCCTCAAGAATCGGACGGCGCTGCGACTGATCATTGCCTATGGCGCCCACACGTTCGAGCTCATGGGCATGCGCGGCTGGATCGTGCCGTTCTTCACCGCCAGCCTGGTCGGCGCCGGCGCCGCGCTCGGCGAAGCCACTCAGCGCGCGGGCTACGCGGCCTCGGCCGTGCTGGCCATCGGCGCGCTCCCTCATCCCTTCTCCGGATTGCTCTCGGACCGGCTCGGCCGCGCGCGGCCGATCAGCACCTTCATGCTCCTCTCGGCGGCCTGCTCGCTCGGCATCGGCTGGGCGCTGCCCTGGCCGTTTGGCTGGCTCGTCGCGCTGGGGCTGCTCTATGGCGTGCTCGTGACGGCCGAATCGGCGATCATCTCCACCGGGATCGCGGACGCCGCGGAACCCGCCTATCTCGGCCGCACGATGGCGCTGCAGTCCACCGTGGGGTTCACCATGGGCGCACTCGGACCCGCGGCCTTCGGCGTCGCCCTCGACTGGGCGCCGCGCTTCGGCGCCACGGCGGACACGCGCTGGGCCTGGGCCTTTGGTCTCCTCGGCGTCATCGTGCTCGCGGGACCGTTGGCCGTTGGCTTCCGAGAATTCTCGCGACGCGCGGAGCGAGTTTGATACAACCGAATCCATGGACAGTGGGGCCAAGAAGCGGCGGGTGGGCATCATCTTCGGCGGGCGGTCGGGCGAGCACGAGGTGTCGCTGGCCGGCGCCGCCTCCGTCATCGCCGCGATCGACCGCTCGCGCTTCGAGGTGGTCCCCATCGGCATCGGCAAGGACGGCCGCTGGCTCGTGGGCGGCGATCCGCTGCGGGCGCTGACCCGCGAGGCCGCCCGCCTGGCGCTGCCCGAGGCCGGCCCCGAGGCTCAGACCAAGCGGGAGCTGCTCGAGCGCGCGGCGGCGGCCGATACCGGCAGCGCTCTGGCGCGAATGGAGAGCTCGGAGAGCATTCCGCCCGGCCTTCGGCAGCAGATCGACGTCGTGCTGATCATGCTCCATGGCCCGCAGGGCGAGGACGGCACCATCCAGGGGCTGCTCGAGCTGGCCGGCCTGCCCTATACGGGCGCCCGAGTGCTGGCCTCCGCCGTCGGCATGGACAAGGGCGCGATGAAGGATATGTTCCGCGCCCACGGGCTGCCGGTGGTCGAGTACCTGATGATCCGCCGCGCCGACTGGCAGCGCGATCCTGCCGCCGTCGCGCGCGCCACCGCCGAGCGCATCGGCTTCCCCTGCTTCGTCAAGCCGGCCAACCTGGGCTCGAGCGTGGGCATCAGCAAGGTCAAGGCGGCCGAGGATCTGCCGGCAGCCATCACCCTGGCCATCGCTCACGACCGCCGGGCGCTCGTCGAGCGCGCCGTCCAGGGGCGCGAGGTCGAGGTGGCGGTGCTCGGCAATGACGCCCCCGTGGCCTCGGTGCCGGGCGAAGTCTGCTATCCGGGCGAGTGGTACGACTACGAGACGAAGTACGCGGCGGGGCAGACGACCTTCAAGGTGCCCGCGCCGCTGTCGCCCGAGATGACCGAGACCGTGCGCGATCTCGCCCTCCGCGCATTCCGGGCCATCGACGGCGCCGGCATGGCGCGCGTGGACTTCTTCATCGAGGGCGAGCGCGTGCTGGTCAACGAGATCAATACCATCCCGGGCTTCACCACCACCAGCGCCTACCCGCGTCTCTGGGAGGCCTCGGGCATTCCGTACTCCGAGCTCATCTCGCGCCTCATCGACCTGGCTCTCGAGAAGCGCTAATGAATCCCCCTCGGCTTTGAGCCCCACTCCCTCTTTCCCTCTCCCCCTTCGGGACGAGGGTTTCGTTCCCTCTCCCAGGTGAGAATCGTCATAGCCGGCGGCGGCACGGGCGGGCACACGAGCGCAGGGCTGGCCGTGGCGGCCGCGCTCCGCTCGGCCGAGGTCGAGGTGCACTGGATAGGCAGCCGCAGCGGCATCGAGGCGCGCCGGGTACCCGAGGCCGGGTTGCCCTTCCACGCCATCCCCGTCGGCAAGCTGCGCCGCTACTGGGATTGGCAGAACCTGCCGGACCTGGCCGTGCGGGCGCCCTCCGGCGTGCTCAGGTCCTGGCGGATTCTCCGGAAGCTGAAGCCGGCGCTGCTCTTCGCGACCGGCGGCTTCGTGGCCCTGCCGCCGGCGCTGGCGGCTCGCGCCCACGGCATCCCCATCGTCGTCCACGAGCAGACGGCCGTGCCCGGCCTCGCCAATCGCATCGCCGGCCGGTTCGCCCGGCGCATCGCCCTGACCTTCCCGATGCTGACGGCCGACTTCCCGGCCGAGCGCACCGTGCTCACCGGCAATCCACTGAGGCCGGAGCTGCAGGGCGGCTCGCGCGAAGCGGCGTGCCGCCGCTTCGGCCTCGATCCGGTCGCGCCCATCGTCTATATCACCGGCGGCGCGCAGGGCTCCCACCGGATCAACCGCACGGTGGGCGATGCGCTGCCGGCTCTGCTCGAGCTGGCCCAGCTCATCCATCAATGCGGTGACAACCCCGAGACGGGTGACCGCGATTGGCTCACCGAGCGCGCCCGCGCCTTGCCCGCGCCGCTGGCGCGGCGCTACGTGCTTATCCCCTACGTCGGGGCTGAGCTCCGCGACATCTACGCGGCGGCCGATCTGGTCGTGGGGCGGAGCGGCGCGGGCACGGTAAACGAATGCTGCCAGCTCGCGCGCCCGGCTCTCTACATCCCCTTGCCCGGCACCAGCGGCGACGAGCAGACGGCCAATGCGCGGCTCGTGGAGGCCGCCGACGGCGCCGTGCTCTACCCGCAGGTCACGCTGACGCCCGCCGGGCTGGTGGAGGCGGCGGGAAAGCTGCTGGCCGATCCCGAGGCGCTTCGGGCCATGGGAGAGCGTGCCCGCAGCCTGGCCGTCCCCGACGCCGCCGAGCGCATCGCGCGGCTCATCTTCGAGGTGGCCGGATCCTGAAGCGCGCCAGATCGGCGCGCAGCGGGCAGCGGGCGCAGCGCGGGACGGAGCGGCAGTAGCGCTTGCCCACCGCCACGAGGAGCGCGTGATACTCGTTGAGCAGTCTCGGGTCGCCGGGCAAGTGCGACTCGAGGCGCGCGCGCAGATCCTCGTAGCCGATCCCGCGCGGCACGATCCGGTGGCGCGCGAGCACCCGCCGCGCATAGGCATCGACGACGAAGACTGGGCGACCGGCGGCGTAGAGCAGGATCGAGTCGGCCGTTTCTGGGCCCACGCCGGACACGCGCAGGAGTCCGGCGCGGAGCGTCGCGAGCGGTTCTCGGCCGAGGCGCTCGAGCCTGCCGCCGCAACGGTGGAGCAGAAAGCGCGAGAGCGCCAGGAGTCGGCGCGCCTTGACGCGGTAGGTGCCGGCCGGCCGGATCAGCCGACCGAGTCGGTTCAGCCCGAGTCCGGCCAAGCGCCGCGGCTCGAGCCGACGAGCCGCCCGGAGATTCGCGATGGCGCGCTCCACCCCGGCCCAGGCGGTATGCTGGGTGAGGATGGCGCCTGCGGCGATTTCGAACCGGGAGCGGCCCGGCCACCATCGCTGGGGCCCGAAATGGCCGTAGAGAGCCGCGTAGAGCCCCAGGAGCCGTCGCTTGAGCGGGTCGCGAGGCGCTTTCATGGGCTTTGCCACCGGAGGACCATCGCGTGATTCCCTGGCTCGTGATGCTTCAGGCCACGCTCACCATCTCCGTCGCGGGCCCGGCAACCTCGCCGGAGTACCTGCCGCTGCGCATAGCGGAGACCGAGGGTTACTTCGCCCAGGAGCATCTTAGCGTCTCGCTTCAAGTCACCCGCTCCGAGTCGCAGTCCGCCGAGGCGCTGGGCCGCGGCCAGGCGCAGCTCGCCGCGACTTCGGTGGATGCGGCGCTGCGCCTGGGCCATGTGGAGGGCGCGCCGCCCCGGCTCGTCTTCGGCCTCACGTCCGCGCCGCCCGTCGCGCTGCTGGTGCCGGCCGCGCAGAAGGACGCGATCCGCGGTCTCCAGGATCTCGCCGGCAAAACCGTGGGCATCCCGTCGCCGGGCACCCCGGAGCATCTCATGCTTCTCTCGCTCCTCGCCAAGGCCGGGCTCCGCCTGCCCCAGATCACGCTTCAGAGCTACGGCGACCGCGGACTGGCCATCGCCATTCAGTCGGGTCAGGTGGCCGCCGCCATCGTCGGCGATCCTTGGGCCACCCGGCTGATCGAGGACGGCAGCGCCGTGGCCCTCGCGGACTTCCGAAAGCGTGGTGAGGCGGCCCGCTGGCTGGGTGAGCCAGCCGTTCACGCGGCGATCTTCGCTCGAGCCGACACCAAGCTCGGCGCCGTCGAGCTTGCCCCGCTTACCCGCGCGCTGCTCCGGGCGCTCGAGCGGCTCCGCGCCATGCCCCCCGAAGAGTTGGCCGGGCGGCTGCCCGCGGCCGCGGTGGGCCCGCCGGCGGACTTCCCACTCAGGGTGAGCGGAGCGCGCGAGGTCTTCCTTTCGAACGGCTGGGTGACGGAGGACATGATAATCGAGAGCGTGCGGCTCGTCCGGGACCGCGCCAAGCTTCCCGACAAGGTGAGCCTTCCGCGCAACAAGTCCCGCCTGCTTCTGCTCGAGCCGCTCGGCGAGGTCCTGGGCCCGAAGAAGCCCTGAGCCAGAAAGCTAGAGCAGGCCCCACCGCTCGAGCAGCCGGCGCGTGGTCGTGACCGGCAGACCGACCACATTGCTGAAGCAGCCGTCCACTTGGGCGACCAGGCTTCCGCCCAGCCCCTGGACGGCGTAGGCGCCGGCCTTGTCCAGCGGCTCGCCCGTGGCGACATAAGCCTCGATCTCGGCGTCGGTATAGCCGCCCATCCGCACCCGCGTCGTCACGGCCGCCGTCTCTTCGCGACCGGCCGGCGCCTCGACAAGCGCCACGCCCGTGATGACCTCGTGGATCCTGCCCCGCAGCGCCTTCAGGATCCGCGCGGCATCGGCCGCGTCTCGGGGCTTGCCCAGGAGCCGGCCGTCCAGGACGACTTCGGTGTCGGCGCCGAGAACGATGGCGCCTTGAGCCAGGCCGCGGGCCACGTGCTGCGCCTTCGCCAGGGCGACGGCCGTGATACCGGCAGCGGGGTCGCCTGGTGGATGCTCTTCGGGGATGCGGCTGGGCTGAACGGTGAACGCCAGGCCGAGCTGGGCCAAGAGCTCCTGGCGGCGCGGCGAGGCCGAGGCCAGGATGAGAGACGGAGAGTGAATCAGAGCCTAGTGGGCAGCAACTCGAGCCGGGTCAGATGCCAAGCCAGACGAGGCCCGAGGGAGGAGCCGGCCGGAGGCGTACGCGGCTGTACGTCGAGGACCGGCGACGACCGAGAACGAAGTATGGCGACGGCAGCTGGCCCGGCTCAGGAGACTATCAGGGGGTTCGAGTCGGTAATGACGCGGTCGTTCCGGGCGATGGCCTCGCGGATGAACTTGGGCAGGCTGAAGGAGTGCAGGTGCGCCTGTCCATCCCAGTAGCCCAGGCTCTTCGGGTCCATTCGCGCGGCAATGATCCGGTCGATTTCCTCGGCGGATTGCTTCCGCGGATCCGTGCCCTTGGAGGCCAGGATGAAGCCCCACGGCGTCCCGAAGCAGGAGATGAAGGCCTGGTAGGAGGCCACCACCGGGAAGACCTCCCGCAGCGTGCGATTGACGGCGCCGTGGAAGAAGATCTCGTTCACCTTGACCATGCCCGCCTGCATGGTCATGACGCCCTGATCGCTGAGGCGGTTGCGGACCAGAGTGTAGAACTCGGTCGTGTAGAGCAGGCAGGCCGGGCCCTCTTCCAGCGGCTCCGGCAGGTCGATGACGATCAGATCGAAGCGCTCGTTCGTATGCTCCAGATAGGCCCGGGCGTCCTCGTGGAGCACGCGGGTGCGCTTGTCCTCGAAGGCGCCCTGATGCATCTCGGGCAGGTGCTTCTTGCACTCCTCCACCACCTCGCCGTCGATGTCCACCATCAGGCAGTCGGTGATGGTGTTGTGACGCAGGATCTCGCGGACGGTGGCGCCCTCGCCGCCTCCGATGACCATGGCACGCTGGGGGCGGGAATGGGCGAGGAGGCCCGGCTGCACCAGGGCCTCGTGGTAGATGAACTCGTCAGCCTGGCTGGACTGGATCCGGCCGTCGAGGACCAGGCATTTACCGTAGGAGTGGGTTTCCAGGATCTCCATGAACTGGAACTTCGTCTGGCGGGTGGCGATGGTCCGGGCGATGGCGTGCACGTGGCCTTCGACCGGCGTCGTGGTCTCGAAGAACCACTTGTACTGCGGGACTCCGGTCATCCGCGGACGGCCATGGGCTTGTGGTGGATGGGGCCCGGGGCGTTGATGAAGATCCCTCGCTGGAGCTCGACGACCGAGGCCCGGCAGGCCCCGAGCTGCTCCACGAGATAGTCGGCGGCCACTTGCGGCTGGAGCACCTCTCCGCAGGAAAAGACGTCCACGGCGGCGTAGCGGTACTCCGGCCAGGTGTGGATGGCCAAGTGCGACTCGGCGATGACGACGACTCCGCTGATGCCGAACGGGTTGAACTCGTGAAAAACGACGTCGACGATGGTGGCTTGCGCGCGCTTCGCGGCTTCCACCATGGACGACTTCACGACATCCAGACTGTTGAGGGCCTCTGCGTCGCAGTCGAACAACTCGAGCAGCAGGTGTCGCCCCAGTGCTTGCACTCTTTCCCTCCTCCCGGTTTTTTTTCTGCCGGAAAAATTTCCGGACAGATTTTTGTCACTGTGGGCCAATTCTTTTTTCATTGCAAGAAAAAAATGGGGTTTCAGCGGGCTCCCGGCCGGCCGGCGGACCGCCCGTCGGGGCCTTCGGCAGCCGCCGACAGCCGCCGCGGGTCACTTTTTGCTTGCGTTCGCCAGCCGAGCCGCTAGCATGAGCGAAGATTCTCGACGGCTGCGGCGGCGTGGGGCCGCCGCTCACAAGGAGGCGAGAAGGAGGAGCGAATGGGTTGGACTCCAGTCACCAAGGCCGCCGGCACCGCCGGCACCGCCGAGGGCTCGACGCCGCTCAACGCATTCGACAATGCCTTGATGGCGGCGGGCATCGGCAACATCAACCTCGTGAAGATCTCCAGCATCCTTCCCCCCGGCGTCGACCTGGTTCCGCTCCCCCAGATCTAGCTCGGCGCGGTGGTTCCCACGGCCTACGCGGCCATGACCAGCGAGGTGCCGGGCGAGGTGGTGGCCGCCGCCGTGGGCTGGGCGCGCCCCCACGACGCCACCAAGAACGGCGTCATCATGGAGTTCCACGACAAGGCCACGCGCGAGGAAGCCGAGCGGATGATCGTCCAGATGCTCGAGGAGGCCTTCCGGGTCCGCGGCGAGCGGATCAAGGACATGCGGGTCTTCGCCGTGGAGCATCGGGTCGAGCGCACGGGCTGCGCCCTCGCCGCCGTGACGCTGCTGGCTAGCGACGACCTCGCGTAGTCGTTGATCCCGGCCGAGCCGCGCTTCATCGCCTGCCGGGCTTCCCTCCCGGACGCCCGGATTATCCTCTTCGGCATCCCCTTCGAAGGAGCCGTCAATCTCCGCCGCGGAGCCGACCTCGGGCCCCGGGACCTCCGGATCGCGTCCGACTCCATCGAGACCTACTCCCCCGCGCTCGGCCGCGACCTCGAGGACCTGGCCATCGCGGACATCGGCGACTGCGAGCTCGGCACCGGCACGCCTCGGGAGCGGCTCGCCCGGGCCCGCGAGGAGATCCGGCGCTTCTGGACACCCGGCCTGCTGCCGGTCATGCTGGGCGGCGACCACACGGCCACGCTGCCGGTGATCGAGGTGCTGGCGCCGGCCATTCCCGAGCTTCGGATCCTCCAGCTCGATGCCCATCCGGACCTGCGCGAGGACTTCCTGGGCGAGCGCTACAACTACGCCTCGGCCATGGCCCGCGTCATGGACGTCGTGGCGCCCGAGCGCGTCTTCCAGGTGGGCATGCGCACCGGCGCCCGGGAGGAGTACCAGCGAAAGGCGCCTAACCTCTACCCGGCGCACGCGATCCACCCGGTCGAGGCCGTGAGGAGTCTCGTGCCCGAGCTCCGCCGGCACCCGCTTTACGTGACCATTGACGTGGACGTGCTCGACCCCTCGGAAGCCCCGGGCACCGGTGCGCCGGAGCCCTGCGGACTCAGGGCCAGCGAGCTCGTCGAGATCATCCGGCTGCTCGAGCCTTGCCGCATCGTGGGCACCGATCTCATGGAGGTCGCCCAGGCCTTCGATCCCTCGGGTCGCACCGGCATCACGGCCTCCTGGATCCTTCGCGAAGCGATCCTCACGTGGTGGGCACGGGCGTGACGACCCCGAAGGCGCAGTACTCGGCGCCGCGCTACTACGAGATCGCCTTCGACATGAACCGAAAGCAGGAGGTGGACTTCCTCGTCCACTGCTTCCGCCGCTTCGCCACGCGCCCGGTCCGCGCGGTGCTCGACATCGCCTGCGGGACGGGTCCGCACCTCATCCGCCTGGCGGAGCGCGGCTACCGGATGTCGGGCCTCGATCTCTCCCGCGACAATATCGATTTCCTCCGCGAGCGGGCCGACGCCAAGGGCTTGCGCGTCGGCCTCCACGTAGCCGACATGGCGCGCTTCCGGCTGCCGGGACTGGTGGACGCGGCCATCTGCATGCAGGACTCGCAGGGACATTTGCTGACGAACGACGCCATCCTGGCCCACCTGCGCTGCGTGGGCCGGGCCGTCCGCAAGGGCGGCCTCTATGTCTTCGACCGCTACATGTGCTCGTCCTGGACCGATCCGGCGCGGCGCTGGTCCTGGACACGGCGGCGCGGCCGCGCCACGGTGCGCGCGACCTTCGAGGCCCTCAAGGACCTCGTCCCCGTGACCCAGACCGTCCAGGAGGACATGGAGCTCGAGGTTCACGAAAACGGCGCGCGATACGTCTACCGCCAGCGCCACAGCTCGCGGATGGTCTTCCCTCAGGAGCTGCGCGCGCTGGTGGAGCTCGCCGGCGGGTTTGACCTCGTCGACTGGTTCTACGGCTTCAAGCCTCACCTCAAGCTCGACCGGGCACACCACCCGCTCCTGATGGTCGTCGTCCTGCGCAAGCGCTAGAGTTTTCCCCTCACCCCGGCCCTCGCCCCCGGAGGGGGAGAATGCATTCGTGATGGCCAAACTTGTTCTCAAACCCGGGGCGGATCGTCGCCTGAAGGCCGGGCATCCCTGGATCTACCGCTCGGAAATCGGCGACCTCAAAGGCTCCTGGTCCGCCGGCGGCGCGGTGGACGTGGTGGACTCCCGAGGCCGCTACCTGGGCCGCGGTTTCTACAACCCACGCCCCTCGCTCGCCTGCAGGGTGCTGACTCGGATCGACGAGCCCGTGGACGCCGCCTTCTTCCGGCGCCGGCTCGAAGCCGCCCTCGCCTACCGCCATTCCCTCTCCCTCTCCCTTGAGGGGAGAGAGCAGGGTCTGCCCGACGCCTACCGGCTCTGCTGGAGCGAAGCCGACGGGCTGCCGGGGCTGGTCGTGGACCGCTACGGCCCAGTCAGCGTGGTCCAGTGCCTGACCTTGGGCATGACTCACGCGCTGGGGTGGATCGCCGAGGCGCTCGGCAGCCTCCTCCCCGGCGGCGCCATCTACCGACTCGACGACGCGACGGCCGCCCGGCTCGAGGGCTTCGAGCCCGTCAGAAGCTGGCTCGGCGGCGCGGGGCCCGGCGAGATCGTAGTTGCCGAGGGCGATTGCCGCTTCCGCGTGACGCCGGGCGGTGGGCAGAAGACCGGCCTCTACCTCGACCAGCGCGAGAATCGGACGCTCGTTGCCGGATTCGCCGCGGGCCGGCGCGTCCTCGACGCCTTCTCCTATGCCGGCGGCTTCGCCTGCCACGCGCTCAGGGCCGGCGCGTCGGCTGCGCTGCTCCTCGACTCTTCCGCGGATGCCCTCGCGCTGGCCAGGCTGAACCTCGACCTGAACGGGTCGGGCGACCGCGCGGAATTGCGAGAGGGCAATGCTTTCGACCTGCTGCGCGATCTGGACTCCCGCGGCGAGCGCTTCGGGCTGGTGGTTCTGGATCCTCCCCCCTTCACGCGCCGCAAGGACTCGCTGGAGGCGGCGGCGCGCGGCTACAAGGAGATCAATCTGCGGGCGCTCAGGCTGCTCGAGGCGGGCGGCATCCTGGCGACGTTTTCGTGCTCACACCACGTCACCCCGGCGCGCTTCGAGGAGATCTGCCGCGAGGCCGCGGGGGATTCGGGAGTGGCGGTGCGGCTCGTGGCGCCCCTCGGCCAGAGCCGCGACCACCCAGTGCTGCTGACGGTGCCGGAGACCCGCTACCTCACCGGGCTCTTGCTGCAGGCCCTGCCCGATCGCCGGTAACCGCGCCGGTCAGCCGGAGCGGATTGACGGTCAGGACAGGCCCGCCGCGCGGCGGGCGCGGGCGACGTGGGACTCTATCCTTTGGCTGAGCGCTCCACCCAACCGGGCACCGCCGCCAACGCGGCGTCGAGCTTGGATGGATCGGGACCGCCGCCCTGAGCCAGATCGGGGCGGCCGCCGCCCTTGCCGCCCACGGCCTGGGCGACTTCCTGGACCAGCTTGCCTGCCTGGAAGCGCTTCGTGAGGTCCTTCGACACCGACGCCACCAGACTGACCTTGCCGTCCACCACGCTGCCCAGGCAGATCACTCCCGAGCCCAGCCGATCGCGCAGCGTGTCCACCACCGAGCGAAGTCCCTCCGCATCAAGTCCGTCGAGCTGCGCCGCGATCACGGGCACGCCGGCCACTTGCCTGGCCTCCGCGACAAGCTCCTGGGCGCGGCTCTTGGCCAGCCGCGCCTCGAGCTGGGCCAGCTGCTTCTCCAGTGCCTTCTGTTCGTCGAGCAGCTTCTGCAGGCGAGTCGGCAGCTCGAGCGGCGGGATCTTGAGAAGCCCGGCCGACTCGCGCAGCGCTGCCTCCTCGCGTCCCACATGCTTGAGCGCCTCCTCGGCCGTCACCGCTTCGATACGGCGGACGCCGGAAGCCACCGCGCCCTCGGAGGTCACCTTGAACAGCCCGATCTGGCCCGTGGCGTCCAGATGAGTGCCACCGCAGAGCTCGACGGAGAAGTCGCCGATCTTGATCACGCGCACGCGGTCGCCGTACTTCTCGCCGAAGAGCGCCATGGCGCCGCTCTTGAGCGCCCCCTGCAGGTCCATCTCCGCCGGCGTCACGACGATATTGGCCTGCACCTGCTCGTTGACCAGCTCCTCGACCTTTTCCAGCTCGCTGTCCTTGACGCCGGCTCCGTGGGAGAAGTCGAAGCGCAGGTGATCCGGCGCCACGAGCGAGCCCGCCTGGGTGACGTGGGTGCCCAGCACCTTGCGGAGCGCGGCGTGGAGGAGGTGAGTGCCGGTGTGGTGCAGCCGTAGCCCCTGCCGCCGCCGTGACTCGATGCTGACCGCGACTTCCTCGTTTTGGCGAAACTGGCCCTCGGTCACCTTCACCCGGTGGACGATGAGCTGGCTGCCGCGGTAATAGGTGTCCTCGATAAGCCCCTGGCCCTCGCGGCCCACGAGGTTGCCAGTGTCGCCCATCTGGCCGCCCGATTCGGCATACGCGGGGGTGCGGTCCAGGATGATCTCGACGGTCTCCCCCTGGCGCGCCAACGGCCGCCGCTGCCCGTCGGCCACCATGGCGAGGATGCGGGCCGGGGTCGCGAGCTGGGTGTAACCCAGGAACTGGGGCTTGGCCAGCTCGGCGGAGAGCTGGGTGTAGATCGCCACGGAGCGCTCGCCCCCCTCGACCGCCCCGAACGAGGCGCCGGCGCGGGCGCGCTCGCGCTGCGCCTCCATCTCGGCCTCGAACTGTTCCAGCGACTCGGGCGGCACCGACCAGCCGGCGTCCTGGAAGACTTCCTGGGCGAGATCGGTGGGAAACCCGTGGGTGTCGTAGAGCGTGAAGAGGAACTTGCCGTCCACGACCTTGCGTCCCTCGCCGACGTGGGACTCGAGGTACTCGCGGATCTTTACCATGCCGAGGTCCAGCGTCTCCGCGAAGCGCTCCTCCTCGGAGCGGACCGTCTCGGCCACCCGGGTTTTCTGCTCGGTGACCTCGGGGTAGGCGGCCCCCATAAGCGCCGACACCGTCGCGGTCACCTCACAGAGGAAGGGCTCCATGAGCCCGAGCATCCGGCCGTGGCGCATGGCCCGGCGCATGATCCGCCGCAGCACGTAGCCCCGCCACTCGTTGGACGGCGTCACGCCGTCGGCGATGAGGAAGGCGGCCGTCCGCGCGTGGTCGGCGATCACGCACATCGAGACGTCGTCCTCCTCGCGGGTTCCGTAGGACTTGCGCGCGAGGCGCTCGACATGGGCGATGAGCGGGCGAAGCAGGTCGGTGTCGTAGGTGGACTGCTTGCCCTGCAGCACCGCCGCGACCCGCTCGATCCCCATGCCGGTGTCGATGGACGGCTTGGGCAGCGGCGTCATCTTGCCCGAGGCGTCCCGGTTGAACTGCATGAAGACCAGGTTCCAGATCTCGACCCAGCGGTCGCAGTCGCACTCCGGCCCGAGGCAGCGGCCGCCCGCCTGCTCCCGCGCGCACAACAGGTGGTCGCCCTGGTGGAAGTGCGTCTCCGAGCACGGCCCGCACGGCCCCGTGTCGCCCATGGACCAGAAGTTGTCCTTCTCACCCAGGCGCAGGATGCGGTCGTCGCCCATGCCGGCCACCTTCTTCCAGAGGCCGATGGCGTCGTCGTCGCCCTCGAGCACGGTGGCCTTGATCCGGTCCTTGGGCAGCCCCCACTTCCCGGTCATCAGCTCCCAGCAGAACTTGATCGCGTCTTCCTTGAAGTAGTCCCCGAAGGAGAAGTTGCCGAGCATCTCGAAGAAGGTGTGGTGGCGCGCGGTCCGGCCCACGTTCTCCAGGTCGTTGTGCTTGCCGCCCGCGCGCACGCACTTCTGCGCGCTCGCCGCGCGCGTGTAATCGCGGCGCTCCTCGCCGAGGAAAACGCGCTTGAACTGGACCATCCCGGCGTTCGTGAAGAGCAGGGTCGGGTCGTGGGCGGGCACGAGCGGTGAGGAGCGGACCACGGTATGCCCGTTCCGCCGGAAGTACTCGAGGAAGCCGTCGCGGATCTCGTTGCCCGTCATGGTGGCCACATTATACTGCGCCGTCGTCGCCCCCGGTTTCGACGTCGTCCATGCGGTCCGCGAGGAGGCGCTTGGTCACGGCGATGACGACGGCGGCCGGATAGCCGCGGCGGAGCAGATAGTCCCGCAGCCGCGCGGGGGCGCGCTCGGGATGGGATCGCAGGAGCGCGGGCAGCCTCCGCCGCGCGGCCTCCGTCGCCCGCTCCGACTCCGGGGTGCCCTCGAATGCCGCGCCGACCGCAGAGGCGGCCAGTGTCGCGGGAATGCCGCGCGCCGCCAGCTCGCGTCTCAGCCGCACGCTGCCCACCTTCCGCCCACGGGCCCGCGCCTCCGCCCACCACCGCGCGAAGTCCGCGTCGTCGACGTAGCCGCGCTCCGTGAGCTCGGCGACGACGGCGCGCGCAATCTCATCGGGAGCACCGCGGCGCTTGAGGCGGCGGGTGAGCTCGGCGCGGCTCCAAGACTTGCGGGCCAGAAGATCGAAGGCCGCCAGCTTGGCGGCCTTCGCATCCAGCACCGGTTTCCCTCGCGGGGCCCGGTCGCGCCGGGGCCGCCGCCGCGCCACCGCTACCCCCGCTTGGCGAATCCGGGACGCGGCTGGTCCGGCGATCCGACGAAGCCCTGCGGCGGCGGCTGCCCGCCGGACGTCTCCCACGTCATCTCCCCGGTGGAGAAGATGCCCTTGACCTTGAGGTCGAAGTCGTCCGGATTGGTGGCCGCGTCCCGCGCCGTCTCGTATGTCACGAGCTCTTCGCGGTAGAGCTGCAGCAGCGACTGGTCGAACGTCTGCATACCGTATTGCGCTTGCCCGGCCGCGATGATGCTCGGCATCTGGGTGGTCTTCTCCGCGTCGCGCATGGAATCCCGGATCAGCCCCGTGGCCAGCATGACCTCCACCGCGGGCACGCGCCCCCGGCCGTCGGCCCGCACGACAAGGCGCTGGGAGAGGATGCCCTCGAGCACACCCGAGAGCTGGTTGCGGATCTGGTCCTCCTGGTGCGGCGGGAACATCGAGATGATCCGGTTGACGGTTTCCGTGGCATTGAGCGTGTGGACGGTCGAGAGCACGAGATGGCCGGTCTCGGCGGCGTGCAGCGCCACCTCCATGGTCTCGGGGTCCCGCATCTCACCGACCAGGATGATGTCGGGATCCTGGCGCAGGGCGGCGCGCAGCGCCTGGGCGAAGCTGGCCGAGTCCTGGCCGACCTCGCGCTGGCTGAGCACGCACTTGTTGTCTGGGTGGACGAACTCGATCGGGTCCTCGATGGTGACGATGTGATCGTTGCGATTGCGGTTCATGAAGTCGATCATGGCCGCCAGCGTGGTGGTCTTGCCGGAGCCGGTGATGCCGGTGACGAGGATCATCCCGCGCCGCTCGAGCGACAGCCGCTCCAGCACCTTGGGCAGGTGCAGCTCCTGGAACGAGGGAATCCGTTCGGGAATATGGCGCATCACCAGGCGGAGCTCGCCCTGGGAGAGGAAGATATTGCAGCGGAAGCGGCCGACGCCCGCCAGCATGTAGCCCAGGTCCATCTCCTGGCCTTCCATGAGGGCGTTGTAGCGGCTCTCGCCCAGCAGCGTCATGGCGGTCCGCCGAATGAACTCCCGGGTCACCGCCGGCAGGTCGTCCTGCATCTCGAGGTGACCGTGGATCCGCACGATGGGACGTGTCCCGGCCTTGAGGTGAAGGTCGGAGGCCTTCCGCCGCGCGCTTTCCGTCAAGAGCTGCTGGAAATCCATTGGCTCGCTCCTACTTGGCCGCTTTCTCGGGCGCGGCGGGCGCGGCGGACGCCACGGGCTTGAGCCCGAGGGCCCCGCGCACCTTGGCTTCGAGGTCCACCAGCACCTTCGGGTTGTCCTTGAGATACTTTTTGGCGTTCTCGCGTCCCTGTCCGATGCGCTCCCCTTTGTACGTGTACCAGGTGCCCGACTTCTCGACGACGGCACGCTCGGCGGCGAGGTCCAGCACCGAGCCCTCCTTGGAGATGCCCTCACCGTAGATCACGTCGAACTCCGCCTCGCGGAACGGCGGCGAGAGCTTGTTCTTGACGACCTTGACCTTGGTGCGAACGCCGATGGCCTGCGTGCCGTCCTTGATGGTGTCCTGCCGCCGGATGTCGAGCCGGATCGACGAGTAGAACTTGAGAGCCCGGCCGCCCGTCGTGGTTTCGGGCGAGCCAAACATGACCCCGATTTTTTCGCGGATCTGGTTGATGAAGATCACGCTGCCGCCCGAGCGCGAGATGGCCGCGGTGAGCTTGCGCAGGGCCTGGGACATGAGCCGCGCCTGCAGGCCCGGCAGTGAGTCGCCCATGTCGCCGTCGAGCTCGGCGCGCGGCACGAGGGCCGCCACCGAGTCGATGACGATGACGTCCACGGCATTGGAGCGGACGAGTGTCTCGGCGATCTCGAGGGCCTGCTCGCCCGTGTCCGGCTGCGAGATCAGCAGCTCATCCGTATTGACCCCGAGGTTCTTGGCGTAGATCGGGTCCAGCGCATGCTCGGCATCGATGAAGGCCGCGGTGCCGCCCATGCTCTGGGCCTCGGCGATGATGTGCAGCGCCAGCGTGGTCTTGCCCGAGGACTCCGGCCCGTAGATCTCGGTGACGCGGCCGCGCGGGATGCCGCCGATGCCCAGCGCCACGTCCAGCCCCAGCGAGCCTGTCGGGATGACCGAGATCTCGTCGATGGCGCCGCTCTGGCCCAGGCGCATGATGGCGCCCTTGCCAAACTGCCGGTCGATGGAGGCGATGGCCAGATCCAGGGCCTGGCGGCGATCGCTTTTCACTTCAGCCATTGAGCTCTCCTCAGCAGCCGTGCGGAAGGGGTCCGTCCCAGACCCGGGGAGACGGCGCAAACGCTCGATATCTTGGTCGGTTCTGCCATCCTACGCTGTTCGCTCCGTCAAAGTCAATGAAGTCGATCTCTGTCAGTGTGGGTGGTTCACCTGGAGCCTGTCAATGTCCCAGATACGATACGCGACAGGCCTTCGTCAGCCGATGCACCTCGCCATCTGAATGGTTTGGAGTCGCGGATTGGAGGGCAGGCGGTCGACGGCTCCGGTCTCGACAAACCCGGCTTTCCTGTAGAGAGCGAGGGCGGATGCATTGCCTTCGGTGACCCAGAGCTCAAGATGGGAAAGCCCGAGTCCGCGTGCCCAAGCGAGGAGCGCGTCCAGCAGCGCCTGGCCGGCGCCCCGTCCGCGGCAGGGGGGATCGACCCACATGCCGCCAACGCGACCCGTGTCCGGGTTCCGCGCATCCAATAGGCCGAAGGCGAGTCCCAGCGCGAGAGCACCGTCCTCAACGACAAACATCACCTGACGGCCGGGCTCGGTAACCGACCGAGTCAGCGCCGCCCAGTAAGCCTCGGGCTCTGCCTCGGCCGCCGCAAGGGTTTGGGCAAACGCGTCGGGGGAATCGGCCAAGGCGCGAAGCCGCAGTTGTTTGAACAGCGCCGCCTCGTCCGATCGCAGCGGCCGGACCCGCACTGAGCTCACCAGCTCAGCGCGCCGCGAGCGGGAAGCCGCGCAGCTGGCTGTAGCGGGCGCCCGAGGGGTGCAGATCGCTGCGCATCAGAGCGATGGCGCCCACGGGCACTAAGCCAAATGCTGCGCTGCCCAGCCGCCTGATCTGCTCGGCCAGGGCCGAGCCCGAGTCCCGCCGCCAGCGGCGCTCGTCGAAGACCCGCCCAATGGTCAGATGCGGATGCCAGGGGCGGTCATCCGGAGGGAAACCCCGCGCCGCGAGCGCCGAGGCTACCCGCGCCTGAAGCCCACGCGCCTCCATGGCGCCGCCCGCCACGCCCACCCAGAGGATGCGCGGCCGCTCGAGCCCGGGGAAAGCGCCAAGGCCGTGCAGCGCCATCTCGAAGGGCGGCACGCCAGCGACGGCCTCGGCGAGCGCCGCTTCGGCCTCGGCGAGCCGCGGATCGGGCTGCTCGCCGAGGAATTGAAGGGTGAGATGGAGATTCGGCGGAGGAACCCATGCGACCACGGGCTTCGACGGCGGGCTCAGCTGCCGCAGCCGCTCGACCTCGGCGGTCACGGCCTGGCGCGCGGCGTCCGTGATATGGATGGCGACGAAGGCGCGCGTCACGGCGAGCGCAGCAGCCGCCGCCGCAGCAGATCGAGCGCGGCCTGCGCCGACTGCCACTTGATGGCCTCGCGACCGCCGGAGAATCGGAAGCGCTTGACCTCCGTCCCCGAGGGCGCCGCGGTGGCAATGAATACCGTGCCCACCGGTTTGGCCTCCGTTCCACCATCTGGGCCGGCGATGCCGGTCACCGCCAGCCCACAGGGTGAGCCCGAGACGCGACAGATGCCGGTCGCCATGGCCCCCGCCACGGGCGCGCTGACGGCGCCGTGGGCCCTCAGCATCGGCTCGGGCACACCGAGGAGATCCTCCTTGGCGCGATTGGAGTAGACGACGACGCCGCGCTCGACATAGCGCGAGGAGCCGGGAATATTCGTGAGACGGTGGGCGACGAGCCCGCCCGTGCACGATTCAGCCAGAGAAACCGTGAGCCCGCGCTCGAGAAGGAGCCGGCCGACTACGGCTTCGAGCGTCTCGCCATCCTGGCCGTAGTAGTCCTCGCCCAGCGCCTCGCGCACCGCGCGCTCGACGGGCGCGAGCACGGCCTCCGCCGCCGCGCGCGTCGCCCCGCGGGCCCTCAGCCGAACACTCACGTCGGCCTGCGCGGCCAGACACACCACCTCCACTGGGCCTTCCTTGCCCAGCCAGGCTCCCAGCCGCTCTTCGACGTCGGTAAGCGAAGGCCCGGCGGTCAGCAGCACTCGCTGGATCGTGTTCTTATCTGCGTCCCAGGGGTCAACGGTAACCAAGCGGACGATCTCGTTCGGATCCGCCGATCCCAGAGGCAGGACGAAAATGGCGCTCTGCTCGGCGACCAGCGACCAGCCGTCCTGCTCGGCATCGGGCGTCGCGGGGAGGAGATCCGCCCCCTGCGGGAGCAGGGCCAGCCGCTCGAGCCGGTGGGGTAGAGCCTGGCCGCGGCGATTGAAGGCTGCTTCGAGCTGGCGAAGCCGCCGCTCGTTGAGAACGAGTCGCTTTCCCGTGAGTCGCGAGACCGCGCGCGGCACAAGCTCGCCGCTCGAGCCGCCGGGCTGAGCGAGAATGACCACGAGCCCCTCGCTCTCGAGCGCTCCGCGCAGGGCTGGGATGAGGGCGGCCTCGCTCTCGTCCACCACCTGGCGCGAGGTGACCACGATGCCGCTGGCGGATAGCGCCTGCGCCACCGCGCGCGCCGGGGCGTCGTCGGCGTCAGCCTCGGCAACCATGAGGACGGAGGCGATCATCATGGCGGCACGCCGAATCGCGCTCCGAAGAGGAGCGTGCGGGCACCCATCACGACGATGAGCGCGTACACGCCGGCGATCAGGTCGTCGAGCATCACGCCGAGACCCCCCGAGAGCGACTGGCTCTCGTGGGCCGGGAACGGCTTCCAGATGTCGAAGAAGCGGAAGAGGAGGAAGGCCGCGATCAGGACGGGAATGGTACGCGGCAGCAGCAGCACGGAGAGCAGCATCCCGGCCACTTCATCGATGACGATCAGGCCGGGGTCCTTCTTGCCCATCGCGCGCTCGACGCGGTGGGCGGCCCAGGTGCCGATCAGGGTGACCGCGATGAGGGTATAGGCAAGCCCCAAAGGGGTGAACGGGATCAGCCATACCGCCACGAGCGTGACCAGGCTGCCGACCGTCCCCGGCGCCACGGGCGAAAAACCGGCGCCGGCGACGCTGGCGATGAGCAGCGCGAGCCGGTCGAAAGGGCCGGCGCCTTTACTCGCCGACCAGCTCGTAGCCGTCCGCCTCGACGATGGAAACCTCGGCGAAGCGCCCTGGGCTGAGCTTGGGGTCGCGCAGCAGGACCACGCCGTCGATTTCCGGCGCCTGGCCTGCCAGGCGGCCTTCGTAGGGGAAGGCCGGATCCACGGCGGGGCCGTCGACGAGGACCGTCTGGCGCGTGCCGTAGAGCGCCTTCAGGCGCTGCCAGACGAGGCGATCCTGAACGTCCTCGACGAGACGGGCGCGCTCGGTCATCACATCCGCCGGAACCTGATCGGCCATGACGGCGGCAGGCGTTCCCTCTTCCGCCGAGAAGGTGAAGACGCCGAGGCGGTCGAAGGCCGCGTCCTCGATGAAGGCCAGCAGGTTCTCGAACGCATCTTCGGTCTCGCCGGGGAAGCCCACGAGCACCGTGGTCCGGATCGTGAGTCCCGGGATGGCGGCCCTGAACTCGGCGAGAATCTCCTGCATGCGTCGGGCAGTGACGGCGCGGCGCATGGCCCGCAAGATGCCGTCGTCCCCGTGCTGGACGGGCATGTCGAGATAGGGCAAGACGCGCGCCCGCTGCCACTTGGCGATGAGCCGGTCGTTGACATGGGCCGGATGGAGGTACATCGGCCGGATCCACGGCATCTTCGTGTCGGAGAGGGCGAGCAGGAGGTCGCCGATGTCGCCATTGCCGGGCAGGTCGCGGCCATAGGCCAGCGTGTCCTGCGAAACCAGAATCGCTTCCTGGATGCCCCGGCGGTGAAGTCCGTCGACCTCGGCGACGATGTCACGCAGCGGCCGGCTGCGGTGCTTGCCGCGGAACTGTGGGATGGCGCAGAAGGCGCAGCCCATGTCGCAGCCCTCGGCGATCTTGACGTAGGCATAGGGCATGCGCGAGGTGAGCAGCCGCGGCGTGGCGGCGTCGTAGAGATAGCCCGGCGGCGCGCTCGTCACCCAGTCCTGCCGGCCGTCGGCCTGGCTCACGAGCTCGACGATGCGGTCGATCTCGGAGGTGCCCAGGATGGCATTGACTTCAGGGATCTCGGTGAGGATCTCGCTGCCGTAGCGCTGGGTAAGACAGCCGGTGACGATGAGGGCCCGCGCCCGGCCCCGCTCCTTGACCCTGGCCATCTCGAGGATGGTATTGACCGACTCCTCACGGGCCCGGTCGATGAAGGCGCACGTATTCACCACCAGGCAGTCCGCGAGCTCGGCGCGCTCGGTAATCTCATGCCCGGCCCGGGCCAGCATCCCCAGCATGAGCTCGGAGTCCACCTGGTTCTTGGGGCAGCCGAGGGTAGTGAAATGGACTTTCATGGCGAGCAGTTATGATCCCACAGCGGTTCCCGGCGAGTCAAACACGGAACCGTGCTTGAGCGGCGACCGTTCTGTGTGTAGGATGCCGCGTATGCTTTGCCGGCTGAGCCCCGCTCCGCACCTGGCCCGCGCCCTCGTCGTCGGAATCGCTCTCATCGTGGCGCTGTTTGCCGTCGAGAGCGCCGCGCACTCCGTGCATCACCTGCTGCAGGAGCCTGACGAGGCGGGGGCCTGCCTGGTCGCGGCGGCCTCCTCGCACTTGGCCGCCACCGCCGTCGAGCTCGTTGGCGTCGAGCTGCCTCCGTCGCCGCGGCTCGACCTCGTCGTCGACGTGCAGCCGTCCGAGCCTATCGTTCATCTTCTTCGCCCCGATCAGGGGCGCGCCCCTCCGCAGGTCGCCTAGCCCGCTCTTCGGACCGCCGTCCCTCGACACCCGCCCTCGCGGTGTCTCCCGGGCCGGCTGCGCGACCAATCCAAACGGAGGGATAGACGAAGATGAGATCGTTCCTGATCGCTTTCCTGTGCGGGGCGGCGGCTCTGGGCCTAGCGGCTCAAGCCTCGGCCCACGGGCTGGCGGGAAAGCGCTTTTTCCCGGCCACCCTGGTAGTGGACGATCCCTTCGTGTCCGACGAGCTGTCATTGCCCACCGTCTCGCACATCAAGATCCCGGCGGATGGGGATCAGCCCCACATGCGGATCACCGACGTCTCGGGAGAGTTTTCCAAGCGCATCACGCCCAACCTCGGCTTCTCGCTGGGCGGCGACTGGCTCTATCTCGACAAGGACGGCAAGCAGGATCACTCGGGCTTCGGCAACCTGGAGGTCGGGCTCAAATATCAGTTCTTCAAGAGCGAGGTACACGAGACCATCCTGTCGGCCGGAATCGGCATGGAGATCGGCGGCACCGGCCGGGCCCTCGTCGGCGCCGAGAACTTCGACGTCTACACTCCCATGCTCTTCTTCGGGAAGGGAATGGGCGACCTGCCCGACTCGCTCGCCTATCTCAAGCCCCTGGCGATTACTGGAACTGTGGGAGGCGAAATTCCAAGCCGGCGCAGCAGCCGGAAGTTCCGTCCGGGCGAGGACGACGGCGAGATCGACATCGAAAAGGAGTATCACCCCAATGTTTTCACCTGGGGCATCGCCGTGGAATACAGCCTTCCCTATCTGCAGTCCTTCGTCCGTGACATCGGCTTGCCCAAGCCCTTGAGCCAGCTCATTGCCGTGGTCGAGGTCGAGTTCCAGCACCCGCTCGACCGCGGCCAAAGCGGCCAGTTCACGGGCACGGTGAATCCCGGCATCATCTGGGCCGGCAAGTATTTCCAGATCGCCGTCGAGGCAATCCTTCCCGTCAATGACCGGACGGGCAAGAACGTGGGCATCCGGGGGCAGATCCACTTCTTCCTCGACGACATCTTCCCGACCACCATCGGCCGGCCGATCTTCGGGAATTGATGGCGCCGCGGATCTGCCTGGCCCTGATCGCGCTCGTCGTGCTCCTGGGCGGAGCCGGCGAGG
The DNA here is from genome assembly GCA_046727155.1 of Candidatus Methylomirabilota bacterium. Classification (GTDB taxonomy): domain Bacteria; phylum Methylomirabilota; class Methylomirabilia; order Rokubacteriales; family CSP1-6; genus DASSSH01. The sequence continues at coordinate 6,724 of JBKPCB010000026.1, read as the reverse complement.
GCAGCGCGCATGCCTTTCTCGATCACGCGGACCCGCGCGTCGGCAGCACGATCAAGACGCCGCCCGCCCAGGTGCGGCTCTGGTTCACCCAGCAGCTCGAGCCCGCCTTCAGCACGATGCGCGTGCTGGACGCCGCGGGCAAGCAGGTGGACAAGCAGGACGTGAAGGTGGACGCGAGCAAGCCCGACCTGCTCACCGTCTCGGTGCCGTCGCTCGGGCCCGGCACCTACAAGGTCGTCTGGCGCGTCCTCTCGGTGGACACCCACGTGACCGAGGGCGACTTCACCTTCACGATCGCCCGGTAGCGCGGGCCTGAGCCAGGCGCTCAGACCGATCGGAGGTGCCCGGGAGGCTTACAGGTGAGCCGAGCTCTCCAGCGATTTGGTGCAGGAGGCTCATTGCTCTGAAGTCGCGCCCGTCGTTGAATGGATGTGGCGGCTCCTGCCGTGCGTTGGTCATCCGGTGGAGCCCGCCGAGAAGCGATGCAGTACCAAGGTCCCGGCTGAGCTGGGACGCGCGCAGGCATGGGGGCCTGCCGCACATGTGCCCGGTGGATGAGCCGCGAGGCCAGCCGCCGGGCCGCTTCTTTTTCCGGGTCCGGCCCGTCATTCGGTCCGCCGGGTCGCCGCCGACTCCCGCCGCGACCTCTGCTAAAATCAAATCCCGATGAGCACCCACGGCTCGCCTCACCAGTTCCTCCTGCCGACCTCCTACGTCGACAGCGACGCCGAAAACGTGGTCGCCTTCGCCCGGCGCGTGTGCGAGGGCGCGACGGACGACATTGCCAAGGCCGTGCGGCTCTATAACGCTGTCCGGGACGGCATCGTCTACACGCCGTACTGCGACTTCCGCTCACTCGAGACGTTTCGAGCGAGCGCCTGCCTCGCCAGAGGATCCGGGTTCTGCGTGGCCAAGGCCGCCCTGCTGGCCGCCGCAGCCCGGGCATCGGGCATCCCGGCCCGCGTGGGGTTTGCCGACGTCCGCAATCACCTGACGACGCCGCGCCTGCGCCGGCTCATGGGAACCGACACGTTCTACTACCACGGCTACGCGGAGCTCTTTCTCGCAGGCAAGTGGGTCAAGGCAACTCCGGCCTTCGACGGTGGCCTCTGCGCGCGCTTCGGGGTTCGCACGCTCGAATTCGATGGGCGCGAAGACGCGCTCCTCCACCCATACGATCTCAGCGGCAGGCGCCACATGGAGTACATCCGCGACCATGGCCCGGCAGCCGACGTCCCCGTGGCCGCCATCATGGAGACCTTCGAGCGCTGCTATCCGAGTCTGGCCGCACAGGGTGGCGCACCAGCCGCGTCAACGACGGACTTCAGGCGAGAAGCGGAGCAGGATGGAGGGCGGCGGGAGCCGGCTACGTAGATCGGTAATTCGTGAATTGCAGCGCGATGCCGAGCTCCTTGCCCTTGATCAGGGCGATGATGGCCTGCAGGTCGTCGCGGTTCTTGCCGCTCACCCGCACCTGCTTCTCTTGAATCGAGGCCTGGACCCGGACCTTCGAGTCCTTGATGAGGCGCACGATCTCCTTGGCCTTCTCCATGGGCACGCCGTCCTGGAGCGTGATCTTCTGGCGCACCGCCCCGCCCGCGGCGGCCTCCGGATCGTGGATGGTCAGGGCCTTGAGGTCGACGCCCCGCCGGTGGAGCTTGGACTGGAGAATGTCGAGCACCGCCTTGAGCTTCATGTCATCCGTCGAGGTGATGATCAGATCCATCTTCTCCTGGGCGATCTCGTGCTTGCCGCCCTTGAGATCGTAGCGCGTCTCGATCTCGCGCCGGGCCTGGTTGATCGCGTTGGCGACCTCCTGCATGTCGATCTTGCACGCGATGTCGAAGCTGTTCTCGGCGGCCATGGCTTCCTCCGCGCCCGCTTCTCTACTGCGACTCCAGCGGCACGACGGAGACGCCCTTGGGCGGCGTGAAGGTGAAGAGCTCGTCCTTGAGCCCCGCGTTGAGCGTGACCTTGCTGAAGGCCATGGTGACCGTGTTCTGGAACTGGTCGTAGATCACCGCCTGCCGAACCACGTAGTCTTTCGGGTCCACCGTCAGCACCAGCCGCGTCAGCATGGGCGAGGGCGATTTGGGAGTGAGGTCGAGCACCGGCCGGCCCGAGGCGTCCAGCTTGGCCGCCGGGTTGAGGAACCGAACGACCTTGAACTCCTCGCGCACCTTGCCGAGACCGGCGAGGAAGCTTCCCGCGGGTCCTGCGAGCGCCTTGGGGGCGCTACCCTTGTTGACCTGGTTCAGCTCAGGCGTGTAGACCCAGAGCGACGCGCCGTCGGAGATGATCTGCTGGGGCGAGGGGCGCTTGTAGTCCCAGCGCATCTTGCCGCCTTTCTTGAGATAGACGACGCCCTCCGCTTTGATGTCCTGGCCGAGGCTCTTGTTGTGCGCCACCTGGCTGAACTCGGCGCGCAAATCGCTAAACTTGCCGTAGGTGGCTTCGAGCCCTGCCACGACCTGATCCAGCTCCTGGGCCGTGGCCGGCGCCGCGGTTACGAGGGCGAAGAGTAGCGCGAGCAACGCATACCGCGGGCGAGGGTTCCGAACTCCCTCTCCCCTCTGGGGAGAGGGTCGGGGTGAGGGGCAAGTCATCCTCATCTCACCTTCCCCGCTTGGAGAGATACTCGGGGCCGACCAGGATCTCGCGCGGCTTGGCGCCCTGTCCCGGCCCGATGATCCGATCCTGCTCCATCATGTCGATGAACCGCGCGGCCTTGGGGTAGCCGAGCCCCAGCCGCCGCTGGAGGAAGGAGATGGACGCGGCCCGCTGGGCGATCACGAGATTCACGGCATCCCAGTAAATGTCGTCGCGGTCGGCGTCGTCGCCCCCGCCGCCCTCCGCGGCGACGGGCAATTCCACTTTCTCATAGACGGCCGCGCCCTGCTTGCGCAGGAAGTCGCACACCGCCTTGACCTCCTTGTCCGCGACCCACGAGCCGTGAACGCGCATGTGGCGGCCGCCCCCGGGCGGCACGAAGATCATGTCGCCCCGGCCCAGGAGCTGCTCGGCCCCGTTGGCGTCGAGCACGGTGCGCGAGTCGACCTTGGAGGCGACCTGGAAGGCGATGCGCGTCGGAAAATTGGCCTTGATGAGCCCGGTGACCACGTCCACGGACGGCCGCTGCGTGGCGATGATCAGATGGATGCCGACGGCGCGGGCGATCTGCGCCAGGCGCACGAGCGAGTTCTGCACCTCGCCGGCCGAGACCATCATGAGGTCGGCCAGCTCGTCCACCACCACGATCCAGTACGGCAGCTTCTCCTCGGGCGGCACTTCCTTGTTGTAACCCTCGATGCTCCGCACCGCCTTGCCCTGCAGCAGCTTGTAGCGCTCATCCATCTTGCCCACGATCCACTTGAGCCGGGCCGCGGCCTCCTTGGCGTCGGTAACCACGGGCGCCAGCAGATGCGGGATGCTCTCGTAGACGCCCAGCTCCAACCGCTTCGGGTCGATGAGCAGGAACCGCACGTCCGCCGGCGTCGCCTTGTAGAGGAGCGAGCAGATCATGGTGTTCAGCCCCACGCTCTTGCCGCTGCCGGTGGAGCCGGCGATCAGCAGGTGCGGCATGGTCGTGAGGTCGGAGACCACCGGATTGCCCGTGGTGTCCTTGCCGAGGGCCAGCGGCAGCTTGCCCTTTGATTCGGCGAACTCGGCGCTCACCAGGATCTCCCGCAGGTACACCATCGCGATGTCGGGATTCGGCACTTCGACGGCCACCGTGCCGCGGCCGGGAATCGGCCCTACGATGCGCACCGCCGCGGCTTTCATGGCCAGCGCCAGGTCGTCGGCCAGGTTCACCACCTGGCTCACCTTCACGCCCGCCGCCGGCTCGAACTCATACGAGGTGATGACGGGCCCCGGGCTGGCCTGGACGATATGGCCGTCCACGCCGAAGTCGGCGAGCTTCTTTTTCAGGATATTGGCATTGGCTTCGAGCTCCTCGCGCGTTCGCGCCAGCGAGGACGCTGGCGGCGCGGCAAGAAGCCCCACGGGCGGCAGCTGGAAGGACTGGGCCCCGCCCTTGCCGAAGTCGAACGTCTCCTGCCAGGCCAGCCCTTTCTGGACGAGACTCGACTTGGGCTTGGCCGGTTCCTTGACCACGAAGGGCGGCGGGACCACAGGCTTGTCCTCGGGCGCGGGCCAGCCGCCGGGCGGCACGGCGGCCAGGAGCGGCAGCTCCTCCTGCGTCGGGCCGCGGCCCTTCTTCACCGGCGGCCTCAGCCTGCCCAATCGGGCGCCGAGGGCGCGCGAGAGGACGCCGTAGGAGATCTGGGTAACGAAGAGCACCCCGACGGGGATGACGGCGAGCAGCACCAGCCATGTGCCGACGGTGCCCACGGAGACCCGGAGGGCCTCCGACACGCCCCAGCCCATCACGCCGCCGCGATGGAGGTGGTATTCCGACAGCGTGTCGGAGGCCCGCGCCAGGATGCCCGTGACGCTGATCAGCAGCAGCCCGAGCCCGACCAGCGCGGGCCAGCCGGTGGCAATGCGCGGCCTCACGAAGGCAGACGTCCCGTACAGCGCCAGCAGCAGCGGGAAGAGATAGCCCGCATAACCGAAGGCCCAGAACGAGCTCCAGCCGAGCCAGGCGCCGACGGGACCGACGGGGCTCGACTGATCCATGGGATGCAGCGCCGGATCGAAGGCGTAGAGCGCCACGAAGCAGAAGCCCGCCAGGGCCAGGGCCAGAATGCCCTTGGCCTCGCGCACCCATCGGCCAGGCTCGCGCTTGGGCTTCCGGGCTATGCGCTTGCGCGCCGGGGCATCCGCTGAAGCCGCCTCGCGGGGCTCCCGCGTGTCCTCGAGCTTCACCGCCGCCGTCTTGTCGGCCATCAGATCTCCAGGATCACGGGCAGGACCACCGGCTTGCGCTGGAAGCGCTGGTTGATGAAGCGCCGCACCGCGCTGCGCACCATCGCGCCGATCAGCTCCTTGTCCACCACCTCGAGCTCCTCGCGCGCCGCGAAGGCATCCCGCACGGCCGCCTTGACCTCCTCCATGAGCTCGTCCGCCTCCTTCATGTAGACGAACCCGCGGGAGGCGATCTCCGGTCCCGCGACCACCGCGCCCGTGGTCTTGTCTATCGTCAGCGCGACCACCAGCATGCCGGACTCGGCGAGGAGCTGGCGGTCGCGCAGCACCACCGCGCCGACATCGCCGACGACCTTGCCGTCCACCAGCACACGGCCGGCCGGGTAGCCGCCCAGCACGCGCGCGCCCGATTTAGTGAGCTCGAGCCCGAGACCGTCCTCGATGAGGAAGATGCGGTCTCTGGGAATGCCGGCGCTTTCCGCGAGGCGCGCGTGCTGGAGGAGATGCCGGTACTCGCCGTGGACGGGCACGAAGTAGCGCGGCCGCGTCAGGGCCAGCATGTCCCTGAGGTCCTCCTGACTTGCGTGGCCCGAGACGTGGACGAAGGCCACATCCTCCCAGAGCACCTCGGCGCCCAGCCGGAACAGGGCATTGATGGCGCGGCCGATGACGCGCTCATTGCCGGGGATGACGCGGGAGGAAAAGATCACGAGGTCTCCCGGACCCGCCTGGACATACTTGTGCTCGCCCGCGGCGATCAGGGCGATGGCCGAATTGGTCTCGCCCTGGCTACCCGTGGAGAGAATGACCTGGCGGGCGCGCGACAGTCCGGCCAGATCTTCGAGCGAGATGATCAGCCCCTCGGGCACCTTGAGATAGCCCAGCTCCGAAGCGACTGCGACATTGGCGACCATGCTCTTGCCGAGCAGGGCGACTTGCCGGTGGCATTTGGCCGCCAGATCGAGGACCTGCTGGATCCGGTGGATGTGCGAGGCGAAGGTGGCCACGATAATCCTGCCGGGTGCCTCCGCGAAACGGCTGGCCAGCGCCGCGCCCACCTCGGTCTCCGATCCGGTGCGGCCCGGCCGGCCCACGTTCGTCGAATCGGAGCAGAGCGCGAGGACGCCCTTCTCCCCAAGCGCCTTGAACTTCGAGTAGTCGGGCTGCTGGGCGTCCACAGGGCGTGGATCGAGCTTGAAATCGCCCGTGTGGATCACCGTGCCCACGGGCGTCTCGATCGCCAGCCCGATGCCGTCGGCGATGGAATGCGTGACCCGGATCGGGACGATGGTGAAGCCGCCGATCCGGATCTCCTCGCCCGGCTGATAGGGCCGGAGATCGGCCTTCTCCAGCACGCCATGCTCGGCGAGCCGATGCCGCGCGATGGCCAGGGTGAGCGGCGTGCCGTAGACGGGCACGGGGAAATCGCGCAGCAGGTATGACAGCGCGCCGATGTGGTCCTCGTGGCCGTGGGTGAGCACCACGGCCCGGAAGGCCTCGCGCCGCTGCTGGAGATAGGAGAAGTCCGGGATCACGTAGTCCACGCCCGGCATCTCGTCGTCGGGGAAGAGCAGGCCGCAATCCACCGCGACGATGTCCTCGCCCGATTCGACGAGCATCATGTTCAGCCCAATCTCTCCCAGCCCGCCAAGCGGGATGAGGCGGACGGCCGGTTCGGCAGCAATGTCGATCGGAACGGGCTCTGGTCGGTAAATAGTGTTCACAGCGGCCTTTTCATCCTACCATCCGGCCTCGCCGCGGCCAAAAAACCCCGGCTCGAGCGCGCTCACCGCGCCTGCTCGGCGAGGCGGGCGAACTCAGCCAGCGACAGCGTCTCGGCGCGCCGGCCCGGATCGATGCCGGCCGCAAGCGCCGCCTCGCGCGCGCGGTCCGC
>JBKPCB010000025.1:0-31707 GCA_046727155.1 Candidatus Methylomirabilota bacterium | reverse complement strand
GGGCGCGCATGTCATCAAGGTCAAGCCCCCGACCGATCACATCGAGCAGCCCGAGGCCAAGAAGGCCATCGAGAAGGCCAACGTGCCCCGCTCGACCCTGGCCGACCGCGTGCGCCACGTGGTGCAGTCGGCCTTCGATGGCCGGCGCATCGTCATCTTCTCTGGTGGCGCCACCAAGGAAAACGACGAGACGTTCTACGAGGAGTGCCGGGGCATTCGCGACGGCGGTGGCTTCGGCTCCATTATCGGCCGCAACTCCTTCCAGCGGCCGCGGGACAAGGCGCTCGCCTTCCTGTCGACCGTCATGAAGATTTACTCCGGTGAGATGAAGTAGCGGTGCCGACCGCTCCGCCCACAGAGGCGCAGGTCCGTGACTACCTGCGCACGCTGTCCAACTGGGGCCGCTGGGGCAAGGACGACGAGCTCGGCACCGTCAACCTGATCACGCCGGCCAAGCGCATCCAGGCGGCCGGGCTCGTGCGCGAGGGCGTGAGCGTGACCTGCGCCCGGCCGCTGGTCACCGACATCACCGCCGATACCTCATTCCAGCCGTTGCGCTTCATGGTGGACTCGGGCGAGGGACGGGAGCACGACTCGCCCGAGCGGAATCTCCAGCGCCGCGGCGCCGCCGAGTTCATCGGCATGGTCTTCCACGGCTACACCGTCACCCACGTGGACGCCCCGCCGCACTACTTCTGGGACGGGAAGTTCTACAATGGCCGGCCCTCGAGCCTGGTGACCTCGCGCGAAGGCGCCACGGTCAACTCCGTCGAGGCGCTGCGCCACGGCGTGGTGAGCCGCGGCGTGCTGCTCGATATCCCCCGCACCCGCGGCGTGAAGTGGATGGAGCCGGGGCAGGGTGTGATGCCCGAGGACCTCGAGGCCGCGGAGAAGGCGGCCGCGGTGCGGGTGGAGTCGGGCGACATCCTGCTGGTGCGCACGGGCTATTACGGGCGCCGGATCGCGGAGGGGCCGGTGCATCCGCTCAAGGCCGGCTCGCCGGCCATCCACGTCTCGAGCTGTCCCTGGCTCAGGGAGCGCGGGGTGGCCATGATCGGCACCGACACCCACAATGACATCCACCCGCCGCCCTATCCCGCCATGGGCAATTCCTTCCACGTGGTCTGCCTGGTGGCGATGGGGCTCTGGCTCATCGACAATGCCAACCTCGAGGACCTTGCCCAGGCCTGCGTCCAGCGCAAGCGCTGGGAGTTTCTCCTCGCCGTCTGTCCGCTGCGCCTGAGCAACGTCACGGGCTCGCCCGTCAATCCGATCGCCGTGTTCTGACCCGGGCCCGCGCGGCGGGCCCGAAAGGAGGAGCGCGCAATGGCGGACGCCAGCCGTCTCGGTCCTCTTCGCGTCGTGCTCGTCGCCGTCGGCCTGATCTTCATCTTCGCCATCTACCCGTTGGGAGTCCTGTGGCCCTCAGGCTGGACGTGGGGACAGGGGCACTCGCACTACCTGATGATGATCATCGGGATCTACGCGACGCTCGGGATCTTTCTCCTGATCGCGTCGAGAGATCCGCTGGCGCACAGGAGCCTCATCTGGTTCACCGTCTGGTCGAGCCTCGTGCACGCCGGCATCATGGCAGTCCAGGCATACAGGGACCCGATGGAGCGCGGCCACCTGATCGGCGACGTCCCGGCGCTCCTGGTGGTGGCCATCGTCCTGGCGGCGCTGACGCCCCGCCGGGCATACTGAGGGCCGCGCCGGGCTGCCGGATCGCGCGTCACCGCAGCGCCCGGCCGCTTGCCGCGAGCTCCACGAACCACTCCTGCGCCTTCTGCAGCTCCGCGCTCCGGTCGAGGCCGACGAGAGCGCTCGCGCTCCCATAGGCCAGCACCTGATTGTTGTCCGTCACGGGAGCGCCGAGCGAGGCGTAGCGGGCGAGGGCGTCGGGCGTGAGCCTCAGGGCGGCACGGACCTGCTGCTCGTCGAGGCCGCGCTCGAGCCGGCGGCGGAGAAAGCCGGGCCAGCGCTGGCCGAGGGGCGGGTTGGCCTGGCCCTTGCGCCCGAGAAGGATGCCGGTCGTCGACACCGGATCAATCCACAGGACGGCGTCGGGGAAGACGGCGACGAGCGCCGCCGCGATGTGGAACGCGTCCGCGGGCGACAGGAGATGGAACGGGAGCCACTGCGCGATGACGCCGCCGTCACGCATGCGCGCGCTCGCGATCGCGTAGAACTCGCGCGAGTACAGGGCATTGACGCCCGCGAAGGTGGGCGGCATCGGCTCGAGGGTGATCACATCGTAGACCGCGTCGGTGCGCCGCAGCCACGCGCGGCCATCCATGACGATGGCGGTCGCCCGCGGGTCCTTGAGCACGCCATGGTTGCTCTCGAACAGATCCGCGTCGGTGAAGACGGCCTTGTTGATGTCGACGAGATCGAGGCGCGCGGGCCCCTCGTCGAGCACCCCGTGCGCGGTCTGGCCCGTCCCGAAGCAGATGACGAGCGCGCGCTGGGGGTCCGTCGCGAGCAGCATCGGCAGGCGGCCCATCCACGTCATGTAGTGCGCGCCGCGGAGGTTTTCGACGGACGCGGGGAAGCCGTCGATGAGCAGGACGCGCGCCTTGTCGGCGCGGCGCTCGAGCACGCTCGTCGACACGTCGGGGCCCTCCTCGTGCGCCAGGACGCGGTAGCCCGAGCGGTCGCCCCACCAGCGCGCGCGCTTCGTCCCCACGCCGGAGTCCGACAGCGTTGACGCCGCGAAGGTGATGACGAGGGCGGCTGCCGCCAGCGCGCGGCTTCGACCGCGCAGGAGAGCCGAGCCGGCGACGACGAGGGTCGCGCCCGCCAGCCGTGCCGACGCGGCCGTGCCGACGAGCGGCAGAAGGCCCCAAGCCGCGCCGAGGGATCCTACGACGGCGCCCACCGCGTTGATGCCGTAGAGGCGTCCCTGGCGATGCGGGCCCTCGAAGACCTCGAGCAGCCATGGCAGCGAGGCGCCGAGGAGCGCGACCGAGGGCCCGATGAGGGCTAGCGAGAGAAGCGTCCACATCGCCATGCGCGGCCAGTACGACGGCGGCACTGGCACGAGCTGGTCGAGGCGATCGATGGGCGTGGTCGCGGCAAGGACGAGAATGCCCGCGGCCGCAAGCACCCACGGGAGCGCCACGTGCCGGCGGCGGAGCCACGGGGCGACATGCGCGCCCAAGGCGAGCGGCAGGAGCACGGAGAAGAGCAGGACGGCGAAGGCGTCGGTGCCGCTGTGGAACGTGGCCCGCAAGGAACGGAACCAGGCGACCTCGAGCGCGAACGTCGCGAGCCCCGTCGTGAACGCCACGGCGCAGGCGGCGGGGAAGGGGAACGGCGGGTCGGCGGCGGGAGCGCTGGACTGCTCGCTCCCGCCGGCGTGGCCGAGGGCGCGCATCGCGAGCGCGCCGCACGCGGCGGCCACCGCGAGATTCACCGAGGACGCGAGCCCCACCGTCACGTGGATGCCAAGGGTGGGAATCACGGCGAACGCCAGCGCGAGCACGCCGATCGACGCGCCCGCGATATTGGTGCCGTACAGCGCGGCGAGCGAGAGTCGGTGCCGGTCGGCGATGAGGCCCAGGACGGGGAGCGTGGCGCCCATGGCGAGCGTCGCGGGGCTGAGCAGGAGCGCGACGCCCAGCGCGTGCACGACGGGGGCGGCGGCGGCCATTGCGTGGTAGGCGGAGACGTCGAGGCGCTCGAGCGCGCGGAAGCCCGGCTCGAGCGCCAGCCCGGTGATGCCGATGACGGCCTCGCACGCGACATAGAGCCAGAGCGGCTTCTGCACGCTGCGTCCCGCCAGGAGGGAGCCGCATGCGAGCGAGCCGATCGTCATCCCCGCCATCGTCGTCGCGAGCACGATGGCCGTGCCGCCCGCCGACACGCCGAGGGCGAGCGCCGCGAAGTGCTGCCAGAGCAGCTCCCACGAGAGCGCTGCCGCGCCGGCGCAGAATACGAAGGCGTAGGCTGCGGGGCGGAGGATCATCCGCTCATGGCCTGCCGGCGCCTGTGAGGTTGCGGTACCAGGAGCCCGACAGGACAAAGCGCGGGAAGGTCACCCACTGCTCGGCGACGAAGCGGCTGACGAAGTCGGCGGGGCCCTCGAACGGCGTCGGCGTCTCGCGCTCGAGCTTGTGCCCGCGGCCCTGGATCATGAGTGCCGCCGCCATGCAGACGAGGGCGACGGCCGCGGCGGCGCCGGACGTCGTGAGCGCGGCGGTCGCGAGGATCAGCGTGCCGATCTGGAAGAGCGGAACCGCCACGATGTGGAGGAGAAGGTTGGCGCGATCGCGGTGCTTGGCCGAGTAATCGCTCCACTGCCACTCGAGCAGGCGCGGTCGGACCATCCCGACCGATACTGCCCGGCCTATGGGCAGGCGTCAAGCGCCGCCGGATTCCTCTTGCGGTTTTCTGGGGGGGCTGGAGTAGACTAGGGCCATGTGGACCCATCACCCGGCGTTCCGTTTGATCGCCCTGGTGCTGGTGCTGGCCCTCGCGCTGACCTTGGCCACTCCCGCCCGGGCGGACGCCTTCGACATCCTCACGGCCATCGCCATCGGCACGCTCGTGGTGGCGGGTATCATCATCGTGGTCTATCTGATCGTGGCCAATGTCCACGGCTCGAAGATGAGTCAGACCGATGCCCCCGTCTTGGTCGCCTGCGCGGAATCCGACACCGCGCCGCGCGCATGCTGGCCCCTGCCTTCGGGGGCGACCATCACCCCGGCCTTCGAGACCATCCAGGGTCCCTGAAGCCGCCGGGCCTGCATCCCACGGGCCCGTTTCGGCCTCTAATCAACTGATATGAGCGACCAGCCGACCTCTTCGACGGAACTGCGGTCTCTCTTGGGGAAGGTCAGGGAAGGGTTCCCCTTCGCCTGCGAATTCAGCCTGGCGCCCTTGGTGGCTTACTGGGAGCAGGCCGCCCGCGAGGACAGCGCCCAGGGCGCGATGGCTCGCGCCATTCAGGAGCGGCTCCGCCAGGCGCCCGAGCTGGCCCAGCCCGTGCTCGATCCCGACCGGCTCGCCGCTCATCAGGATCTGCTCGCGGCCCTGATGACCGCCATCTTCCCGCCCGCGTCCTGGGAGGAGGACCTCGGCGCTGCGGTGTTCCCGTTCTATCCGCAGGGCTTCTACGCAACGCCGTCCTTTATGCGTACCGTCCTCGGCCCCGACGGCACGCCGCGCGGCCGGGTCAATCTCGACGCAGAGGCGCTGGCCAGGAGGCGGATGCTCAACGCCTACTCGCTCATCCTGAAGCGCGTCTATGACATCGAGCTGGACGTGGATTATCCGCTGGTCTTCACCTTCACCGACCCCGAGACCGGGCTCGACCGCCATTTCAAAGGGCGCTTCGACCTGCGATTCCTCGAGGTCGAGACGGTCGGGCCGGCGCCGGTGCTCGATGCCCGTGCCCGGCAGCGCCTGCAATCTCGGATCACCGATGTCGACGTGCTGCAGGAGCTGCTGCCGCCGGCGAGCTTCCGCTTCCGCGGCTTCTCCGTCATGAAAGAGATCGACGTCACCGACCAGGAAGTGGTTTCTGCGCTCAAGCGGGACCTGATCGACAAGGAGTCCATCGTCTCGGAGACGCGCTTCCTGGCCCTCCAGGAAAAGCTCCGGACGCTGTTCCGCCGCCCGAAGTTGAATCTCGCCCTTGCCGCCATCGACGGTGACCGGGTCCTCAAGCTCAACTCGGGCCTCCGGCTCGAGCACGCGTGCATCTTCGCGGATTCGGTCCACCACAAGACATCGGACTTCGCGGGCTCGATCTTCGAGCGCGCCGTGTTGGAGCGGCGCCCCCTCATCATCGAGGATCTGGAAGAGTGGCCGGGCCGGACGTGCGTGGAAGACGCGATCCTCCAGCACGGCGCGCGGAACGTCATCGTGGCGCCCCTCGTCTACCAGGACGCGGTGATCGGGACCTTCGAGCTGCTCTCGCCGGACGCGGGGGACCTGAACGCCACCCACGCGCCCAAGCTCGAGGAAATCCTGCCCCTGTTCGCGATGGCGGTGAAGCGGAGCGTGGACGAGCTGAACGGCCGGCTGCAGGCCCTGATCAAGGACAAGTTCACGGCCATCCATCCGGTGGTGGAGTGGCGCTTCCGCAAGGCCGTCATGGACAGCATGGACCGCCGGATGATCACGGCCGGAGCGGATCCCGGCGAGATCGAGCCCATCGTCTTTCGCGAGGTGCACCCGCTCTACGCGCTGTCGGACATCCGCGGCTCCTCCACCCATCGCGCGTGGGCGATCCAGTCGGACCTGCTGGCCCAGCTCACGCTGGCCCGTGAGGTCGTCCGCGCCGCCCACGACGCACGCCGCCTGCCGATCCTCGACCAGCTCGCCCACCGCATCGACGGCCATGCCGCCGAGCTCGAGGTGACGCTGCGCTCGGGAGACGAGCTGGCATTGATCGGCTTCCTCCGTCGCGAGATCGAGCCGCTCTTCGACCACCTGGGCACCTTCGGGCCCGAGATCCGCGAGCGCATCGATGCCTACCGGCGCGCGCTCGACCCGCAGCTGGGCGCGCTGTACAAGCAGCGCAAGGTCTTCGAAGAGAGCATCACCCTCATCAACGACTCGATCTCGTCCTACGTGGACATGGAGGAGCAGGCCGCCCAGGCCATGTTCCCCCACTATTTCGAGAAACAGCGGACCGACGGCGTCGACTACAGCATCTACGTGGGCGCCTCGCTGATCGAGGACGGGCGGTACGATCCGCTCTATCTCCGCAACCTGCGGCTCTGGCAGCTCATGGTCGCCTGCGGCGCGGCCCGCTGCGCCGAGCGGCTCAAGGAGCGCCTGACGGTGCCGCTGGAGGTGACCAATCTCATCCTCGTCCAGCACGCGCCGCTGTCCATCCGGTTCCGCTTCGACGAGAAGCGCTTCGACGTGGACGGGGCCTACAACGTGCGCTACGAGATCATCAAGAAGCGGATCGACAAGGCCATCATCAACGGCACGAGCGAGCGGCTGACGCAGCCCGGCAAGATCGCCATCGTCTACTCCCAGGGCGGCGAGGCGGCGGAGTACCGGGGATACATCGATTACCTGCGCAAGCTGGGCTACCTCATGCCCGCCGTCGAGGAGCTGGAGCTCGAGGAGCTGCAGGGAGTCCCGGGCCTGCGCGCGCTGCGCGTCACCGTGGACCTGGCCCATGCCAACGTGGATACGCGGGCGGCCCTGACCAGCGCCCCGTCCCAGCTGGGCACCGCCGCGCGCAACTAGCCTGCACCCGAAACGCAAAACGGCCGGCGGGAAGCCCCGCCGGCCGTTCGTGTCTGATGCGCCGCGCGGCCGCTACTTCTTGCTCGCGTCGTAGATCTCGCCGAAGAGCGCCCAGCGCTCGCCGTCAAACTTGGCGAGCTGCTCCTGCTCGATCGGGTAGAAGTCTGTCGGACTGGTGTTGATCTTGATGCCGGGCAGCAGCATCGGCACCGTGAAGTTCTTGAGGTTCGCCGCCTGCTTCATCACATTGGCCCGCGACAGGTCATTGCCGCACTGCTTGAGCACCTGGACCATCGTCTGCGCCACCGAGTAGCCGTAGACGTTGAAGCCGTCCTCGACATTGCCCTCAGGGTAGTACTTCTTCATCCAGGCGAGCCAATCCTTGAAGCCCTGATCGTTTTTCCACTGGGGATCCGTCGGGTCCTTGGTGTAGAGGACCGTGATGAGGCCCTTGGAGGCCTCGATGCCCGCCACCTTGAGGACAGCGCTGACCGACGAGGAGACGTTGTTGAGGAAGTGGGTGGGCTTCCAACCGATGTCGTGAGACTTCTTGATGGCCTGCGCGGCGAATTTCGGGATCGTGATGTTGAAGAATACGTTGGCGCCGCTGTTCTTCAAGTTGACGATCTGACTGTCCACCGTGGCGTCGGTGGCCTCGTAGCTCTGCTCGAGCACGATGAGCTTCTTGGCGACGTCGCCGAGGCCGTCCTTGAAGCCCTTGAGGTAGTCCTTCCCATAGTCGTCGTTCTGATACAGGATGCCGACCTTGGCATTGGGAAGGTTCTTGAGGACGTACTGCGCGTAAATCTTTCCCTCGACCTGGTAGTTGGGCTGCCAGCCCATGGTCCAGGGGAAGTTCTTGGGATCGCCCCACTTGGTGGCGCCCGTGGCCACGAAGAGATGGGGCACCTTCTCCTCGTTCATGTACTTGTGGATGGCGCTATTGGGTGGCGTGCCGAGCGTGTTGAAGAGCAGCAGCACCTGGTCTGACTCGACGAGCTTGCGCGCCATCTCCACGGTCTTGGGCGGCAGGTAGCCGTCGTCATAGGAGATGAAGTTGATCTTCCGCCCGTTGACGCCGCCTTCGTCATTGACCTTCTTGAAGTAGGCGGCGATGGCCTTGCCGATGGTGCCGTATGCGGAGAGGTTGCCGCTGTACGGGTTGGTGTGGCCGATCTTGATCTCGGTGGCGGTCACCCCGGGATCGGCCGCCAGCGCGGCCATGGGCAGCACCAGCCCCAGTGCGAGGGCGAGAGCGAGGAAGCGCAGTCTGCCGGTCATGATGTCCTCCTGTTCAGCGTTTGGGTCGGACGAGCCGGCTCCAGGCGAGCCGGAGAGAGCCCGAGATGCCGCGGGGGGCGACGTACATGAACACGATCAAGAAGATGCCATAAATCGCCCAGGGCGCGGCCTTGGAAATGTCCTGCGCCCAGTTGGGCACGAATTGGATGAACAGGGCACCGAAGATGGCCCCCGAGATCGAGGCCAGTCCGCCGATCACGATGCCCACGAGAAAAGTAATGGAGAGAAACACGTTGAAGGTGTCGGGAGCCACGAAAGCGATGGCCACGCCCGAGAGCGCCCCGGCCACGCCAGTATAGGCGGCGCTCACGCCGAAGGCCAGCGACTTGTACAGCGCGCTGTTGATGCCCATGGCCTCGGCGGCGATCGGGTTGTCGCGGATGGCGATGAGCGCCCGGCCAACCCGGCCGTGAAGCAGGTTCCGGCCAAGTACGAAGAGCACGACCAGGACGGCGAGGGTGACGTAGTAGAGCCACTGGTCGCGCGTCAGTGGCAAACCCCACGGGGCCTTGGGCTTGGAGAGGACGATGCCCTGCGATCCGCCGGTCCAGTGCTCGAAGTACTTGAGGATCTGAGGGATGGCCAGGGCGAGGGAGAAGGTGGCCAGCGCGAGGTAAAGCCCCTCGAGCCGCAGCGCGGGAATGCCGAAGAGAAAGCCCGCGACCAGACAGAGCAGGCCGGCGGCCGGGATCGTGAGCGCATAGTTCACGCCGGCTTTGTCGATGAGAATCGCGGTCGTGTAGGCGCCCAGCGCGTAGAAGGCGCCGTGCCCGAGCGAGATCTGGCCGTTGTAGCCCGTCAGGATGTTCAGGCCGAGCAGCGCCATGGCGTAAATGAAGACTTGGGTGAACTGGAAGAGACGGAAGCCGCTCATGAGAAAGGGCAGGGCGCAGGCCGCCGCCAGGAGGACGAGGAGGCCAGTGAGCCGGGCTGAACGAGAGTCCATGATCAGACCCGCCGCACGGTGACGCGGCCGAAGAGACCGCTGGGCCGGAAGAGCAGCACCATGATGATGAGCGCCAGCGCCACCGTAAGCTTGAGCTCGGTGCCGATGAAGCTCACGTAGGTCGCCACCAGGTTCTCGATCACGCCGACCAGGAGGCCGCCCACCACGGCGCCGCCGGGGCTCGTGAAGCCGCCGAGAGTGGCCGAGGCGAAGGCGTAGATGAGGATGCCGCCCATCATGTTCGGATCGAGGAAAACGATGGGCGCGACCATCATGCCCGCAGCCGCGCCCACCGCCGCCGCCAGTCCCCAGCCCAGCGCCAGCATCCAGCCCACTTGAATGCCCACGAGCCGGCTCGAGAGCGGATTTTGAGCGGCGGCGCGCATGGCGAGCCCCAGGGTCGTGTAGCGGAAGAAGATGAAGAGCAGGACGAGAACCAGGAGCGTTACGCAAATCTCGCCCAGGTCGTGCTTGCCGAGGAAAATATTTCCGATCTTGATGGGCTCCCCGGGGAAGGGCGTCGGGAACGGCTTCTGGATGTAGGAGTAGATCCAGCCGGCCACGCTATTGAGGATGACCAGCAGGCCGATGCAGACGATGACGATGGTCAGGATCGGGGCGTTCTCCACCGGGCGGATGATCACGCGCTCGATGAGGATGCCGCCCACGAAGGCGATCACCAGAGTGCCGAAGAAGGCGACCCAGTAGGGCAGCCCGGCCTGCAGCAAGGACCAGCAGAGGTAGGTGCTGAACATGGCCATCTCGCCCTGGGCGAAGTTCACGACGTCCGTCGCCTGGTAGATCATCACGAGCGCCAGCGCCAGGCTGGCGTAGATCCCGCCCGTCGCGAGTCCGGAAACCACCTGCTGGATGAGGATCTCCATCAGTAGCCCATGTAGGAACGCCGGATTGCGTCGTCTTTCCGGAGGTCCGCGGCCGCGCCCGACATGACGACGCGGCCCGTTTCGAGCAGATAGGCGTGGTCGGCCAGCGCCAGTGCGATGGACGCGTTCTGCTCGACGAGGAGCACGCTGACGCGCTCCTCCTGGTTGATGGCGCGCACGATCCTGAAGATCTCGTGGATGACCAAGGGAGCCAGTCCGAGCGAGGGCTCGTCCAGCAGGAGCAGCCGCGGCCGCAGCATGAGCCCGCGCGCCACGGCCAGCATCTGCTGCTCGCCGCCCGAGAGCGTGCCGGCGGCCTGCCGCCGCCGCTCGGCCAGCACAGGAAAGTATCCGCAGACGCGGTCGATTTCGCGCCCGAGCTCGCGCGCCTCGCGGCGGCCGTAAGCCCCCAGCCGCAGGTTCTCCTCGACGGTGAGCTGGGAAAAGGTGCCGCGCCCCTCGGGAACATGCGCCACGCCCAGCCGCGCGATGTCCTCGGTCGCCCGACCGTCGATGCGCTGGTCGGCGAAGCGGATCTCGCCCGCCGTCTTGACCATGCCGGTGACGGCGCGCAGCGTCGTGGTCTTGCCTGCGCCGTTGGCGCCGAGGATGGCTGTGATTCCGCCTTCCTCGACGGCGAAGTCCAGCCCGTGGAGCACTCTCGTGCGGCCGTAAGAGCCCTCGAGATTCCGCGCCTCCAGCAGCGCCGCCATCAGTTCTCCGATCCGAGATACGCCCGGATCACCTCGGGATTCTTCTGCACCGCGGCCGGCGGGCCTTCGGCTATCTTCCGGCCGAAGTCCAGCACGACGACCTTGTCCGAGACCTGCATGACCAGGTTCATGTGGTGCTCGACCAGGAGCACGGTGACGCCGCGCCGGTCGCGGATGGCGCGCACGAGCGTCACGAGCGCTGCCACCTCCTCGTGGTTCAGCCCGCTCGCCGGCTCGTCCAGCAGGAGCAGCCGCGGGCGGCTTGCCAGCGCGCGGGCCAGCTCGACGCGCTTGAGGGTCCCAAACGGCAGCCCTGCCGCCGGATGGCGCATCACGGGCTCGAGCCCGAGGAAAGCGATCAGCTCCATCGCGGCCTCCCGCGCGGCCCCTTCCTCCCTCCCGACCCACGGCAGCTTGAGCGCGTTGCTGGCGAAATCGCTGCGTGTGCGGCTGTGCACGCCCACCATGACGTTGTCGAGCACGCTCATCGTAGAGAACAGCGCCAGGTTCTGAAAAGTTCGCCCGATGCCCATTTCCGCGATCCGGTACGGCGTGGCGCCCAGGAGGGACCGGCCCTCGAAGAGAATGTCGCCCCGCTGGGGGGTGTAGAGACGGTTGAGGCAGTTGAACAGCGTGGTTTTGCCGGCGCCATTGGGCCCGATGAGCCCGACGATCTGGCCGGACGCCATGTCGAACGACACGCCGTCCAGGGCCACGATTCCGCCGAAGCGCATCGTGAGGTCACGAACCGCCAAGATTGACGAGTCGGCGGGTGGCGTCATGTCCTGGCGCGGGCCATGGGTTGGCGCTTGTTTATAGGGGCGGCGGGGCACTTTGTCAATGAAAAGAAGCGCACGCCCGGTATAATCCCAAGGCCATGGCGCATCAGTTCATCTTCACGATGAAGGATCTCCGGAAGGTCGTCCCGCCCAAGCGGGAGATCCTCAAGGGGATCTGGCTGTCCTTCTACCCCGGCGCCAAGATCGGCGTGCTCGGCGCCAACGGCGCGGGCAAGAGCACGCTGCTGCGAATCATGGCGGGCGTGGACCAAGACTTCCTGGGCGAGGCCAAGCCCGCCGACGGCGTGCGCATCGGCTACCTGCCGCAGGAGCCCCGCCTCGATCCCGCCAAGGACGCGCGCGGCAATGTGGAGGAGGGCGTGGCCGAGATGCGCGGGCTCCTCACGCGCTTCGACGAGATCAACGCGCGGCTGGGCGAACCGCTCGATCCGGACGAGATGGAGAAGGTGCTCGAGGAGCAGGCGCGCGTCCAGGACGCCATCGAGTCGGGCGGCGGCTGGGACCTTGATCGCACCGTCGAGATCGCCATGGACGCCCTCCGCTGCCCTGCGGGGGACGCGGAGGTGGCGACGCTCTCGGGCGGGGAAGTGCGCCGCGTGGCGCTCTGCCGGCTCCTGCTCCAGAAGCCGGACATGCTCCTGCTCGACGAGCCCACCAACCACCTCGACGCCGAGTCCGTGGCCTGGCTCGAGCGCTACCTCAAGGACTACCCGGGCACCGTCGTCGCCATCACCCACGATCGCTATTTCCTCGACAATGTCGCGGGCTGGATCCTCGAGCTCGACCGCGGCGCCGGCATCCCGTGGGAGGGCAATTACTCCTCCTGGCTCGAGCAGAAGAAGCAGCGGCTCGCCGTCGAGGAGAAGCAGGAGTCGGCCCGCCAGCGGACCCTCGAGCGGGAGCTGGAGTGGGTGAGGATGTCCCCGCGCGCGCGGCAGGCCAAGTCGAAGGCCCGCCTGCAATCCTACGAGGAGCTGCTGGCCGAGGACCGCAAGGAGCGCGAAGGGCAGGCCGAGATCGTGATCCCGGCGGGACCTCGGCTGGGCGACATCGTGGTGCAGGCCGAGGCGCTATATAAAGGATACGGCGACCGGCTGCTGATCGAGGACCTCTCGTTCAATCTGCCGCGCGGCGGGATCGTGGGCGTGATCGGCCCCAATGGGGCGGGCAAGACCACGCTCTTCCGCATGATCACCGGCCAGGAGAAGCCCGACCGGGGCGCCCTGCGGGTGGGCGAGACCGTCAGGCTCGCCTACGTGGACCAGAGCCGCGACGCGCTCGACCCGGCGAAGTCGGTATGGCAGGAGATCTCAGGCGGCGCCGAGCAGCTCCAGCTGGGCAGCCGCCAGGTGGCCTCGCGCGCCTACGTCGCCTCGTTCAACTTCAAGGGCTCCGACCAGCAGAAACGGGTCGGAGACCTCTCGGGCGGTGAGCGCAATCGCGTGCATCTGGCCACCATGCTCAAGAGCGGCGGCAACCTGCTGCTGCTCGACGAGCCCACCAATGATCTGGACGTCGACACCCTGCGCGCGCTCGAGGACGCGCTCCTGGCCTTCGCCGGCTGCGTGGTCGTCATCAGCCACGACCGCTGGTTCCTCAATCGGATCGCCACCCACATGCTGGCCTTCGAGGGCGACAGCAAGGCGGTCTGGTTCGAGGGCAATTACGAAGACTACGAGGCCGACCGTCATAAGCGCCTGGGCGCCGCCGCCGACCAGCCCCACCGCATCCGCTACAAGCCGCTCACCCGCGGATAGCGAAGCCCATGGTTCCGGTGAGAGCGGCGCCGGCTTCACCCTCGGCTCAGGTGGACGGACTTCCGACTCGCGGGACTAGGCGCCCGCGACCTTCTGGGCGGCGGGCATGTGCACGTAGAGGTCCGCCTTGGTGGGCTTGATGCCGTGCAGCGCCCGCGGCGGGCGCATCTCGTAGCGCACCGGCTTGAAGTGGTCGGCGTACTGGCGGTCGGGGTTGTACACGTCGCTGAAATTCCAGAGCATGCGGACGAAATTCGTCTGGCCCTTGAGCAGCAGCCGCGTGGCCTCCATCGCGCACTGCCGAAGGGCGCTCCAGCCCAGGTGCTTGCGGTTGATCACGGCCTGGGTCTTGACCAGCTCCTCGTAGAACCGGTGGAGCGGCAGCTTGGTCGGCAGCACCGCGTGCTGGACATCGAAGAGCCGGTAGTCGTGAGTGGTGAGCTGGCGGCTCTCCGTGAGCCAGATCTCGGTGCCAGGATAGGGCGTGGCCACCGTGAGGTGCACCACCTCGGGCACGGTGAGCGCCCAGTCCCGCACGACGGCGAAGCGGGCCTCGTCCCAGGAGGGATCGGCGATGATGTTGATCGCCACCGTGATGTCGAGCTCGCGGGCGATCTCCAGCGCGCGGAGGTTCTCGTTGGGCGTGGCCCGCTTCCGGTGGGCTTTGAGCGCCTCTTCGTCGAGCGCCTCGACACCGAGGAACATGTAGTGCAGGCCGAGCCGCTTCCAGTAGGCGAAGACCTCGCGGTTCTTGATGAGCACGTCGCAGCGGGTCTCGAGGTAGTACTCCTTCCGGATCCCTCGGCGCTCGATCTCCTTCCCGATCGCGAAGCCGTCCTCGGCATGGATGAAGGCCACGTCGTCCACCAGGAAGACGTTCGGCTCGCGAATCGTCGCGATGTCCTCGGCGGCGGCCTCCGGCGAGGCCTTGCGATAGCTGCGGCCGTAGAACGTCCAGGCGCTGCAGAAGGAGCAGTCCCACGGACAGCCGCGCGTGAACTCGGCCGAGGCGCACGGGTCGAGGACGCCGATGAAGTACTTGTGCCGCCGGCGCGCCAGGTCCCGGGCCGGTAGGAACGCATCGAGATCCTCCAGCAATGTCGGGCTCGGCCCCGCGCCGTGGGGCGTCAGGACGCCCGGGAGGGATTCGAGTCCACGATCGCCGATGGCGTCCAGCACGCGCGGCACGATGACTTCACCCTCACCCCGCACGACGCAGTCGATGGCGCCGCGCGCATGGTCCAGGAACTCCGGCGCAATGAATGAGGCACTGTGCCCGCCCACGAAGACGAAGCACTCCGGCAGCAGGCGCTTGATCTCCTGGGCGAGATCGAGGACTTCGGGCACGTTGGCGAGGTAGTTGACGGAGAAGCCCACCGCGCGGGGCTTGAACCCGTCGAGCTCGCGACGGAGCTCGGCTTGGGTGAATACCTGCAGATCCAGCAGGCGGACCTCGTGACCGGCCGCGCGTACGGCCGCTGCGACCCGCTCCATTCCCAGCGGCTCGAGGCGCAGGTACAGCTCCGAGTACATGAGGGCACTCGGGTGCACGAGAAGGACTCGCATGGTTTCTCCTAAAACCCCGACCGGGTCGGGGAGAGAGAATCTGTCAAAGTTGGGGGCTTGCCAAAGCGGCGTCCGCGAATGCCCCCCGTATAGAATCCTGCCACAAGCTCGGGGTCAGGTCTTGAAATCCAACATTCGGTGACCGCGCGTGTCAGCGCGGCTGCATGCGGATGGCGCCGTCGAGCCTGATGGTCTCGCCGTTGAGCATGGCGTTCTCGATGATGTGGGCGGCCAGAGCGGCGTACTCGGACGGCCGGCCGAGCCGCGGCGGGAAGGGGACCTGCTTGCCCAGCGAGATACGCGCGGGCTCGG
Source organism: Candidatus Methylomirabilota bacterium (assembly GCA_046727155.1). Taxonomy (GTDB): domain Bacteria; phylum Methylomirabilota; class Methylomirabilia; order Rokubacteriales; family CSP1-6; genus DASSSH01. The sequence continues at coordinate 16,215 of JBKPCB010000025.1, read as the reverse complement.
GCAGGCCCGCCAGCATGGGTGTCTCGAAGATCCCGGGCGCGATCGTGACGACGCGGATGCCAAGCTCGGCCAGATCCCGCGCGATGGGCAGGGTCATGCCGACGATGCCGCCCTTCGAGGCCGAGTAGGCCGCCTGGCCGATCTGGCCGTCGAAGGCGGCCACGGACGCCGTGTTGATGATCACCCCGCGCTCGCCCTCTTCATTGGGCTGATTCTTGGCCATGTGCGCCGCGGCGAGCCGGATGCAGTTGAAGGTGCCGATGAGATTGATCTGAACGGTGCGCGTGAAGGCCGCGAGATCGGCCGGCCCGCGCTTGCCAAAGGTCTTCTCGGCCGTGCCGATGCCGGCGCAGTTGACGAGGGCGTGGATGGCGCCGAAGCGCGCGGCCGCCACGTCGAGCGCGGCCGTCACCTCATCCGCGCTCGTCACGTCGCAGGGGGCGAACAGCGCGTTCTGGCCGAGCGCCGCCGCCGTCTGAGCGCCGGCGGACTTGGGCAGATCCAGCAGCGCGACGCCGCCGCCGCCGGCAGCCAGGCGTTCGGCCGTCGCGCGTCCCAGGCCCGAGGCCCCGCCGGTGATTACTGTGGTCGAGCCCGCGATCTTCATGGAGGAACCTCCACGGGAATTGTCCGCCGGCCGCGTAGTATAACAGGAGCCCTATGCCACTGCCCGTGTGGATCCGGACGCCCGCCGGGCTGGCCGCGCTCGCGGCGGAGCTTCGCGGCGCGGCCGCGCTTGCCGTGGACACCGAAGCCGACAGCCTCCACCACTATCCCGGCAAGCTCTGCCTCGTGCAAATCGCCGACGACCGCGGCCACGCGCATCTGGTGGATCCACTGGTGCTTCCGGATCTGTCGCCGCTGGCGCCGCTCTTCGCCGACCCGGGCATCGTCAAGATCTTCCACGCCGCCGATAACGATCTGGCCTATTTCAAGCGGCTCTATGGCTTCACGGTCGCCGCGCTGTTCGACACCTCCGTCGCGGCGCGGCTCTTGGGCGTGACGGCGCTCAGCCTCGACGGCCTGCTCACCCAGTACCTGGGCGTGGAGCCCGTCAAGTCGCGGCAGAAGGACGACTGGTCGCGCCGACCGCTCAACCCGGATCAGGAAGCCTATGCGCTCAACGACGTGCTTCACCTCATCCGGCTGCGCGAGCGGCTCATCGCCGAGCTCGAGGCCAAATGCCGGCTCGCGTGGGTCCAGGAAGAGTGCGCGGCATTGGCCGCGCTGTCGGTGCCCGACAAGGTGATGGACCCCGACGCCTACCTGCGGCTCAAGGGCGCCAAGGATCTCGACGGCCGCGGGCTGGCCGTCCTGCGCGAGCTGCACCAGGCGCGCGAGGCGCTCGCGCTGCGACTCGACAGGCCGCCGTTCATGATCCTCGGCAATGAGAGCCTCGTCGCGCTGGCGGCGAAGCGACCCCACGGCAATGAGGAGATCCTGGCCGTGCCCGGCTGCACCCCCAACGTGCTCCGCCGCTCGGGCGCGGCCATCCTGGAAGCCGTTCGCCGCGGTGAAGCCGTGGCCGATGCCGAGCTGCCGGTGCGCCGGTCGATGCCGCGCCCCAATGTGCCGGCGGCAGTGCGGCGGAGGGCCGAAGCCTTGCGAGTCTGGCGCGCCAAGGCCGCCAAGGAGCTGGGCCTCGATCCGGGGGTGCTCTTCCCCCAGCGGCTCATCGACCGGTTGGCCGCCGAGCCGCCGCGGGACCGCGAGGCCCTCGAGCGCGTGGAGGGGGTCCGGCGCTGGCGGGCGGAGCGCTTCGGCGAGGAGCTGCTCAAGGCTCTCGCCGCGGCGTGACGGGCAAACTTGCCCTGGACGCCGGACGGTGGTACCGGATAGTCAAGGGTTCCGGCCGTGGTCGGACCGGCTCGAGGGGCCCCCAGTGGAAGACAGCGACTGGAGAGGAGGAAATCCATGACCTCCAAGTCCCGATACATTAGTGAAGGCATCATTGCCGGCATGATCGGGGCGGCGATCGTCGCGGTGTGGTTCCTGATCTATGACGCCGCCCAGGGCCGGCCCTTCCGAACGCCCGCGCTGTTGGGCGCGGCGACCTTCGAAGGCGTGAAGGATCCCTCGTCCGTGCCCGTGGCCGCCCACCTCGTACTCCAGTACACGGTGCTCCACGGCGTTGTCTTCGCGATGATCGGCGTGCTGATCGCCTATCTGATCGTCTCCGCTCAGCGCGAGCCCAACCGTCTGCTGATGCTCTTCATCGCCCTGATGTGTTTCGAGGTCTTCTTCCTCGCCCTGGTCGGCTGGCTCGCCCATCCGGTGCTCGGCGGGGTGGCCTGGTGGGCGATCCTCGTGGCCAATGTCCTCGCCGCCGCCGGGATGCTGACCTATTTCTTCGTGGGCCATCGCGCGCTGGGTCGCGTCCTGCTGGGTCCATGGACCCGCGTGGCGCGCGAGGGCATCGTCGCGGGGGTGCTCGGCGCCGCGGCCGTGGCCGTCTGGTTCCTGCTCTACGATCTGGCGGCCGGGATGCCACTGCGCACGCCCGCGCTATTGGGCGCGGCCGTCTTCCACGGGCTGCGGGACCCCAACGCCGTGGTCGTCACGCTGCCTCTGGTGCTCGAGTACACCGTGCTGCACGGCGCGGCCTTCATCGGCTTCGGCTGCGCCGCCGCGGGGCTGCTGGCCCTGGCCGACCGGGAGCCGCGGCTCCTCTTCGGGTTCGTCATGCTGTTCTGCTGCTTCGAGGTGTTCGTGCTCGCGATGATCGCCACGCTGGCGGAGTGGCTGTTCGAGACCCTGGCCTGGTGGACGATTCTCACGGGGAACCTGCTCGCGGCGCTGGTGATGCTGTGGTTCTTCTTCGGGCACCATCGCGTGGCGTGGCGGGAATTCATCGAGGCGCGGCGCTCGCTCTAGCGCTCGAGCGCCGGGCTCACGAGCACGCCGCTCCTACTTCGTGACGCCCGCGGCCTTGCGGGCTTCGAGCAGCTCGGCGAGCGGGATCAGACACTCGACTTTAAGCCGCATCTGCGCCACGCGATCCGGGTCGAGGATGAGCGGCTTGCCCTCCTCGGTCATGGGGAAGATCGACGTGTTGTCGGGCGTCGGCGTTCCTTCGAGCCCCACGTGCTTCTTGCAGGCCGCCATGTCCGCCTCGGCGCGGGCCACGCGCTGGAGGGCTTTCTCCTGCGAGCCTCCGCAGCCCCACACGCCCAGCGCCAGCGAAATCAGCACGACAACGCCGCGCTTCACAGGCTTCTCCTTCCCAGATACACTGCTCACACGGTGAATCTCCACAACCAAACCCCCCTAGTTAAAGCATAGTTGCGCGCGAAAAGCCAAATACCCCCGCGCGCGGAAGGAGCTCGAGTGGGCGCATTCGATCTCAAGGGAAGCGTGGCGGTGGTGACGGGCGGCAATGGCGGCATCGGCCTCGGCATGGCGCGCGGGCTGGCAGGCGCGGGTGCGGCCGTCGTCGTGGCGGGCCGCAACCAGGCCAAGAGCCGAGCGGCCGTGGCCGAGCTCGAGACCCTGGGCACGCAGGCGATGGCCCTCGAGGTCGACGTAACCGACGAGGGATCCGTCGAGAAGCTGATCCGCCGGACGGTGGAGGCGCTGGGCCGGCTGGACGTGCTGGTCAACAACGCGGGCACCAATATCCGCAAGCAGCCCCAGGACTACACCCTGGGCGAGTGGCGGCAGGTGCTCGATACGAATCTCACCAGCGTGTTTCTCGCGAGCCGCGCGGCCTACCCGATCATGAAAGCGCAGGGCCGCGGCAAGATCATCAACATCGGCTCGATGATGTCCATCTTCGGCGCGTCGTTCACGGCGGCCTACGCCGCTTCCAAGGGCGGCCTCGTGCAGCTCACCAGGGCGCTGGCCACGGCCTGGGCGGCCGATCACATTCAGGTAAACGCCGTACTTCCCGGCTGGATCGACACTGAGCTGACCGCCCGCGCCCGGGAGCAGGTTCCGGGATTGCACGACAATGTGCTCCGGCGCACGCCGGCCAAGCGCTGGGGCGTGCCCGACGATCTGGCCGGCGTCGCCGTGTTCCTGGGCAGCGCCGCCTCGGACTTCCTCACGGGCACGGCGATTCCCGTGGACGGGGGCTATTCCATCCAGGGCTGAGTAGGGTAAACTTTTCCTACCTCCAGTCATGACTGTCACCGCGCGACTCTCACTGGTTTTCGCGCTGGCGGTCGCCGGATGCGCCTCGGTGGCTCCGCTGGAGACCGAGCTCCGCGCGCCGGCGCCCCCGCCGGTGATCCGCTTTGGCGTGGACACTTTCGCCTTCCCGAACGAGAGCCGCAGCAAGAACGCCGACAAGCCGGACCTCTATGCCAACTATTGCTTCGTGATGGCCCGCGGCGTGACGCAGTTCCATCGCTTTGCCCGTTTCGATGCCGCGCGGCCGAAGCTCCGCCCCGACGAGTACGTCGCCCGCGTCAAAGAGGTCGTGTCCCACCACCCGTGGGACGATCCATTGCCCGCCGACGAGCGGGTGGTGATCCCCGGCTACGCCTCGCTCTACGAATTTTCGCGCGACGAGGAGGCGGCGGTGAAGGAAGGGCTCGGGACTCGGTTCTGGACGGTGGTGCACTGGACCAACTGGCGCGTGGTGCTGCCGGTGCCGGGATGGCATCAGGAGCGCGTGGCGCGCGAGGCGCTGGTGGAGCTGCAGGCCGGCCGCCCCGTGCAGTTTCTGGTGACCAACCTGCCCGCCTGGGAGCTCAACCATACGGTGGTGGCATACGACTATCGTGTCGCCGAGGAGGGCGACATCGAGTTCATCGTCTACGACCCGAACGATCCCTACAGGCCCGGCCTCATCGCGTTCGATCGCGCCGAGCGGCACTTCGTCGCCACGCGGCTCTTCGACACTGAGCCGGGCGCGATCCGAGCCTTCCGAATGTACTACTCACCGCTGCTCTAGCCGATGGACGCGCCCCGGCGGCCTCACGTATTCGATGCGGGGGAGGACGGCCATGCGGTCGCCTGAGCGCATCGCGGTGATGGCGGCCGGCGTGGTTACGCCCATCGGACAGGACCTGGAGTCGTTCTGGTCGTCGCTGCTCACAGGCGCCTCGGGCATCTCCCACGTGGAGCGATTCCCCGTGTCGGACCTGCGCGTAGGCCGTGCCGGCGAGATCAAGAAGCTCGCGCGCGTGAAGTCCTGGGCCCGCGTGCCGGAGTGCCGGGCGACGCGCCTGCTGATCTCCGCCGCCGACGATCTGTGCGCCCAAGCCCGCTTCCGCCCGCTGCCGCTGGATCCCCGGCGTGTGGGGGTGGTCGTGGGCACCGCGCTCGGAGGTGTCGAGGAGGGCGAGCGCGCGCTCGACGGCGACCGCCGCCGGCGGCGGCTGCGCGACGCGCTCTACGACGGGCCCGCCTACAACCTGGCGCGCTGGCTCGGCTGCCGCGGGCCCGTGATCACGGTGTCGACGGCCTGCGCCTCGGGCGCCACGGCGCTCGCCGTGGGCTCGGAGCTCCTCAGGGAGGACGAAGTCGATGCCGTGATCGCGGGCGGCTACGACGTCCTCTGCCGCTTCGTCATGCGGGGCTTCGACGCCCTGCGCTCGCTCACGCGCGATGAGGTCCGCCCCTTCGATCGCCGCCGCAGCGGGCTGCTCCTCGGTGAAGCCGCGGCGCTGGCCCTTCTGGTCCGCGAGCGCGACGCGCGCGGCCCGCGGCTCGGCACGGTGCTGGGCTACGGCAGCGCCAGCGATGCCTCCCATATCGCGGCGCCCGATCCCGACGGGCAGGGGCTCGAGCGCGCGGTCCGCGCGGCGCTGCTGGACGCGGGAATCACGGCGAACGATGTGGACTTTGTCAGCGCCCACGGCACCGGCACCCAGCTCAATGACCGCATCGAGACCGCGGCGCTCAAGCGGGCGCTCGGCGCCCGTGCCTATGCCGTCCCGGTCAACTCCATCAAGTCGAGCCTGGGGCATACGATGGGCGCGGCGGCGGCCCTGGAGGCCATCATGTGCCTGCAGGCCTCGCGGCACGGCCTCATCCCGCCCACGCTCCATCTGGAGGAGCCGGACCCGGCCTGCGATCTCGACTACGTGCAAGGCGCGGCGCGCGCGGTCCGGCCGCGGATCAGCCTGAGCACCTCGCTCGGCTTCGGCGGCTGCAATGGGGCGCTGGTGCTGGAAGGGGCGCCTTGACACCGGCGCCCTCGATCCGCGCCCTCGGGCTGCTGACCGGAGAGGTGTCGAACGGACCGGTCGGGTCGCTCGGGCGACCCGAGCGGGACGGGGAGCGCTTCCGCCGCGCCACGCGCGAGTGTCTGCTGGCGCTTGCGGCCGTGGACGCCATGCTGGAAGATGGTGGAGAGGCCCGGGAGGCGATCGCCGGAGACCGGACGGCGCTGCTCTACGTTACGGCCGCGGCCTATGGCGCATCCAACCGGGAGTTCATCACGCGCAGCGGCGGGGGCACGCACTTTGCGTACACCGCGCCCGTGGTCGTGCCGGCGGAAGTTGCCATCGAGTTCGGCGTGATGGGGCCGTACGCCATCTTCGTGGGCGGCGCGCCCGCCACCCTGCGGGCCATCCGGCACGCGGCGGCGCTGCTGGACGACGCGGCCTGCGACCGGGCGCTGGTGCTGGCCGTCGAGATCTTTGACGAGTGCGCCGATCTCTTCGCGCGCGGCGGCCGGCTGCTCGGGCGGCCGCTGGTGGAGGCGGCCGGCTGCCTGTGGCTTGAGCGCGGCGCCGGCGACCTCGTCTTCGAGTCGCGCCAGGAAGCGCGCGCCGGGATTGCATCGGGGCCGGAGCTGCTGAGCTGCGCGCCCCTGGCCGAGCTGGATGCGTCGCGGCGTCGTCCGGCCGCGGAGCCCCTCGCGCTGTCGGGGCGTTGGCGTGGGGAAACGGCCCGCCTGATCTGGCCCAGGCAGCCGGCGCGCTCGAGCGTGGCGTGAACACGAACCCTCCATCCGGGAGGTTTGACGAATGACCCAGAAGGAAGTGCTCGACGAGCTGAAAACGATCGTGGTCGAGCGGCTCAAGTTCGATCCGCGCCGCGCCGCCGACATGACGCTGGAGACCACGCTGCCGAAGGGCGTCGAGGGCTCGCTCGGGCTCGACTCGCTGGACTTCATCGAGCTTTCCGTCGCGATCGAAGAGCGCTTCGGCCTCATGCTCGACGAGGGCCAGGACCTGGCCGACGAATTCTTCTCCTTCGACAGCCTCTCTCGCTTCATCCTGGCCAAGACCGGCCAGGGCTAGGCCGGCTCCCCGGACATGTCTCGCGCGTCCCCTGGCTCGCGAGTCGTCGTCAGCGGCCTCGGCGTCATGAGCCCGTACGGCGCCGGGACGAAGACCTTCTGGTCCGGCCTCGCGGCGGGCGCCTGCGCCATCAAGCCCATCACCCTCATCGAGACCGAGGGCTTTCGCTCGCGCGTTGCCGCCGAGATCCCGGCGGAGACCGTCGCGTCGCTGCCGGTCTCGCGCCGGCGCTCGCGCTCGGACCGGCTGGCGCTGGCCGCCGCGACGGAGGCGCTGGCCGACGCGGGGCTGCATGGGCAGGAGCGCGTCGCCGCCGGGCTCGCCGTGGGCGCCGTGGGGGGCGGCATGTTCGAGGGGGAAGAGTGGTCCTGGGAGGAGACACGAAGCGGGAGACCCTCGCCGAAGATCCGGGCGCTCCGCTCCATCCTGCCTTACTCGCATGCGGAGACGCTGAGCTGGCGGCTCGGCCTGTCGGGGCCCAAGGAGACGCTGATCATGGCCTGCGCCTCAGGCGCCGCCTCCATCGCCCTGGGTGCCGATATGATCCGCGACGGCGCGGTGTCGGCGGCGCTGGTCGGCGGCGTGGATGCCTTCACGCGCATCTGCTTCATGGGGTTCAACGCCCTCAAGCTCCTGGATCCCGAGCCGTGCCGGCCGTTCGACCGCGATCGCCGCGGCATGTCCATCGGTGAGGCCGCGGCATTCCTGGTGCTCGAAGACGCCGACCGTTGCCGGCAGCGGGGCGCGCGCGTCTACGCGGAGCTGGCCGGCGCCGGCATGACCACGGACGCCTACCACGTCACGGCGCCCCATCCGGAGGGCGAGGGCATGGTCAAGGCCATGGGCTTGGCGCTGGAGGCCGCGCGCATGGCGCCGGGGGAGATCGGGTATGTCAACGCTCACGGCACCGGCACGCCGCAGAACGACCGCATCGAGGCGCTCGCGCTGAGCCGCGTCTTCGGCGAGGGCACCGCGCTCGTGAGCTCCACGAAGTCGCTGATCGGCCATACCATGGCGGCGGCCGGCAGCGTGGAAGCCGTCGCCACCGTCCTCGCGCTGGTCCATGGCCTGGTTCCGCCCACGGCCAATCTCCGCAACGTGGATCCCGAGGTTCCCTTCGACTGTGTTCCGATGACCGCCCGCCCGGCCGAGCTCGGCGCGGCCCTGTCCAACTCATTCGGCTTCGGCGGCCAGAACGTCAGCCTGATCTTCCGCGCATGACTGACCGGCGGCGCGTCGTCATCACGGGAATTGGCACGATCAACGCCTCGACCATAGGCGGCACGGAAGCGGTCGCGGGCGCGCTGGCGCTCGGGCGCTCGCCCATCGGCCCCGTGCGGCACTTCGAGGTGGCCGGTGCCGGCGGCAGCCGGCTCGCCGCCGAGGTGGACGACGGCGCGCTGACCTCGCTGCTCGACCGCGATCAGGCCCGCAGGCTTTCCCGCATCTGCCGGCTCGCGCTCGCCGCCTGTCTGCTCGCGATGCGGGACGCGGGCCTTGAGAGCGGCCCCGGTCTCGGCCTCGTCGTCGGTACCGAGCATGGCGACTTCCGCTCGAGCGAGGAGTTCGCATCGGGTTTCCTGCGGCGCGGGCCGACGGGCCTGTCGCCAATGCTTTTCCCCAATACGGTCATGAACACCATGGCCTCGGTCACGGCCATTGCCATCGGGGCCAAGGCCCCCTCGGTGACGGTGAACCAGCCGACGATCGCCGGGGACCTGGCGGTGGCGCGGGGCGCTGGGCTGATCGTCTCGGGCCGGGCCCGGGCCGTCATGGCGGGCGGTGTCGACGAGATCTGCGCGCCCGTTTACCGTCGACTCGCCGAGATGTCGGCGCTATCGCCGATGCGGCGCGGCCCATCAGCGGGCGCGCCTGAAGGCTGCCGTCCCTTCGCTGCCGACCACAATGGCCCCGTGCTCGGCGAGGGCGCGACCTTTCTGGCGCTCGAGGAGCTGGACTCGGCGCGGGCGCGTGGCGCGCGGATCCTGGCGGAGCTGGTGGGGGTGGCCTGCGGCAATGTGCCCGCCGCACCTCATACCGCGCCGGTCGCGCGTCCGGATCGCGGCTCGCCGGTTCGCCGCTTCCTGACCTCGCCCGACGCGCCGACGGCGCGGCTCGGGCGGTGTTACGGCGCCGGAAACGGCGATCCCGGAGTGGACGATTGGGAGCGCGCCCTGCTGGAGCGCGATCTCCGCGACGCGGGCGCCCCAGCCGGCCTCAACCCGCCCATCTCACTGGCGCCGCTGTTCGGCCAGCACGGCGGGCTCGGCGCACTGCGGGCGGCCGCGGCCGCGCTCGACGCCGGCCGGCTGCCCGGCATCGTCCTTGTCCACGGCGTCGCGCGCGGCGGCTGCCGCTCGGCGCTCATGGCCGGCCCGCCCGCATGAGCGACCCGCTGATCCTCATCCCCGCCTTCAACGAGGCCGCGACCATCGCGGAGATCGTCCGCCGCGCGCGCCGCCACGGCGAGATCCTGGTCATCGACGACGGCTCGACCGACGGCACCGGCGCTCTCGCCGTCGATGCCGGCGCGCGTGTGCTCAGGCGGGAGCGGCAGCGGGGAAAGGGCGAGGCCCTGCGTCACGGCCTTCGCGAGGCGCTCGCGCGCGGAGTCGAGCGCGTGGTCACGCTGGACGGCGACGGCCAGCACGATCCCGATGAGATCCCGCGCCTGCTCGCGGCCTCAGCGCAGGCGCCCGATGCCCTCGTGATCGGCGGCCGGCTCTTCGGGCTCGGCCCGAGCCTGATGCCGTCCGGGCGGCTGGCGGCACTGCGCGTGGCAGGATTCTTCATCGACTGGCTGACGGGGGCCGCCGTGACCGACACCCAGTCAGGATTCCGCGTCTATCCGGTTTCGCTGATCGCCGCGCTGCCGCCGCGGCGCGGCGGTTTCGTGTTCGAGACCGAGATGCTGCTTCGCGCCGCCGCCGCCGGCTGGCGTCTCGTCGAGGTTCCCGTGCGGGCCATCCATTTCGAAGAGCGGCGCAGCCGCTTCCGGCCGCTTCGCGACGGCATCGCCGTCGGTGCCTACCTCGCCGCCCACATCGTCCGCCGGTGGGCGCGGGAGGGCGCCGCGGCCGCTCGCGCGCTCGCCGCCCCGTTCACCGCGGCGCATCGCGTCCCGCGGCACCGCGAGATGCTCGAGTTCACCGCGCCGTATCGCTACAACCCCGGCGCCTGGGCGGCGGCCGTGGGAGCCTTCGCCATGCACCGAACGGCGGAAACCTGGCGCGGCTGGTGGCACCATCCGCGGCTGCGCGGCGCGCGGCTGGCGGCCGCGGCCACCGCCGCCACGCCCGCGCTTCTCGGCGCCGCATTGCTCGCGCGGCCCCTGGCTTGGCTCGGGCTCGACCCGCTCATGCCGCTTGTCCGGCGGCTCTATCCCCAGCAGCGTCTCGCCGAAGTGCTGCCAGGGTCCGCCGGAGCGCCGCGAGCCGAGCCGGACCGGTCGGCGGACTACGACGTGCTCGTGGTGGGCGGCGGGCCGGGCGGCTCCACCGCCGCCACCTTCCTCGCGCGCGCCGGGCTGTCGGTCGCGCTGGTGGAGCGCGAGCGATTCCCGCGCTTCCACGTCGGCGAGTCGCTGCTGCCCGCCAACCTGCCGGTGCTCGAGCGCCTCGGTATGCTGGACCACGTCCGGGCGCACGGCTTCATCGACAAGTACGGGGCATCGTTCCACGATCAGGAAACGGGGCTCGAGTACACGTTCTACTTCCGCGAGGGCAAGCCCTGGCCGCCTCAGTCGTTCGAAGTGCCGAGGGGGGAGTTCGACAAGCTGCTCCTCGATCACGCCGCGGAGAATCCGCGCGTGACGGTTCTCCAGCCGGCCACCGTCGAGGCCGCCGCCTTCGACGCCGACGGCGTCACGGCACGGGTCGTCGAAAACGGCGCGGCGCGGGACCTGCGCGCCCGGTTCCTCGTGGACGCCAGCGGCCGGGACACCTTCCTGGCCAGCCGATACGGCCGCCGCACGCCGATGCCCGGACTCGGCAAGGTGGCGGTCTTCGCCCACTTCCGCGGCGCGCGGCGCTGGCCGGGGAAGGAAGAGGGCAATATCCGCATCTTCATCTTCGAGGACGGCTGGTTCTGGTACATCCCGTTCGCCGGCGACGTGACCAGCGTGGGCTGCGTGCTCCACGCCCGCACCGTGCGGGGTCGCGAGGGCTCGCTCGAGGAGCTGCTCGAGGCCATGATCGCCCGCTGCGAGCGCGTGCGGGAGACGCTGAGCGGGGCCGAGCGCGTCACGCCCGTCCACTCGGCGGCCAACTTTTCCTATCGGACCGACCCCGTGGTGGGCGATCGCTTCGTCTGCGTCGGCGACTCGGTGGCCTTCGTCGATCCCATCTTCTCCTCGGGCGTGTTCATCGCGATGCAGTCGGCCGAGCTGGCGGCGGCGGAGATCGTGCGCGCCTTCCGCGACCGACGCTTCGAGGCGGCGCGGTTCAAGGGCTACGAGCGCCGCTTCCGCCGCGGGGTGGGCCCGTTCTTCAAGTTCATCCGCCACTACTACGAGCCCTCCTTTCTCCAGGTGTTCCTCCAGCCGCGCGAGACGGCCGGCATGCTCGACACCGTCACCGGCGTCCTGGCCGGCGGCGCCTTCCTCCGAATGCGGCTGCGCATGCGGCTGTCGCTCGCCGCCTTCTTCATCGTGGTGCGCGTCAGCCGGTGGAGGCGCCGCCGCCACGGGCGCCCCGTCGAGTCCCGCCTCGAGTGGTGACCGGCGCCCGATGATCCTTCGGACGCTGCGCGGCTATCTCTTCACGGTTATGGGGATCGCGGTGGGCATGGCCGGGCTCGTGTCCCTGGGCGCCATGGCCGAGCGGATCACGCGCTTCATCGAGGGCGGCGACCGGTTCGTGCTGGGGCAGATCTCCGTGGCCGGCGAAGGCATGGGCATGGGGACGGGCTTCACCGGGGGCGGGCTGCTGCGCGCAGCCAAGATGGCAGAGATCGCCCGCGTGCCGGGCGTCGCGGCCGTGCAGGCCCAGGTCATGCTGCCGCTCAATACCACGACGTCCCAGTTCCTGACGATGACGCAGGAGCTCGTCCTCGGGCTCGACCTCGCGGCGCCGGCGCCGAACCGCCACTACCGCTCGCTGCCCGTCCGGGCCGGCCGCTCGCTCGCGCTCGGTGACCGCAGGGTCGCGGTGGTTGGCGCCGACTTCGCCGCCTCGCGGAGCCTCCGGCCGGGGGATCGGCTGCCGATCGGCGGGCTCGAGTTCACGGTGGTCGGCGTGCTGGACAAGACCCTCACCGCGCCGGACCGCTTCGCCATGGTCGCCATCGAGGACGCGCGCGAGCTCTGGCTGCGGCGCGATCCGCTGCTCGTGCAGGCCATCGGCGGCGGGCCGGGCGGGCTCGCGCGCGCCGATCTCAATACCGGAGCCGCCGTCGGCTGGGCGGCGGGCGAGGACCCCGACGCGCTCGCCCGCCGTATCCAGCGCAGTGTCGGCGGGATCAACGTGACGATCCCGGGCGAGGTGAGCCGGCTGCTGCGCAACTCCACCGCGTTCTTCTCCGCGCTGCTTTTCGGCATCGGCGCGCTGGGCCTGGTCATCGGCGGGTTGTCCCTCTCCAATACCGTGACGGCGGCGGTGTTCGAGCGCATCCGCGACTTCGGCATCAAGCGCGCGCTCGGCGCCTCCGACGCCCAGCTGCTCCGCGAAGTGCTGGGCGAGGCGCTCGGCGTGAGCCTGTCGGGCGGCGCGGCGGGCGTGGGGCTGGCCCTGCTGATCGGCTGGCTCGTCGACGCGCGCGTGTTGCGCCAGGGGCAGCAGCTCTTCCTGTTCTCCCCCCGGCTCCTGCTGTTCGCGCTCGGCTTCGCGCTGATCCTGGGTGCGCTGGCGGCCACCTACGCCACCCTGCGCATCGTCCGGCTGTCACCGGCCGAGGCCATTCGCCGGGGTACGTGAGATCAGACATGCTCATGCGCGCGACGGGGCTCAGCAAGGTCTACCGCGATCCTGCCGGCCAGCCGGTGCCGGTGCTGGGCGCCGTCGAGCTCGAGGTCAAGGCCGGCGAGTTCGTCGCGGTGACAGGAGCCTCGGGCTCAGGCAAGTCGACGCTGCTCAACCTGCTGGGCCTGCTCGAGCCGCCGGACCGCGGCGAGATCTGGTTCGACGAGCGCCGTGTGAGCCATCTCGGCCGCCGCGCCCAGTGCCGGGTGCGCGGCACCGACATCGGCTATGTCTTTCAGTCCTTCCTCCTGATCGGCGGGCTGACGGCGCTCGAGAACGTCCTGCTGGCCGCGCGCTATATCGGGCGGGACCGGCGGGAGGCCGAGCGCGAGGCGCTGGCGCTCATGGCGCGCCTGGGCGTTGCCCATCGCACGGGCCATTATCCGGCCCAGCTCTCGGGCGGCGAGCAGCAGCGGGTGGCGTACTGCCGGGCGGTTCTCAACGGACCGCCCCTCGTGCTGGCCGATGAGCCCACCGGCAATGTGGATGACGAGCACGCGCGCGTCATCCTGGCGGAGCTGCGCGCGCTTGCGCACGAGCGGCGCGCGGCGGTTATCCTCGTCACACACCGGGCGGACGCCGCCGCGCTGGCCGACCGAATTCTTCGATTGGGCCGGGGGCGGCTCGAGCCCGCATGAAGGAGCCTACGATGATCAAGCGCTGGGGAATATGCATGACGCTGGCCCTGCTCGTGGCCGGGCTGGCGAGTGGAGCGGTCGCGCAAGCGGACGATCGGACGCGGGTGTTCAATGCGCCCGTGGACCGAGTGTGGACGGTGACCCGCTCGACGCTCAAGGGATTGGGTTGGGACATCGACAAGGAAGATCGGGACGTCGGCTGGATCCGTACCGACTCGCGCCGCCTGGAGGGCGACAATTACGGCGTCTACGCCAAGGGCACCAAGCATCGGCTGCGAGTCGTGATCCACGGCCAGCCGGACGGTAAGAGCACCGCCGTCACCATCGAGCGGACGGTATACAAGCAGGAGCGCATCCTCTTCGTGGACAAGGAAGAGAACATCCCGACCACGGACCGGACCGTCGAGACGCAGATTCTCGACGCAATTGCCAAGAGCCTGTAGGCGGCCGGCTCTGACGTGATGGCCTCGCGCGCCGGCTGGGCCGTCGCGCTCCTCGCGACCGTGCTCGCTGCGGCGCTGCTCCTGCCGGGGCTGGGCCGTGCGCCTTTCGATGATCCCGGCGAGGGCCAGCATGCCGAGATCGCGCGCGAGGCGTGGAGCACGGGCGACTGGCTGACGCTCCGGCTCAACGGGATCCGCTACTTCGACAAGCCGCCGGGGCTGTACTGGCTGGCCGCCGGCGCCTTCTCGCTCTTCGGCCCCGGCGAATGGGCCGCGCGGCTCATCCCGCTATTGGGCGCTCTGCTGACCGTGGCCGCCGCGGCGCTGCTCGGCGCGCGACTTCTCGGCCCCGCGGCGGGCTTCGTCGCCGGCGCAGCCCTGCTGTCATGCCCGCTCTTCGCCGCCTTCGCGCGCTATGTCAGACCGGAAACACTCTTCGTCGCGGCTATCCAATGGGGCTTTACCGGCCTGCTCCTGGCTCGGCAGGAGCCGGGCGCGCAGAGCCGCCGCTGGGTGCTCGTCGGCTGCATTGCGCTCGGCGCGGCGTCGCTGGTCAAGGATCCTCTCGGACTCCTCGGACCACTGCTGGCCATCGGCCTGGCGCTCGCGCTGGCCGGGCGGTTGAGCCCGATCGGAGAGTGGCTGCCCTCGGCCGGGATCGCGGTCCTCGCCGTGCTCGGGCTCGGCTGGTACGCGCTGGCCGCGGCACGCGAGCCGGGCTTTCTCTGGTACACGGTGGTGGACAACCACGTGCTCAATGTGGCGCGGCTCCGCCATTTTCCCGACGAGGACGTCCCGCTCTCGGCGCTCGAGTTCGCCGCCGCGGCCGGCTTCGGCGCTTTTCCGTGGATCCTGGCCGCGGCCTGGCCCGCGGCCTCGCTGCTCCGGCGCCGCGCCTGGCGCGATCCCGCCGAGACGCCGTGGATCGCCCTCCTGCTCTGGGCCTGCGGTCTGCTCGTGGTCGTCATCATCTCGCCCTTCAGGCTCCCTCACTACGGGCTGGCCGCCTATCCGGCCCTCGCGCTTCTGGCCGCGCGCGCCTGGCAGGACTGCGCGCGGCGCTCCCGCGGGCTGATCGCCTGGCATCTGGCCGCCTTCGTCGCTCTGGCCGCGGCTTGCGCAGCGGCGGCCGCGAGCGACGGCCGCGCGTTCACCGAAATGGTGTTCGGCGTCTCCGACGTCTACGCGCGCAAGGAAGCGGCCCTCGGCCAGCCCGCGCCCTATCCGCCGTGGAGTGAGCTCCGGCCCCTCGTGGCCGCGGCCGCGGCCGTCTTCGTCGCGGGGAGCGCAGCGCTCGGCTGGGCGCTGGTCCGCGGCGCGGCCCGGCTCGCGCTCGTCTCCCTGCTGGCGGCATCGCTTGCCCTCACGCCCGTCGTGACGATGGCGCTCGCCCTGGTGTCCTCGGCCCGATCGGTGAAGGGGATGGCGGCCGAGGTGCGGCGCCGCCTGGCGCCCGCCGATTTCCTGGTGCACGAAGGCCCCATCGAGAACTCGGGGGCGCTCGAATTCTATTCGGGCCGGCGCCCCATCCTGCTCGATGCCAGGCGGAGCGTGCTGGGTTTCGGCGCCACTTTTCCAGAGTCGCGGGAGACGTTCTGGGAGGCCGAGCGCTTGAGACGGGAATGGAGCGGGCCGATTCGGTTGATGCTCCTGACCCCGCGCGCGCCCGAGAAGAGCCTCGTGGCCTTCCTGCCGCCGGAGCGCGTGCGGCTGCTCCGAGCCGAGGGCGGCCGCTGGCTCTACGACAACGGCCTGCCCGGGCGCTGAGCCGGGGCCTTGTAGTATCCTGAACCCGAGACGCCATGGCCCCCGACTACCTGCGCACGCTCTTTCTCCACCCGCCGTCCTTCGACGGCTTCGACGGCGGCGCGGGCTCCCGGTATCAGGCACGGCGCGAGATCCGGTCCTTCTGGTATCCCACGTGGCTGGCCCAGCCGGCCGCGCTCGTCCCGGGCTCGCGCCTGGTCGACGCGCCCCCCGA
>JBKPCB010000024.1:0-5014 GCA_046727155.1 Candidatus Methylomirabilota bacterium | reverse complement strand
GGCGAGGCCGGTCGGTATGCTGGCGCCATGCCCGAGACTCCGGCGATCCAGGACTACCTCGCCGCCATCTACGACCTGGCGGGGAGCAGCGACACGCCCGTCATCGGGGCGCGGCTCGCCCGGCACATGCACATCTCGGCGCCGTCCATCACCGAGGCGCTGCGCCGGATGCAGAAAGACGGCTACATCCGCGTGGGTGGCCACAAGGAGATCCGGCTCACCGGCAAGGGCCTGGGCATCGCCGAGACCATGGCGCGGCGCCATCGGCTGCTCGAGCGCTGGCTCACCGACGTGCTCGGGCTCGACTGGTCGAAGGCGCACGACGAAGCCCACCGGCTCGAGCATGCGCTCTCGCCCGTGGTGGAGGAGCGGCTGGCGGAGAAGCTCGGCATGCCCAGCACCTGCCCTCACGGCAATCCCATCCCTGGCATGCCGGCCCCCGAAGCGCATCACCCGATCCCGCTGAGCCAGGCGCCCACGGAGCGCACCTTCGTCGTCGATCGCATCACCGAGGAGGCCGAGGCGGACCGCCAGCTCCTGCACTTTCTCTGGGACAGCGGCATCCGCCCGGGCAGCCGCCTCACCGTGAGCGAGATCGCGCCCTATGCCGGAACGATCTCGGTGGTCCTCGACGGCCGGACGGTGACCATGGGGCTCGTCGCCTCGAGCAAGATCTGGGTCTACGATCCCCAGGAGCCCGCCGGGCGCCCGAAGCCCGCCCGCGGCCGCAAGGCGCACAAGGCTCGCGCCTAGATGAGCGTCAAGGCGCTCTACGCGCTTCAGAACGGCCTCGTGGGATTCGAGAAGACGGGGCTCTTCTACGGCGAGCGCTCCGCCGAGCGCGTGCAGATCCCGGTCACCTGCTATCTGATCCGCGCAGGGGACACGAACATCCTCTTCGACACCGGCTTCTCACCCCGCGCGGTGCCGGGACTGATGCGGAACGATCCCTTGGCGCGCTTCACGGAAGAGGATCTGCTGGTTCACCGGCTGGACTCGATCGGCCTCGAGCCCGGCAACGTGGACATCGTCGTGCTCTCGCACCTGCACTACGACCACGCCGGCGGGGCGCACATCTTCGACAAGTCCGAGCTGGTGGTCCAGCAGGACGAGTACTCCTACGCGCGCTATCCGGCGCAGTTCTTCGCCTCGTTCTATTACCGAAAGAATTTCGACCTGCCGGATTACCGGTGGCGGCTGCTCGACGGCGACGCGGAGCTCGTGCCGGGCGTGACCGTCCTCCGCAGCGACGGCCACACGCCGGGCCACCAGTCGCTCCTGGTCCACCTCCCCGAGACGGGGCCGGTCATTCTGGCGGGCGATTGCTGCTACTGGCAGCGCAATATCGACGAGGAGCTCCCGCCGGGCGTGGTCTGGGACCCGACGCGGGCCATGCACTCGATCAAGCGGCTCAAGACCATCGCCCGGCTCACGGGCGGGCGCATCTTTCCAAGCCACGATCCGGCGTTCTGGGCCAAGGCCACCAAGGCCCCCGATCTCTACCGCTGACCCCTCACCCTGCCCTCTCCCCATAGGAGAGAGGGAGACTCACGGAGATTGCCATGGGTGTTCTGGACGGCATCAAGGTCATCGAGCTGGCCCGCGTTCCGCCCGCGGAGCTGCCCGGCATGATGCTCGCGGACGTGGGCGCCGACGTACTCAAGATCGAGACGCCGCCGGATGGCCGCGAGGACGAGGAGTCGAAGCGGCGGGCGGCCTTCGTCTACGTCAACCGAAACAAGCGGTCGCTGGCGCTCAACATGAAGTCGCCCGAAGGCCAGGCGGTCTTCAAGAAGCTGGCCGCCGGGGCCGACGTCATCATCGAGGGCTTCCGTCCCGGAGTCATGAAGCGCCTCGGCGCCGATTACGAGTCGATCCGCGCGATCAATCCGCGCATCGTCTACTGCTCGCTCTCGGGCTTCGGCCACAACGGCCCCTACCGGGACTACCCGGCCCATGACGGCAACTATCTCTCGCTGGCCGGTATCCTCGGGCTCATCGGCGAGCCCGAACGCAAACCCGTCTTCCCGCTGAACCTCGTCGCCGATTACGCGGGAGCGAGCCTGCACGGCGCGCTGGGCATCATGTTCGCGCTGTTCGCCCGCGAGCGGACGGGCAAGGGGCAGCACGTGGACGTGGCCTACCTCGACACGTCGGTAGCGCTCCTGGCGGCGACGCCGAACATGCGCTTCTTCTTCAGCGACGGGCTGGCGCCCAAGCGCGGCGCGGGCTTCCTCGGCGGCTCCTACCCCTACTACGCGGTGTACGACACCAAGGACAAGAAGCTCCTGACCATCGGCTGCACCGAGCCCTGGCTCTGGGAGAACTTCTGCAAGGCGATCGCCCGGCCCGACTTCGCCCGCTTCGCGCGCACGCCCGATCAATTCGTGCGCGCGGCCAATGCCGAGGAGATCAAGGCGCGCGAGGAGATCGAGGCCATCATCCGGACGAAGAACCGGGACGAGTGGTACGAGCTCCTGGTCAAGGCCGACGTCTGCGTGGGCAAGGTCTACGACCCCGAGGAGATGGTGGCCGATCCCCAGGTCCAGGCCCGCGACATGATCGTCGAGGTCAAACACCCCGCCCACGGCACCATCAAGGAGTTCGGCATTCCGATCAAGCTCTCCGCCACTCCCGGCGCCGTGCGCGCCGCCGCCCCGCATGCCGGCGAGCACACCGACCAGGTCCTGCGCGAGCTGGGGCTGGCGGCGGGTGAGATCCAGGCGCTGCGCGAGAAGAAGATCGTCGCCTGATCCCACCGCGTGATCTCCGTCGCGCCTGAGGGCACAGGAGGCCTCTCGTGAAGAAGGCTCTCGTGGTGCTCGGGGTCGTGTTTCTCGCGATCGTCGTCCTGGCCGCGATCGTCATGGCCTGGGGCTATTACATGCTGTGGGCGAGTGAGAGCGAAGCCAAGGCCTATGTGGACCGGACGGTTCCGAGCATCGTGACGGGGTGGGACACGAAAACCCTCGTGGCGGAATCGGCTCCCGAGCTCCTGCAAGTGGCCCCGCCGGAAAGGCTTCAGCCCATGTTCGATGGCTTCGCCGCGCGCCTCGGGCCCCTGAAGCAATACAACGGCGTCACGCGCGAGCGCTACTTCGTGAATCTCAACCCGTGGAACCGCTTCGTCACCTTCGTCTATGTCGCTGACGCCGCGTTCGAGAAGGGCCCGGCCAAGATCCGCTTCGGGATCATCCGGCGCGGCGGGCAGTGGAAGATCACCGACTTCTTCGTCGTGTCGGACGCTTTGATGCCCCGCTAGCCTCCCGAGCCGCAGTTCATTCGCCGGCTGGTGCGGCGGGTCCTGTCGCCACGGGCGCCTCCGCGCGGCCGGCTCCGTCACCCACTCGCCCGAACGCAGCTCTTTGAGCTGCGGACGGGACTTGGGGGTCCCACTTCGCGCGGCCGCACGGGGCCGCCCGCGGCGCCACCCGCCCGCCTCAGCACCCTCATTCTGCCGACTACCGCATGTTGCCGGTGTGGCCGAGGGAATAGCGGCCCGGCTGCGGCCATAGCGTGAGGCCGTGGGGCTCCTTGCCCACCGGGATCTTCCGCACTTCGCCCGATGTGGTGTCGATCGCGTAGACGACATCGTCGTAGCGGCCCGACAGCCACAGCACCTTGCCGTCCACGCTCACGTTGCCCATGTCCGGACTGCCACCGCCTGGAATCGGCCAGGTGGCGACGACCCGGTGAGTGGCGAAGTCGATGACGGAGACGCTGCCCTTGCCGCGCGGCGGGCCGTGGATATGCGCCGACCCGCGGTTGGCGGCGTAGAGCTTCGTCGCGTCCCGGCTCGGGTACAAGCCATGCGTGCCCATGCCGGTCTGGATGAAGCCGGTCTCTTTGAAGGTATTGCCGTCGATCACGAAGACGCCGCCCGCCTTCATATCGGCCACGAAGAAGGTCTTCCCGTCGGGCGAGACGCGGATGTCCTGAGGCATCCCGCCCTTCGACAGCCGGAGATAGCCGAGGACCTTCCGCGCGACCAGGTCGATCTTCGCCAGGCTTCCCTGGAACTCGCAGGTGAAGATCGCGAAGCGGCCGTCGATGGAGAAGTCGGCGTGGTTGATGCCGCCGCACTCCGGCACCGCGAGCGAGCTCTGCAGCGCCATCGAGTGCGGATCGCGGAAGTCTAGCCGCTTGAGCGCCTCGGCGACGACGATGGCCGAGCGCCCGTCGGGCGTGAAGTACATATTGTAGGGATCGTCCACCGCAATCGCCTTGCCCGGCTTTCCGGTGGCGGGATCGATGGGCGTCAGGCTGCCGTCGGTGCGCCCCTCGGCATTATTCGTCACCCAGAGCGTCTTGAGGTCGTAGGAGGGGACGACGTGCTGGGGGTTCACGCCCACGCGGAAGCGGTCGACGACCTTGAGCGTCGACGGGTCGATCACGTACACATCATTGGACTTGAGGTTCGGCACATAGACGCGCGGCAGCGCATTGGCCACGGCGGGGCTCAGCTTGTCGGGCCGGGTCTCGCTGTAAAGGTTGGCCGGATCCGCCACGGGGGGCATGCCCGGGATCGTCTCCGCCGGCCGCGCCGGCTGTTGAGCCGCGGCAGACCAGACCGACACCACCAGGGCCAGGCCGACTCCAAGTATCCAGGACTTTCGCATCGTCAGCGCCGGGCCATCGACTTCCTGATGGCGTCCACGGTTCGGTTCACGATCAGCCCCACCCCGAGCTGGCCAAGCTCGGCGCTGGCCCGGCTCGGATCGCCGGACACGCCGCTCGCCTCCCGCGGTCCGGCTCCAGGCCGCAGGCGATCGGCCCGGACCAGGCGCGGATCAACGGCCAGCATCAGCGCCGTGTCGGCGAGACCGGCATGGCTGCCCACCTCGTCCTCCCGGTAGCCGCGTCCCTCGAGAAGGCGGGGAAACTCCGCCTCCGCCGCCCGGTAATACTCCTCGATGGCATGGACCCGGACCGGCGTCTTCGCCCACTCGCGATTCAGCCGGCCGGCTACCGCCTTCTGCCCCGCCTGAGTTCGTCCGTGATCACCCAGATAGAC
>JBKPCB010000023.1:0-40463 GCA_046727155.1 Candidatus Methylomirabilota bacterium | reverse complement strand
AGTTGCGCCTGATCCACCGCGACTTTCTCCGTATGCGGCCCGGCCCAGTCCGCGCCCGCCGCATAGCGGAAGAATCCGCCGTCGCGGGCATCGTAGAGGTGGCGCGCGATGGCCTCGAGCGAAGCGCTCACGATGCCCTTCAGCGCCCCGTCCCCGCCGGCGCGCCATTCCCGAAGCAGGAAGGTGAGGGCGTCGACCTCGGGCAGCTTCGGCGCCGCGCCGAAGCCTCCATGCTCGGGATCCGCCCGCCGCCGGAGGAGCGCGACCATGGCGTCCACGAGACGCGGCGGCTTCACAGGCGATCGCGTCGTGCGGGGGCCGGGCCGGCGGCCGGCGGCGAAATCGGCGAGCCCCCGCTCGAGGAAAGCCAGGAATTGCGGTGGAAGGAGAAAGGTGCCGCCGCTTACGAAGTCGCCGTCGGCGGTGAGGATGGCGGTTGTCGGCAACCCGCCCAGGTGATAGCGGCCGTAGACATCGGGACGCGCGTCGGCATCTACCCGGACGGGCACGGTGGCCCGCTCCACCGCCGCCGCAATGCCGGGGTCTTCCCAGGTCTCGTCATCCATCCGGTGGCAGGCGTGGCACCAGCTCGCGGTGAGCGAGAGCAGCACGGGCTTGCGCTCCGCGCGCCCGCGGGCGAAGGCCCCCTCGCCCCAGCCCGCCCAACGAATGCTCATCAGCCTAGCGGTTGATCTCGCGGAGGAGATGGCCCAGCTCGGGAAGGATCAGCTTCTCGAGTGCGAGGCGACAGGCATTGGGCGAGCCGGGCAACGAGAAGAGCGCGCGCCCCTGGACCACGCCCGCCTGGGCGCGCGAGAGCATCGCGGCGGCGCCCACCTCCTGATAGGAGAGCATGCGGAAGAGCTCGCCAAAGCCCGTGAGCCGCTTGTCCAGCATCTCTTCGACGGCTTCGTAGGTGGAGTCGCGTGAGGTGACGCCGGTGCCGCCGGTGAGGACGAAGGCCTGCACCTTCGGCTCGGCGCAGCCCTCCCGGACGCGGGCCGCGACATGGGTCGGCTCGTCCCGCACGATGGCATGGCCCACAACGACATGGCCCGCTTTGGTGAGCAGCTCGCGGATCAAGGCGCCGCTCGTGTCGGTCTCGGGCGTCTTGGAGTCGGAAATCGTCAGGACGAAACAGCCCACCGAGCGTGGCGCGCTTGCCTTGTGCGATTCCGGGACTGAATCGGCTGGCGGGACGGCGTCCTTCACGCGGCCTCCTCGAGCCAGATGCCCCCGTCCTGTACCGTCACCGTATAGCGCGCCACCGATTCTCCCGGAATGGTCATGCAGGCGCCGGAGCGCAGGTCGAACTCCCAGCCGTGCAGCGGGCAGGTCACGATATCGCCTTCCACCCAGCCGTCGCACAGGCTGCCGCCCTCGTGGGGGCAGGTATTGCCGATGGCCAGGATCTCGTCGCCGCGCCGGTAGAGCATCACGTCCTGATCGCCCACGCTGACGAGCGCCGGCTCGCGCGGCTTGAGCGCTTCCAGATCCATGACGCGAATCCGGGCCATCGCCTCAGCCTCTATCGCCCGAGTAGGCCTGATCGAGGATCTCGACGATATGCCGCACCTCGGTGCGGATGCCTTTGGCCCTGAGCCCCTGGGCGATCTGGATGATGCAGCCGGGATTCGCCGTCACCACCCACTCGGCGCCCGTGGCGGCGATGTGGGAGACCTTTCGCTCCTGAAGCCGCTTCGCCATCTCCGGCTCCGTGAGGTTGTACGTGCCCGCCGAGCCGCAGCACCAGTCGGATTCCTTGAGCTCCACCACCCTGAGGCCGGGGATCTGGGCGAGCAGCGCGCGGGGCTGGCTGCGGATCTTCTGCCCGTGCACGACATGGCAGGGATCGTGGTAGGTCACGGTGCGCCGGACTTCCGCAAGAGGGCCGCGCAGCGGCTGCTGCGCCAGAAACTCCGAGACGTCCCGGACCGTGGCCGCAAAACGCGCCGCGCGCTCGCTCCAGTCGGGATCGCCGGCCAGGAGCGTGCCGTACGACTTCATGTGGGCGCCGCAGCCCGAGACATTGACGATCACCTGATCGGCGCCGGAAGCCTCGAAGACCTCGATCGTCCGTCGCGCCAGGGCCAGCGCGGTCTCGTGCTCGCCCGCATGCGCGTGCAGCGCGCCGCAGCAGCCCTGCGCGAGGGGAGCCAGCACGTCGCAGCCGTTCCGCGCGAGCACGCGCGCGGTGGCGCGATTGTGAGGACCGAACGCGATCTGCTGGATGCAGCCGGTGAGGAGCGCTACGCGCGCCCGGCGCGGACCGTCTGCCGGCGTCAGCTCGGGCAGCGGCGCGCGATCGGCAGCCGAGGGCAACTCGGGCAGGAGCGGCTCCCATTCGGCCAACGGACCCGGCAGCAGCCGCAGCAGCCCCGAGGCCCGCACCAACCGCCGCAGCCCGCTTCGCTGGTAGAAGCGCAGCGCGGCGGCCGCGATGCGGAGCATGCGGGGATGGGGAAGCAGGAGCGAGAAGTTCACCCAGCGGAACAGCCGGCGCAGCGGACCGCCCGGGCGCTGGCGCTCGATCTCGGCGCGCGCGGCCTCGATCAACTGGCCGTACGGAACCCCCGACGGGCAGACGGTCTCGCAGGCGCGGCAGCCGAGGCAGAGATCCAGATGCCGCGTCGCCGACGCCGTGAGCGCGATCCGGCCTTCCGCCAGCGACTTGATCAGCACGATGCGCCCGCGCGGCGAGTCCATCTCGGTGCCGAGCTCCGAGAAGGTGGGGCAGTAGGCCAGGCAGAGCCCGCAATGCACGCATTGGTGGACGCCGTCCACGCTCTGTCCGTGCAGCGTGAGCGCCGCGCCGGCCATCAATGGCGAATCAGTTGTCGGGACGTGAGTCATCGCGCTCCAGGTCTCGGTCTCAGATGCTGCCCACAAAGCGGCCGGGGTTCAGAATGCCGCGGGGATCGAGCCGCTCCTTGATCCCCTTCATGATCCTCAACGCCGGGCCCGGCGTGTCCCAGACCGCGACGCGCTCCTTGACGGCCAGCGGCGCCCACTCGAGCAGCGCGTGGCCGGCGGCGCCGTTGATCATAGCGCGCCAGTCGGTGAGCGTGGCGACCACTGCGTTCGTGTCGGCGCTGCCGCCCGCCAGCACGGCGCGGGCGACGCCGACGCCAGCATGCGCCGTGATCCGCGCAACGAGGCCGCTGCGCTGGGCGGCCGCCGAGCCCGCTTCCATCACTTCGGGCAGCACCGTAGGCAGCACGCCCCACTTCATGACGGCGGCGGTGTCGTCCACGCCGGCCCGGCCCAGCCCGCCGAGCCCGCGCCACGCGGCATCGCGCGCCTCGCCATCGAGCACCACCGAATCTTTGAGTCCCAGTGGGCCGAGCAGCCGGCCGATCTCGGCGCATTGCCAGTCCACCTGCTCCCGGATGCCGTCGACCCCGATCACCACCGCGCAACCCTCGCCAAGCTCGAGCGCGCGGAGCGTCTCGCCGTCCACGAGCTCCAGCGCCGACGGAATGAGGTCGGAGGCCATCACGGCTCGCACCGCCTGGCCGGCATCCTTGATCCGGTCGAACCGAGCGATCACCAGACGATCCGCGTCGGGGCGCGGCCTGAGCTTGAGCGTGGCCTCGACCAGGACGCCGAGCGTTCCGAAGGAGCCGACGTAGAGCTTCGGCAAATCATAGCCGGCGACGTTCTTGACGACCTTGCCGCCACCCCTCACGATCGCGCCGTCCGCCGCCACCACCGTGACGCCGATCAGCACGTCGCGGGCCGTGCCGTAGAGATGCCGGCGGGGCCCCGAGGCATTGCTGGCGAGAATGCCGCCAAGCGTGGCCCGCTCCGGATGCGCCGGATCGAGCGACATCCACTGCCCGCGCTTGCCGAGCTCGGCCTGCAGCGCCGCGACGGTGATCCCGCACTCGACGGTGGCCGTCAGGTCGCCCGGCTCGTGCTCGACGACGCGGGTGAGCCGCTTGAGCCCGAGCACGAGGCCCAGGCGGGATGGCGGCGCGCCGATGGCCATCTTGGTGCCGCCGCCCCAGGGCGTAACCGGGATCGCCTCTTCCGCGGCCAGCACCAGCAGCGCCGAGACCTCCTCCTTGCTGCCGGGAAAAACCACGGCTTCGGGCGCCCGGCCGTCGAGGGCATGAGGCGAGCACTCCACTCCCGTGAGCACGTGGGCGCCGCCGACGATCGCCCGCAGTTTGTCGAGGAGGGCTGGCTGCACGGAGAGCGAGTCCTCGGTCCCGCCTTAAAACCGCTGAGCGAGGCCCTTCTCTTCGATGGGATGGGGGCGATAGGCCGGCCCGATTTCCACGCATGCCTTGCGGGTTGGAAAGATCTTGCCCGGATTGCACAGCCCCGACGGGTTGAAAGCCTCCTTCACGCGATGCATGCAGGCCAGGTCCGCCTCGCTGAAGATGAACGGCATGTAGTCCACCTTCTCGAGCCCGATGCCGTGCTCGCCGGAGATGGAGCCGCCCACCTCGGCGCAGACCTTGAGGATTTCTGCTCCCGCAGCCACCACGCGACCTTCTTCTCCGGGCACGCGCGGATCGTAGAGAACGAGCGGGTGCAGATTGCCGTCGCCCGCGTGGAAGACATTGGCCACGCGCAGGCCGTGCGCCGCCACGATCTCGTTCACCCGCCGCAGCACATACGGCAACTTGGTGCGTGGGATCACACCGTCCATCACCATGTAGGCTGGTGTCAACCGGCCCATCGCGCCGAAGGCCGACTTCCGCCCCTTCCAGAGCAGCTGGCGCTCCGCCTCGTCCCGGGCCATCCGCACCTCGCGCGCCCCGCAGTCGCGGCAGGCCTGGACCACCCGCGCCGTCTGCTCCTCCATCCCCGCCGCGAGGCCGTCGAGCTCGATGAGCAGGGCCGCGGCGGCGTCCGGGGGGTAGCCGCAGCCGAAGGCATCGTTCACGGCCTCGATGGTGATCGCGTCAATCATTTCCATGGCGGCCGGGATGAGTCCGCGCGCGATGATGGCCGAGACCGACTCCGAGGCCTGGTCGATCTGGTCGAATACCGCGAGAACGGTTCTCACCGCCTGGGGCTTCTTGAGGATGCGCACGGCGATCTTGGTGGCGATGCCGAACGTGCCCTCCGAGCCGACGAAGACGCCGACCAGATCGTAGCCCTGGGGATCCCGCGTCTTGCCGCCGAGCCAGAGCATCTCGCCGTCCGGCAGCACGACCTCCAGGCCCAGCACATGGTTCGCGGTTACTCCGTACTTGAGCGTATGGGGCCCGCCGGAGTTGGTGGCGATATTCCCACCTATCGTGCAGGCCTGCTGGCTCGACGGGTCGGGCGCGTAGTAGAACCCCTGCGGGCCCACCGCCCACGAGAGATGGAGGTTCACGAGGCCGGGCTCGACGATGGCGATCTGGTTCTCGTAGTCCACCTCGAGCACGCTGTTCATCCTCATGAGCGAGATCACGAGTCCGCCTTCGGCTGGGAGACACCCGCCGGACAATCCCGTTCCCGCACCCCGAGCGACAAAGGGAATTCCCTCGCGACTGGCGAGCTTGACGAGGGCGGAGACCTGCTCGGCGCTGGTCGGGAAGACGACGAAATCCGCGAGCGCGCGGAAGAGCGTCAGACCGTCGGACTCGTAGACCAGCAGCTCTTCGGGATCGGACAGCACGGAGCCGGGGCCCAGCAGGGCCTCCATCTCGCGGCGGAGCGCTCGCTTGCGCGGATCGGTCAGCGTGTCCACAAACGGATTATATCATCCGGCGATGCCGCCGCCGGGGCGGGCAGGTTACGACGGATAAACGAGAGGGTGGCTCCCCGAGCAGGACTCGAACCTGCAACCCTCCGGTTAACAGCCGGATGCTCTACCATTGAGCTATCGGGGAACGCCGACGGGCAACCGCGGGACCTACCTTATATATCACAGCGCCACCAGCCCTCCAAGCCGCGCCCGCGCGCTAGAGACGGCAGACGTAGATGCTGTTCTGCGGCCCGGGGGCATCGGTCACCTCGATGGAGCCGAAGCCGGCCTCGCCGAGCATCCGGCGGGCGACCTGCTCGCCCCAGGCGGTGCCGAGCCCCGCGCCGCCCTCGGCCAGCGACACCGTCATGCAGTGGAGCACGCTCATCCCGTAGAGGTAGGGCGCGAACGGGTTCCCGATGTTCTCCTCGAGCCTACTTGAGGCTTTCGGTTCCATCATGAAATAGATGCCGTCCGGAGCGAGCGCGCCAGCGATCCGGCGCAGGACGCCCGCGGGATCCCGCTGATCGTGGATCGCGTCGAAGGACGTGAGCAGATCGAATTTCGGCTCGGGCTCGAGCCGCGTGACGTCGAGCATCTCGAAGCTGGCATTGGCCAACCCCATTGCGCGCGCCTCGGCCCGGGCCCGGGCGATCGCGTCCTCGCCCAGGTCATAGCCGACAAAGCTCGAGGCGGGATACTCGCGGGCCATCACATTGACGGCATGACCCGTCCCGCAGCCGATATCCGCCACTCGGATGCCCGCCTTGAGGCGCTCGGGCAGGCCCTTGGCAGCCGGCAGGAAGCTCTTGATCAAGAGCCCGTCATACAAAAGCCGCCACGAGGCGTCCATCGCTTCAGTGAAGTCGGGCCGATATTCCGAGTACGACACGCCGCCGCCGGTTCGGAAGCACTCCATTACGCGGGGAAGGCGCTTGCTGAGCATGGGCACGTTCTGGCTCCCCGCCGCGAGATTTCGGCTCGACGTTCCCGTTAGGCAGGCGGCGTGCTCGGGCGGAAGCGTGAAGGCGGCCGACGCAGGATTGTATTCGATGATGCCACCCGTGGCCATGGCGGCAAGCCACTCACGAACGTACCGCTCGTCGAGTCCGGCGCGGGCGGCGATCTCCGGGCTGCTCCCGGGACCCTTGGCGATGGCCTCGAAGAGTCCCGTCTGATGGCCGATGTGGACGAGCAGGGTGAGGATGCCGCTCGTGTAGTGGCCGAAAAGCTTGCGCGCGAAGTCCTGAACCTTCTGGCGGTCGAGCTTCACTTCCGTGGGGCGCTCCATCCGGGGTCCTCCTCGTCAGGCGGGACGGCTAGCTCATCTCGCGCCGGCCCTCGAGCGCCTTCGACAGCGTGACTTCGTCGGCGTACTCGAGGTCGCCCCCCACCGGCAGGCCGCGCGCGATGCGCGTGACGCGCACGCCCAGCGGCTTGAGCAGCTTGGCCAGGTAGATGGCCGTGGCCTCGCCCTCGACGCTCGGATTGGTGGCGAGGATGATCTCTTCGACCTGGTCGGCCTCGAGCCGTGTCAGCAGCTCTCGCACCCGCAGATCTTCGGGGCCGATGCCGTCCAGCGGCGAGAGCGCGCCCAGCAGCACGTGGTAGCGTCCGCGGAACTCGCCCGTCCGCTCCAGCGCGAGCAGGTCATTCGGCTCTTCGACGACACAGAGCGCCCGGGTATCGCGCCGGGGATCGCGGCAAATGCGGCAGGGATCCTCCTCGGTCACGTTGAAGCACACCGAGCAGTGGATGATGAGCTGCTTGAGCTGGACGAGCGATTCGGCCAGCGTGGCCACCTCGGCTGCCGGCCGCTTGAGGAGGAAGAAGGTCAGCCGCTGGGCCGTCTTGGGACCAATGCCGGGCAGCCGCTGAAGCGCGTCGATGAGCCGCGCAACCGGCTCCGGATAATAGGCCATGAACCCTCGCTACATCCCGAGGCCGGGGATCTTCAGCCCGCCGGCCAGCTTGGCCATCTCCGCCTGCACCATCTCACGGGACTTGCGCAGCGCCTCGTTGCAGGCCGCCAGCACGAGATCCTCGAGCATTTGCGCGTCCTCGGGATTGATCACCTCGCGATCGATCTTGATCGAGAGGATCTCCTGCTTCCCATTGGCCTCGACCGTGACCATCCCGCCGCCGGCCGTGGCCTCCACCTTCTTGGTGGCCACCGCGGCCTGGAGCTGCTCCATCTGGGCCTGCAGCTTCTGCGCCTCCTTCATGATATTGCCGAAGCCTTTCACCGGGACTCTCCTTCCTCGGGGGCGCGCGGTCGCACGGCGACCACTTCGCCCTGGAATACGCTCAATGCCGCCTGGACCGCGGGGTGGCTGCGTGCCGCGCTCGTCGCGCCGCCCGCGCCGCTTCCCCGTCCCGCGCCCACCTCAAAGCGGCGGGCGCCGGGAACGTGCTGCTGGACGGCCTGGTTGATCAGCTCGCGGTTGGCGCGGTCCGCGAGCATCTCGGCGTGGAAGGCGCTGGCGGTGAGCCCCACGGTGAGCACGCCGCCAGCCACCTCGATTGGCGACGCGTGCTGGAGCACGGACCCGAGCAGAGCCTTCTTTCGCATGATCTCGGCCACCACCCGCTGCCAGGCGTCGCCGAGTTCGGCGGCGGGCTCGGCTTCCGCCGGCGTCTCGCTCGGACGGGCGCTCTCATGAACCGCCTCGGCCTCCGGTGGAGCGGGCTTGCTGCCGCCCGAGACCGGATAGGCCTGGGAGCGCGGGGGCGGAGACGAGCGGGGAGCATCCAGCAGACTTTCCTGAACCACCGTGGGCCGGCCTCCAGCGGCGCCGGCCGAAGGCATGGCGCGCAGCCGCGCCTCGGCCTCCTCCAGCTTGGCGAGAAGCGTGTCCAAAGCCTGCGGCTCGGGCCGGCGCGTGGTCCGCACGGCGGCGATCTCCAGCTCCACGCGCGGATGCGGCGAGCGCCGCATCTCGGCGTCCGCGTCGAGAAACGCGCGCAAGAGATAAACGAGCTCGTCCATCGACACGGCCTCGGCCGCGCTCGCGAGCGCCGCGGTCTCCGCCGGCGTCAGGTCGGCGAAGGGCGCCTTGGGGGCAACCTTGAGGACCAGCAGCCGCCGCGCGGCCTCCACCACCTCGCGGCAGAGCGTGCCCAGGTCTTCGCCCGCCGCCGCGGCGCGGTCGATGGCCTCGAGCGCGGCGGCGCCGTCGCGGCCGAGCAACGCGGCCACGAAGCCCCGGACGTGGACGGGCGACGTCGAGCCCAGCAGCCGCGCCACACCCGCCTCGTCGAGCTTGCCTTCGCCATAAGCGATGGCGGTGTCGAGGAGCGACAGCACATCCCGTAGGCGCCCCTCGGCGGCACGCACCAGCAGCGGCAGCGCTGCCGCTTCGAACGGGATCTGCTCCTTCTCGAGGATGGTGGTCAGGCTCGTCGTGAGCAGCTCGGGCGAGATCGGCTTGAAGTCGAAGCGCTGGCAGCGCGAGAGGACGGTGGCCGGAATCCGCTTCGGCTCGGTGGTGGCGAGGATGAAGACCACATGGGCCGGCGGCTCTTCGAGCGTTTTGAGGAACGCGTTGAAGGCCGGGCCCGAGAGCATGTGGACTTCGTCCACGATGTAGACCTTGAACCGGCCGCGCGCCGGGGCGTACTTGACGTTCTCGCGCAGCGTCCGGATGTCGTCCACGCTGGTATTGGACGCCGCGTCGATCTCCATGACATCCACGGGCGCGCCCGAGACGAAGTCCTGGCAGGAGGCGCAACGGCCGCAGGCCTCGGGGCCGGTCCGCTCCGTGCAAGCCAGAGCTTTGGCCAGCAGGCGCGCGGTGGTGGTCTTCCCGACGCCGCGCGGGCCCGTGAAAAGATAGGCGTGGGCGACCCGGCCCGAGGCCAGCGCGTTGCGGAGGGTGCGCGTGACGGGATCCTGGCCGACAACCGCGTCGAAGGCCTGCGGCCGCCACTTCCGCGCGAGCACCTGATAGGTCATGCGCCGATCATGCCCGAGAAAAAATGACCGTGCACCCTCAATCGAACCGCCCGTCCCGCGATCTCCGTATGAAACCTGCTCCGGTCAGGTACTCCCACGGCACACGGGAGGGGCGCCTTACCGTTGCTCCCTTCCGGGTCTGGCGGGGTTCGACGCATCCCGTTGCGTGGGGCCCAACCCTCAACGCCGTCCCATACGGCTCATTCGACACGAGCGGCCCTCGAGAGGGAATTCAACCCCGCTATAGCGGATTGCGGGTTACAGGGCACCGCTACCTCCCCGTCTAGCACGGCCAAGCTGAACGTCCGGTCACGGAGTGTCCGCCCGACCGTCGGGCGCCGGAGGCTTTGCGAAGGCGCCTCGACGTGCGTTTCAAATTGGCGGAGGGGGTGGGATTCGAACCCACGGCAGGGTTGCCCCTGCACGGCATTTCCAGTGCCGCACCTTCGGCCACTCGGCCACCCCTCCGGTCCTGCCCATGTGCATCTGAAGCTGCGATCAAAATGGCGGAGGGGAGAGGATTTGAACCCCCGAGGGACTTACGCCCCTATCCGATTTCGAGTCGGACGCCTTCAACCGGGCTCGGCCACCCCTCCGGACCAGTCTTTCGATCATTTCACCGCTACACTATTCTCTTTTCGCTCTAAAGAACTCGCTCAGCAGCGCCGCGCACTCTTCGCTTTTCATTCCGCCGCTGACCGCGACCTGATGATTGAGCCGCACGTCTTCCAGCAGTCGGAAAAGGCTGCGCGCCGCGCCCGCCTTCGGGTCGGCGGCACCGTATACCACGCGCGCCACCCGCGCCTGGAGCGCCGCGCCGCAACACATCGGGCACGGCTCCACCGTCGCGAACAGGACGGCGCCGGGCAGGCGGTAATTCTTCATCTGCCGCGCCGCGGCTCTCAGTGCCACGATCTCGGCATGCGCCGTCGGGTCGCTGGCGCTGATCGGCTGATTGTGCCCGCTGCCGATCACGCGCCCATCGAGCACCACCACGGCGCCGACGGGCACCTCGCCCGCCGCTGCCGCGCGCCGCGCTTCCACGAGGGCCAGCGCCATGAAGCCCGCATCCTCGCTTTCGGTCGCCGGAACCATCAGCGCAGCCAGCCTGAGGCCAGGGGGGCCGATCCCCCGACCCCCCTGTCCGTCAAATGGCGCGCCCTAGAGGAATCGAACCTCTGACCTTCGGATTCGTAGTCCGACGCTCTATCCATCTGAGCTAAGGGCGCTCTTGGCGGAGAGGCCGGGATTCGAACCCGGGACAGAGGTTTTGCCCCTGTAACCGCTTAGCAGGCGGCTGCCTTCGGCCGACTCGGCCACCTCTCCGAACGGTCAAGCCCACCGAGTATAAAGGATTTGGGCCCGGCCGACCACTTTGACCATGGTCGGGCCGGGGCCCAAGAGTGGCGGAGGGGGAGGGATTCGAACCCCCGATCCCTTGCGGGATTCCGGTTTTCAAGACCGGCGCCTTCAACCGGGCTCGGCCACCCCTCCGGAGCGTCTATTTCGCGACCGCCGTGATGCGCTCCTGGCCGCCCATGTAGGGCTGAAGGGCCTTCGGGATGCTCACCGACCCGTCGGCCTCCTGATAGTTTTCCAGCACGGCGATCAGCGTCCGGCCGACGGCCAGCCCAGAGCCATTGAGCGTGTGGCAGTAGTCCACTTTGCCGCCGCCGGCCGGGCGGTACTTGAGATCCAGCCGCCGAGCCTGGAAGGCCTCGCAGTTCGAGCACGAGGAGATCTCGCGGTACTTCTGCTGGCCCGGCAGCCAGACCTCGAGGTCGTAGGTCTTGGCGGATTGAAACCCCATGTCCGCCGTGCAAAGGGTCACCACGCGGTACGGCAGCTCGAGCCGCTGGAGCACGACCTCGGCGCACCGCACCATGGACTCCAGCTCGTCGTAGGACTGCGCGGGCGTCGTGACCTTCACCATCTCCACTTTGTCGAACTGATGGACGCGAATCATCCCCTTGGTGTCCTGGCCGTACGTCCCCGCCTCGCGCCGGTAGCAGGGCGTCAACGAGCAATAGCGCTTGGGCAGCCCGGCCTCGGCCAGGATCTCTCCGCCGTGCAGCGCCGTCAGCGAGACCTCCGCCGTGGGGATCAGGTACAGCGTCCGGTCCGCCTCCGGCTCCACTGTCTTGAACATCTGCTCCTCGAACTTCGGCAGCATCCCGACACCCGTCATCGTCTCGGCGTTCACCAGATGAGGCACCCAGACTTCGGTGAACCCGTGCTCCTTCGTGTGCAGATCGAGCATGAACTGGGCCAGCGCCCGAGAGAGCCGCACCGCGCCGCCCCACATCACGACGAAGCGCGACTTCGCGATCTTCGCCGCGCGCTCGAAGTCGAGGATGCCCAACGCCTCGCCCACGTCGAAGTGCTGCTTGGGCTCGAAATCGAAGGCTCGCGGCGTCCCCCAGCGCCGCACCTCGACGTTGTCCTCGGCCGAGCGTCCCACCGGCACGCTCGGATGCGGGACGTTGGGCAGCTCGAGCAGCAGGGCGTTGAGCCGCTCTTCCGTCTGCTTGACCTGGCCGTCGAGGGCCTTGACGCGCTCTCCGACCTCGCGCATGCGAACCATCTCGGCCTCGGGATTCTCGCCACGGCGCTTAGCCTGGCCAATCGCCTCCGAAACCCGATTGCGCTCGGCCTTGAGCTCTTCGGCCTCCCGCAAGAGATGCCGCCGGCGCTGATCCAACTCCAGAATCGGGCGGACGGAGAGCGTCTCACCGCGCGCCTTGAGCGCGCCCTCGACGGCCGCCGTCTCCTCACGAATCAGCCTCATGTCCAGCACGGCTCTTCCACCCCTCCTTGGCCTCTAACCCTACCCTCTCCGCCCTCGAGGGCAGGAGACAAAAAAAGAGGCCGCAACGCGGCCTCTCACACCCCGCCGGGCCTATCCGCCCCGGCGAGGTCTACGCTGATGACTCGCTGCCGCCGTTGTGCTCGGCCTCTACGCGCGCGATGCTGCCCACGTGGTCGTCGGGCTCGATGTCGATGATCCGTACGCCCATGGTATTTCGTCCCTGACTGGTGATGTCGTCGGCGTGCATGCGAATCATCTTCCCCTTGGTCGTCACGACCAGGATGTCGTCTCCCTCGCGAACCTGGAGCATCCCGACTACCGAGCCGTTGCGGCCTTCGGTCTTGATGTCGATGATGCCCTTCCCCGCCCGTCCCTGGAGGCGGTACTCATCCAGCGGCGTGCGCTTGCCGTAGCCGCGCTCGGTAACCGTCAGCACGCTCGCACCCTCCTGCACCACCTCGGCCGCGATGACCTGGTCGCCTTGCTCGACATCGATTCCCCGGACGCCGCCTGCCGTGCGGCCCATGGGGCGCACCTCGTCCTCTGGGAATCGGATGATCATGCCCTGCTTGGTCGAGAGCAGCACCTCGCGCTGCCCGTCGGTGCGGCGCGCCGCCATGACCTCATCGCCCGGGTCGAGCGTGATGCCCAGAATGCCGCCCGCTCGCGGGTGGGAGAAGGCGCTGAGCTCGGTTTTCTTCACCGTGCCCTGCTTGGTGGCGAAGAGGATGTACCCCCCGGACTCGAAGTCGCGCACCGGCACGCAGGTGGCGACCTGCTCGCCCTCGGCCAGCGAGAGCACGTTGACCATGGCCTTGCCCTTGGCCATCCGCCCTCCCTCTGGAATTTCGTGGACCTTGAGCCAGTGCACCTTGCCCTTGTTGGTGAAGAAGAGAAGATAGGAGTGCGTGGAGGCCACGAAGAGATCCTCGACGATGTCCTCTTCCTTGGTCTCCATGCCCATCACGCCCTTGCCGCCCCGCTTCTGGCTGCGGTAGGCCTCCACGTGCGTCCGCTTGATGTAGCCGGAGCGCGTGATGGTCACCACCATGTCCTCGTCGGCCAGCAGGTCTTCGATGGTGAGGTCGGCCGTTTCTTCCAGGATCTCTGTGCGCCGCTCGTCGCCAAACTCGGTCTTGAGCGCCTGGAGCTCGTCCTTGATGATGCCCATCAGCCGCTGCTCAGAGGCCAGGATGCCCTTGAGGTCGGCGATCAACGCCAGCGTCTGCTCGTGCTCCTCCACGATCTTGTGGCGCTCGAGCTGGGTCAGGCGCTGCAGCCGCATGTCGAGAATCGCCTTGGCCTGGATTTCCGAGAGGTCCAGGCGGTTCATCAGGGCGTCCTTCGCCGCGTCCGGACTTTCGGCCTGCCGGATCAACCGGATGACCATGTCCAGGTGGTCGACGGCCTTGCGCAGGCCTTCCAGGATGTGGGCTTTCTCTTCGGCCCGCGCCAGGTCGTACTTGGTCCGCCTGGTGACCACTTCGCGGCGGAAGGTGACGAACTCCTGGAGCATCTGCTTGAGGTTGACCACCTGTGGCCGCCGACCCACCAGTGCCAGCATGATGATGCCGAAAGTGCTCTGCATCGGCGTGTGCTTGTAGAGCTGATTCATCACGATCTGCGGGAGCTCCCCGCGCCCCAGCTCCAGCACGATGCGAATGCCCTCGCGGCTCGATTCGTCGCGGCGCTCGCTGATCCCCTCGATCTTCTTGTCCCGGATCAGCTCGCCGATCTTCTCAATCAGCGCCGACTTGTTTACCTGGTACGGTAGCTCGGTGACGATGATGGCCTCACGGCCGCCCCGCATCTTCTCGACATGGGCTTTCGCCCGAAGCGTGATGATGCCGCGTCCCGTCGTGTACGCCTCCCGAATGCCCTGCCGCCCGTAGATATAGCCGCGCGTCGGGAAGTCCGGGCCCGGGACCGTTTCCATCAGCTCGTCGATGGTGACATCGGGACTCTCGATGAACTTGACGAGGACGTCCACGATTTCAGTGAGGTTGTGCGGCGGAATATTGGTCGCCATGCCGACCGCGATTCCCGACGAGCCATTGACCAGGAGATTCGGCACCTTGGTGGGCAGGACCGTGGGCTCCCGCTCCTTCTCGTCATAGTTCGGGACGAAGTCGACGGTGTCCTTGTCAATGTCGGCCAGCAGCTCGTGCGCGATCTTGGCGAGGCGGGCCTCGGTATAGCGCATGGCCGCTGGCGGATCACCATCGATGGAGCCGAAGTTCCCCTGCCCGTCCACCAACGGATACCGCAGCGAGAACTCTTGGACCATCCGCACCAGCGCTTCGTAGATCGGCGAGTCGCCGTGAGGGTGGAACTTGCCCATGCAGTCGCCCACCACCCGCGCACTTTTCTTATACGGCCGATTCCAGTTGAGCCCGATGAGATTCATCGTGTGCAGCACGCGGCGGTGAACCGGCTTGAGACCGTCCCGGATGTCGGGAAGCGCCCGCCCGACGATCACGGACATGGCATAGTCGAGGTACGACTTCCGCATCTCCTCTTCGATCGGAACTGGTGTCTGGCGCTCAGGGCTCATGCGGCGCGGTCGGGCTCCTAGATGTCGAGGTTGACCACATCCAATGCGTTTTTCTCGATGAACTCCCGGCGGGGCTCGACTGCATCGCCCATCAGCACCGTGAACATTTCGTCGGCACCGACGGCGTCCTCCATGGTGACCTTGAGAAGGGTGCGGGTCTCCGGGTTCATCGTCGTCTCCCAGAGCTGCTCCGGGTTCATCTCGCCCAGCCCTTTGTACCGCTGGACGTCGTCCACCTCGTCCTTGGCGGACGCCATGACCGTCCTCACCAGCTCGTCCAGGGTCTTGGTTTGCGTTTCCTTGCCCGAGCTGTCCACGACCGTGCAGGGCCCCTTGTGCAGTGCCGCGATCTCCGCGTGGCCCTCAAAGAGCTGGGTATAGTCGGGAGACTTGAGCAGGTCGGGGCTGAATTGCACGGGCTGTGGTCCCTCGATGTGGATCGTCGTAGTGTCGCCGTTGTCCCCGCCCACGACGCGCCCCGACCAGCCGGGAAGCTCATTGGCCACCTCCTGAACAGCCGCCGCGATCTCGGCATCGTGGACGCCGCGCTTGGTCGCCTTGAACTTCTTCCGCAGCAGCCCGTCCAGGATGGGACCCGGGACCCCGCGCCGGCAAAACTTGCCGAACAGCGTCCGGAACTCCAGCACCCTCTTGAGCGTCTCGAGGAGCGCCTCCTCGCGAAGCGGTTGGCTCTTTCCCGGCACCTTGACGCTCGCCTTCGCGACCCACTGCTGAAGCAGAAACTCCTCCATCTCCCGCTCGCTCATCAGGTATTTCTCGGAGCGGCCCTTCTTAACCTTGAACAGGGGCGGCTGGCCGATGAACAGGTGCCCCGCCTCGATCACCGACACCATGTGGCGGAAGAAGAACGTGAGCAGGAGCGTCCGGATATGGGCGCCATCCACGTCGGCATCGGTCATCAGAATGATCTTGTGGTAGCGGAGCTTGCTGACGTCGAACTCCTCGGGCCCGATCCCGGTTCCCATTGCCGAGATGAGCAGCCGGATTTCATTGTGGGACAGGACCTTGTCGTAACGGGCTTTCTCGGCGTTGATGATCTTGCCGCGGAGCGGAAGGACGGCCTGCGTCTTGCGGTCCCGCCCCTGCTTGGCCGAGCCGCCGGCCGAATCTCCCTCGACCAGGAACAGCTCGCGGAACTGAGGCTCGCGCTCCGAACAGTCGGCCAGCTTGGCCGACAGCCCCTCGTCGTCCCGCCCGCTCTTGCGCGTGAGCTCTCTTGCCTTTCGGGCGGCTTCGCGGGCCTGCGCAGCGCGGACACACTTGTCAGCGATCTTCCGCGCCGTCGCGGGATCCTCTTCGAAGGCCTCAGCCAGCCGGTCGTTGACGATCTGCTGGACCAGGCCCTTCACGTCGGTATTGCCGAGCTTCGCCTTGGTTTGGCCCTCGAACTGTGGATCGGGAATTCGCACCGACACGACGGCCGTCAGCCCCTCCCGGACGTCATCGCCGCTCACGTCCCCCTTGAAGGTCTTCAGATAGCCCTGCGCCTTCGCATAGCTCGAGATCTGGCTGGTCAGCGCGGCGCGGAAGCCGGTCAGATGCGTTCCGCCCTCCCGCGTGTTGATGTTGTTGGCGAACGAGAAGATGCTCTCCTGGTACCCGTCGTTGTACTGCAGCGCCACCTCGACCTCGATGTCGCCCTTCTTCCCTTCGAAGAACAGCACCTTGGGATGGATGGGCGTCTTGTTCTGGTTGAGGTGTTTGATGAATTCGATGATGCCTCCCTTGTAGAGGAAGGTGTGGCTGCGCTCGTCGCGCTCGTCGGCAATGACGATCTTGAGACCCTTGTTCAGGAAAGCCATCTCGCGCAGCCGATTCGAGAGCGTGTCGAAAGAAAAGGACGTCTCTTCGAAGATCTTCGCGTCAGGCTTGAAGCGGATGATGGTGCCGTGCTTCGAGGTCTTCTCGCCTGGCGTGAGTTCGCCCGTGGGCACTCCGGATTCGTAGCGCTGGGTCCAAACCTTCCCCTTCTGCCGGACCTCCACCTCGAGCCACTCGGAGAGCGCGTTGACTACCGAGGCGCCCACCCCGTGGAGTCCACCAGAGACTTTGTAGGCCGAGTGCTCGAATTTCCCGCCGGCATGGAGCTTGGTCAGGACCACCTCGACTCCCGACTGGCCCGTTTCGTGCGTGTCCACGGGAATGCCGCGTCCATTGTCGCCGACCGAGCAGGAGCCGTCCGAGTGCAGGATGACCTTGATGCTGTCGCAGAAGCCGCCCATGGCCTCGTCCACGGCATTGTCGACCAGCTCGTAAACCAGATGGTGGAGGCCATACGCGCCGGTGTCGCCGATGTACATAGCCGGGCGCTTCCTGACCGCCTCGAGGCCTTCCAGGATCTTGATGTCCCGGGCAGAGTAGCCTTCGGGCATTACGCCGCTCCTCGCACGGCCGCCGCGCTCGTGTCCGTTACTTGCCCTCCCTTGACCTCCCACCACGCCGCCGTCCCGACATCGGGCAGGACGGCATCGGCCGTGGTCAGAAACACTTGGCCAGCCCCCGCAATATGCTCGAGCACGCGACTCTGGACCACGGGGTCCAGCTCGGACAGGGCATCATCGAGGAGGAGCACCGGGCTGCTCCCTACGGCCTCCGCAACCGGGCCGGCCTCGGCCAGCCTGAGCGCCAGCGCCATGAGGCGCTGCTGGCCCCGCGATCCAAACGTTCTCAGGTCCCGGCCGTCCACCTCGATCAACAGGTCGTCCCGATGGGGCCCGCACAGGGTCTGCCCCCGCCGCATTTCGTCGGCCAGACGGCTCTCGACCGCTTCGGCGAAACCCGATTCCGTTGGGTCCGGGCCGAGGGCGCAGTGGTACTCGAGGCGCACTTGCCCCTCGCCGGCGAGCTGCGGGTAGAGACGCGCGGCCTCGACCCCCAGAGCGGCCGCCGCGCTGCGCCGGCGACTCAGCAGCTCGATCCCGACTCGAACCAACTGCTGGTTCCACGGTGCGAGCCGTTCCCGGAGTGTGGCCACGTCGAGGCCACCCTGGAGGAGGTGGTTTCGGCGGGCCAGGATTTGGCGATAGCGGTTGAGGACTGTCAAGTGCGCCGGGTAGAGCTTGCCCGCGAAACCATCCAGGAAATTACGACGCGCCTGGGGCCCGTTGGTCAGGATTGCGAGATCCTGCCAGCCGAAAGGGATTGCCCGAGCCCAAGGGCACCCCTCTCCGGAAACCGTCCAGGCGCCGTCTTCCCGCGGGCTCACCGCTCGCCGCAATGGGCGCGTGGTCTCCATCCGCCGGATCTGTCCCGTTACGACGGCGCCCGCCGTCTCCCAGTAGGGCAGCTCGGCGAGCTTGGCGCTTCGGAAGGAACGTCCGACCAGAAGAAATGCGACCCCCTCCAGGAGATTCGTTTTCCCCTGGGCGTTGGGGCCCGTCAGGATATTGAGGCTTGGCGCTGGTGTGAGGGAGAGGCTTCGGTAATTACGAAAATCGGCGAATTCTACCCATTCAAGATGCACCGATTTTCGCTCCCATGAGGTATCAAATCCTCATAGGCATAATAACACAGAGCGACCCCTCCTCCTCGAAGCTTTTGATCACTCCGGGGCTCAATCCGTCTTTCACTTCGAGAACAATCTGCTCGGCCGTCTGCGCGCCGAGCGCATCCAGGACGTAGCGCGAGTTGAACCCGATGGTGATCTCGTCACCCGCGTACTGAACCTCCATCTGCTCCTCCGCCTCGCCAAAATCTGGACTGTACGCGGCCAATTTCAGCGTCCCCGGCGCGAGAACGAATTTTACGGGCTTCGTGCGCTCCTCCGAGAGCACCGACACCCGCCTCAGCGCGGCCGTCAGGGCACCGCGTGAAATCGTGATCCGATGCGGATGCGCGCGGGGCACGACCTGCTCGTAGTTCGGAAACGTTCCCTCGATCAACCGCGCCATCAAGAGCACATTCGGCATCCGCATCATGAACTGGTTTTCACTAATCGCGACCTGGACATCCTCACCAGAGCCCACGATCCGCGCGATTTCCTGGACAGCCTTCCGCGGGACGATCCCAGATACGTTTTGTCCCCCGGCGGGGAGCGGACGCACCGCCAGCGCCAACCGGTGCCCGTCCGTCGCCACGAGTCGCAGCTCCTTCTCCTGCACCGCGAACAGCACGCCGTTGAGGGCATAACGGCTCTCGTCGTGGGAAATGGCGAAGGTGGTCTGACCGAGCATGTCCCGCAGCATCTTGCCGTCCAGCGTGATCCAGCTCGCGGCCCCTCCATCGCCCACCGCCGGAAAATCCTCAGGGGTCAAGCCGACCAGCTTGTAGGAGACGCCCCCGCAGCGGAGAGCCACCCAGGCATTTTCCTGGACCTTGAGCGCCAGGGGGGCGGCCGGCAATTCCTTGACGATCTCCATCAGCTTCCGCGCCGAGATCGTGATGGCTCCAGGCGCGGCGACTTTGGCTGGCGCCGACACACGCACCCCAACCTCCAAATCCGTCGCGGTCATCCGCACCGTCTCCCCCTGGGCCTCGAGCAACACATTGGCCAGGATTGGCAGCGTCTGTCTCGGCTCGACGATGTTGTGCACCATCTGGAGCCCCCGGAGGAAGGCATCACGGTCCACATGGACTTCCATAAGAATCTCCGTATTTAGGAAGAGTAAACTATAAAACTCCGTCGTCGTAGTACGAGGCGGAGGTGTGGGTAGAGCGCGGAAGCAAGAAAAGGGAATTCGTGCGGGGAGTTGACCGTGCCGCCGCTGTGGACAGGGAGGTGGATGGAGCGGCGGGAGCAGTGGATCACGAGTTGATGCTCTGGGTAAGTGAGTCGATCGTCTTCTTGAACTTGGGATCCTCGCGGAGCAGTCCCTGGATCTTGTCCACAGCGTGGAGTACGGTGGTGTGGTCTTTGCCGCCGAAGGCGCGGCCGATCTCGGCCAGCGACTGATGAGTCAGCTGGCGGGCCAGGAACATTGCGATCTGGCGCGGCAAGGCAACGGCCTTGGTCCGGTTCTTGGCGCGCATATCGGAGGGCTTGATGCCAAAGAACTCCGAGGCCTTCCGCTGGATGTGCTCGACCGTGATGATTCGGTCTTCTTCCCCCCAGAGCTCGGACAGGACCTCTTGGGCCAGATCGACGCTCATCTCCCGCCCGGTCAGCGAGCAGAAGGCGATCATGCGGGTCAGCGAGCCCTCGATTTCGCGGATATTGGCCTTGATGCGCGAGGCGATCAGGTAGGCGACGTCGTCCGGCAGGCGGACGCGCTCGATTTCGGCCTTTTTCTTGAGGATCGCCACGCGGGTCTCGAAATCCGGCGGCTGGATGTCGGCAATCAATCCCCACTCGAAACGGGAGCGAAGACGCTCCTCGATTTCGGGGATCTCCTTGGGGGCCGAGTCCGAGGACACGACGATTTGCTTCCGAGCCTCGTAGAGATCGTTGAACGTATGAAAGAACTCTTCCTGGGTCCGCTCTTTGCCCGAGATGAACTGGACGTCGTCGATGAGCAGGAGATCGATGGTCCGGTACTTGGCGCGGAATTCGGCCGTGCGATCGTACCGGATGGCATTGATGAGATCATTCGTGAACCGCTCCGAGGAGAGATAGAGCAGGCGCATCGAGGGATAGAGGCGTGCGATTTCATGCCCGACGGCGTGGAGGAGATGCGTCTTGCCCAAGCCGACCCCGCCATAGATGAAGAGCGGGTTGTACGCCTTGGAGGGCAATTCCGCAACCGCCTGGCAGGCGGCCTGGGCGAACTGATTGGAGTTGCCGACGACGAATGACTGGAAGGTGTACCGGGAAGAGAGTCCGGTCGGGAGCGCCGTGGGGGAAGGATCGCCTGTCGTAACGGCGGCGGCCGGTCGTTCGGGGTCTCGGTCGACGTCGATGAGCACACGCGGATTTCCGCCGAGGACATCGCGGGCGGCAATTTCCAAGGCCTGCACGTGGTGCTGCGCGAGCCAGTCACGAGCGAACTTATTGGGCGCGAGGATTCGCACAAGATCGCCGTCGAGAGCCGCGAGACGGCAGGGGCGAAGCCAGGAATCCAGCGCCGTTTCGGGGATCTTGCCCGCGAGCGCCCCGAGGAGGCGTTCCCACAAAGAGTTAAGCATTTCCAATACCTTGAGCTAGGCCCAGCCGGGGAGTTACGCACAGAGTTATCCACAGGTGTGGATAACATTTAGCGCTTCGGCTGGGCTGGCTATTCGGGTCGGCACTGCGGTGGACCGGGTCGCAACCTGTCATCGTCTCAACCGACAACGAACGGTGAAGATCTCGCCCCGCATTTCGCTCCTCAGCAGGAGCGCCGGCCAGCCCGGGCTCGCTGCGTGGAGTGCGTGGGAGTGCGAACCTTATCATGCGCGAATCGCCATCGCAAGAGGGTTGCGCGCCTTGACTTGCCCAGAGGCGCTCAGTAGACTACGGAGGTTCTCCGACCGACAGGAGGAGTTGCTCCATGAAGCGGACGTTTCAACCGAATGTGCGTCGCCGGAAGAAGACTCATGGCTTCCGCGAGCGGATGAAGACGCAGGGCGGGCGGAAGGTGCTCAAGCGGCGGCGCGCGAAGGGGCGCAGGCGTCTCACCGTATAGCCAGTGTGACCCGCCGCCGCGGCGCAGTGCTGTCGCTCCCTCGCCACGAACGACTCCGGCAAGCAGGTGACATCCAGGCGGTTTTCCAGCAAGGCAAGCGGGAAGAGCAGCCGGGCTTCGTCCTGCTCTGGCGCGTTGGGGACGGAGAACCCAAGGCGGGGTTTGCCGTCAGCCGGCAAGTGCGGGGTGCGGTGAGCCGGAATCGCGCGCGGCGGCGTCTGCGAGAGGCCTACCGGCGCCATCGCGGGGCGATCCCCCGCGCGGTCAACATGGTCTTCGTGGCCCGTCCCGCCGCATTAAGCCGGGACTTCAGTGAGCTAATGGGCGACATGCAGCGGGCGATTGCAGTCGTGACGCGCGCGGCGCGGGGCGGCGCGTGAACGGCATCGCCGGCCGGGCTGCAGCCTTTATCGTGCGCGGCTATCAATTGCTGCTGCGGCCGCTTCTGCCGGCGGCGTGCCGGTTTGAGCCGAGCTGTTCGGAATATGCGCGACAGGCCTTGAGCGCGCACGGACTGCTGCGCGGAGGATGGTTCACCGCGAGGCGCATCGTCCGTTGCCATCCCTGGCATGCGGGGGGCTACGACCCGCCGCCGCCGGCCAAAACGTAGAGATCG
Organism: Candidatus Methylomirabilota bacterium; assembly: GCA_046727155.1. Taxonomy (GTDB): domain Bacteria; phylum Methylomirabilota; class Methylomirabilia; order Rokubacteriales; family CSP1-6; genus DASSSH01. The sequence goes on along the minus strand of JBKPCB010000023.1, from coordinate 18,280 downwards.
GAGAACTCGGGAGCCTAATGGAGAAGCGGGCGATTTGGGCCGCCATGCTGATGGTGGCCGTTTTATTGATCTATCAGATCCTGTTCATCCAGCCGCCGGACACCAAGCCGGTCGCGCCTTCTCCGCAGAAGACCGAGAGTTCCACGCCGGGACCAGCGGCTTCATCTTCCGGACCCGCCGCGCCTGCGCCGGCCGCATCGGTGCCCATCCCTACTCCCCTGCCCGCCAAAGGCGTCACTGCGGTCCCCGACCGCATGGCGTTAATCGAAACTCCGCTCTATCGCGCTGAGATTGCCAGCCAGGGGGGCCAGGTCCGGAAATGGGAGCTGAACTACCGGGGCCAGAAGCCGTTGGTTGGCACGGGATTGCTCGCATCACGCGGGCTCGAAGTCGTGCGGGCAGGCCAAGCGCCTCGTCCACTCGCATTCGTTCTGTCCACAGACTCGATCCAGCTCAGTAAAGAGCAGCCTCAGGGCGAGCTCCGAATGGTGGGCGAGGATGGATTTGGGCTGCGCATTACCCAAACGCTTCGATTCCGGGCCGACAACTATGTGATCGAGCAGGATATCAAGGTCGAGAATCACCACAGCGTCGCCCAGAGCGCGCAGATCCTGAGCCCGTGGCGAGTTCCTATCGAGCTGCCCAAGGACGTTACGGAGAAGTTTCAGGGGCAGCATCCCATTCGAGTCGCCCAGATGGCACAGGGTTCCGTGCAGCGTGAAGTTTTGGCGAAGATCGGGGATCGCGCCGGCGATGGCCAATGGGTGGCGCTCGAGAGCGAATGGTACTTGGCCGCGCTGATCCCGCGAAGCCCGGGCTTCCAACTGGTGGAGACCAAGCTGAGCGAGTCCAGGCCGGATCAGCCCAAGCCGGTGGAGATGGCCCAGGTCGCGCTGCGAGCGTCTCTGCCCCAGCTGCAGCCTGGCCAGGCGTGGGAGGGCCGCGCAGAGATCTATCTGGGGCCCAAGGAGCATGACCGGCTCAAGGCCATAGGAGTAGGCCTCGAGAAGTCCATCTACTTCGGCGGCTTCCCAATGCCCCAAGCCTATGGCGGCTTGCCAATGGAATGGCTCGCCGTGCCTATTCTCTGGCTGCTGAATCTCTTCTTCACTTATACGCACAACTATGGCGTAGCCATTATCCTGCTCACGATCATCACCAAGGTCGTGTTCTTCCCGCTGACGGTGAAGAGCATGACCTCGATGAAAGCCATGCAGGTGCTACAGCCCCAGATCAATGCCCTTCGGTCCAAACACAAAAGCGACCCGCAGCGTCTGCAGCAGGAGACGATGGCGCTCTACCGTGAGCACAAGGTGAACCCGCTGGGCGGCTGCTTGCCGATGATCGTGCAGATTCCGATCTTCTACGCGCTCTATGTCGCCCTGTCGGTGTCCGTTGAAATGCAGAACGCACCGTTCATTCACCTGGGCACGCTTCCAAATTGGTTCCCATGGCTCGGTGGACAGTGCGTCTGGATCTGCGATCTGGCGGCTCACGATCCGACCTACGTTCTGCCCCTCCTGATGGGCGCCTCGATGTTCATACAGCAGTAGATTACGCCGGTCATGGGTGATCCGCGGCAGGCGAAAATGATGCTGTTCATGCCGGTGGTATTTACGTTCATGTTCCTGAATCTGCCCTCAGGGCTCGTGCTCTACTGGACGCTTTCCAACGTGCTCCAGATCGCGCAGCAGAAGTACATGGAGCGTGGCGCTCAGATCAACAAGACGCCGGTTCGCTCCGGCAAGAAGGCGTGATCGAAGCGCTCGCGAATTCCGGCCCCGCCCCTTCCGACGACTTCGCTTCCATCCTCGCCGGCCACACGGCTAGGTAGCCGTGGCTGGCGCTCAGCGCGATCCTCTTGCCCCGCTCGCGGAGGCCATACGCGTCGTAACCGGGCGCGCTGCCTCTGCGGCGGAGCGGGAGCTGTTCTCCCGCTATCTCAACCTGCTACTCGTGTGGAACCGCACCCATCGTATGACCGCTCTCGGCTCCCCGGCGGAAATTGGGCGCGTTCTCTTCCAGGATTCTCTTCTGCTGCTTCCCCTGCTCCCCGGCGGCGGAATCAAAGTGGTGGACATCGGAGCTGGCGCTGGAATTCCGGGAATCCCGCTGCGGATCGTCGCACCGAGGATTCAACTCACGCTGATCGAGGCCAAGAGAAAGCGGGTGTCTTTCCTCTCAGCCCTCAAGCGAGAGCTGGCTTTCGACGACCTTGAGATTCTCGAAGGGCGAGCAGAAGAGATTATCCGGCAACATACCGATAAATTGAGCGTTTTCGACGTTGCCCTTTCCCGTGCTATCGCCCAGTCCCGAGGCTTCCTGACCGTAGTGGCTAGCTATCTCAAGCCTGGTGGCCTTTTCATCGCTCCCGGACCCCCGAGGCCCGGAAAACTGCCCGCGATGCCGGCCACCCTGGCCGCTCGCTGGGAAATGGTCCCCTTCCCGGCCCTCGGAGTGACGCGGTCATTCCTCATAGCCTCCAGAAATCCTTGAAGTTTGTTGGGTAGCTGAGGTAGTGTTCCACGTGGAACAGAGTTGGCGTTTCTGGTTGCCGTTCCACGTGGAACGCCAGGAGGCTAAGTGGGCCGAACCATTGCGGTTGTTAATCAGAAAGGCGGAGTAGGAAAGACCACGACGGCGGTAAATGTAGCGGCTGGACTCGCGCTGGCCGAAAAGAGAACTCTCCTCGTCGATCTCGATCCCCAGGGCAATGCGACGACAGGCCTCGGGGTGAGCAAGAAGGATCTTTCTCGTACCATCTACCATGTACTCCTTGAGGGCGTTCCACTGAAGGAGGCTGTGCTGGCCACGAGCCTGAGTTATCTAGCGATAGTGCCGGCCGACATCGACTTAGTAGGAGCAGAAATCGAGCTCGTTGCGACTGACGACCGCGAGCGCCATCTCGAGCGCGCCATTTCATCCCTAAAGGACGAATACGATTATGTCATTGTCGACTGCCCACCCTCGCTGGGATTGCTCACTTTGAACGCCCTGGCGGCCGCCGACTCTGCCCTTGTTCCGCTACAGTGCGAGTACTACGCACTGGAAGGCTTGGCCCATATTCTCAGGACCATCAGCCTCGTGCGCGAACGGCTGAACCCCAATCTCAAGGTCGAAGGTATCGTGCTCACCATGTTCGACGGTCGAACCAGTCTCGCTGCCCAGGTGAAATCAGAAGTGCACCAGCATCTCGGCAGTCAGGTCATGACCACGATCATCCCTCGCAATATCCGGCTGAGCGAAGCACCGAGCTACGGCAAGCCGATCATGCTCTACGATCTGCGTTCGTCCGGGGCGACGGCCTATCTCGAATTGACGAAGGAGGTACTGGCTCATGGCTAACAGACACGGATTGGGTCGCGGACTCGGCGCGCTGCTCGCCTCCAACCCGGAGGTAGGGCCCGCTGTCTCAATGATCGAACTGCCGATCGAATCGATCAGCCCCAGTCCACAGCAGCCTAGAAAAGACTTTAACGATAAGGCTTTACACGATCTAGCTGCCTCGTTTCGCCAAACTGGAGTTCTCCAGCCCGTGGTGGTTCGACGTCGAGGGATTGGCTATGAGCTCATTGTCGGCGAGCGCCGCTGGCGAGCCGCAAAGCTCGCCGGCTTGACTCATATTCCGGCAGTGGTGCGCGAGAGCACGGATGCCCAGAGCCTCGAGTTGGCTCTGGTCGAGAATCTATTGCGCGAGGACCTGAACCCAATGGAAGAGGCGGAGGCCTATCAGCGGCTTCTGGCCGAATTCGGCTGGACGCAGGAAGAGCTCGCCCAACGGGTTGGCCGCGATCGGAGCACAATCGCCAACTGCCTGCGGTTGCTCAAGTTGCCCGAGCTGATCCAGGCCGATTTACGGTCCGGGCGACTCACGATGGGGCACGCGCGCGCGCTACTGTCCCTCCCCTCGCCTGCCGACCAGCTCAAACTGCGCGAGGAGATCCTGGCCCATTCGTGGTCGGTGCGCGCCACGGAGGAAGGCGTGCAGCTCAAGCGGAGCAAGCCGGCGCGGCGTCAGCTTCGCCGCTCTGCTGATTTGGCCGCTGTCGAGGATGCGCTTCGGTCGGCGCTGGCGACCCGCGTGCGCCTGATCGGCAGCGAGCGTTCAGGCCGTATCGAGATCGCCTACACGTCGCGCGAGGAACTGGACCGCCTCACCGAGCTGATCACCTCCGGGCGGGCGTAAAATCGAAACCGTGGCGGGGAACGCATGAGCGAGCGGATCGTCGTCGGCATGAGCGGCGGAGTGGACTCCTCCGTCGCGGCGGCACTGCTCGTCGAGCAAGGATACGACGTGGTGGGCGTGACTCTGCGTGTGTGGCCGTGGCGCGAGCCGGACGAGGCGTCTCGTCGGTTCGGGAGCTGCTGCTCGCCCGAGACGGTCGACGATGCCCGCCAGGTCGCGCGCCGGCTCGGGATTCCGTACTACCTGCTCAACAGCGAGCGGGAATTCGATGAGTCGGTCATCGAGAGTTTTGCGCGCGAGTACGAGGCCGGACGCACACCGGTCCCTTGCGTGGCCTGCAACCGCGACGTCAAGTTCGGCTCGCTGCTCCGCCGGGCTCGCGCGTGGGACGCAGTGGCTGTGGCCACGGGCCATTACGCGCGGATCAGCCGTGATGAGAATTCGGGACGCTATCTGCTCTGGCGAGGTCGTGATGCGCGCAAGGACCAGTCCGATTTTCTCTGGCCGCTCGGCCAGTCACAGCTGGCCGCGGCGCGCTTTCCCGTGGGCGACCTGAACAAAGAGGAAGTCCGCGCCAAGGCGCGGGCACTGGGCCTCGTCACGGCCGACAAGCCCGAAAGCCAGGAGATCTGCTTCATTCCAGACGACGATTATCGGGGATTCCTGCGCCGCCGCATTCCCAACGCGTTCCGCCCCGGCCCCATCGTGGACGGGCAGGGGAATGTCCTCGGCGAGCATGGCGGCTTGGCCAATTACACGGTGGGCCAACGCCGGGGCCTCGGCCTGGCAGGGACTCGGCCGCTCTATGTCACGACGCTCGATCCTGGGCGCAATGCGGTTGTGGTGGGCGGGGCAGACGAGGTCGAGGTGAAGTATCTGTGGGCGGGGCAGGTGAATCTGATCTCGGTCGTGGCCCTCGATGAGCCACTCGAGGTAAGTGCCAAGATTCGCCACAGCCACACGCCGGCTTCCGCGACCCTCTGGCCGGCCGTAGATGGGTGGGTCCGGGTCGAGTTCGCTACCGCCCAGCGGGCGCCTGCGCCCGGTCAGTCTGTCGTGTTCTACCAGGGAGATCTCGTCGTTGGCGGCGCGGTCATCGCCCGCTGCGGCCCCGAAGCCCCTTGACAGTTTTCAGAAGCGCGTGATACTTCTGTAACGTTTGTTCCTTATTTCACAAAATCCGTTTAGGCCGGAGAATTCACCATGAGTCGGGTTGTCGCCATCGCTGCGCTCCTGCTCGGATTGCTGCCGTCTCTCGCGCTGGCCTCCGAAAGTGAGGGCGGAGGGCTAATCAGCCTGGATAAGTCGCTCATCATCCAGATGATCAATTTCGGCCTCCTCCTTATCCTCCTCGCCAAACTGCTCTACCGCCCGCTCGTGAGCAAGATGGAAGAGCGGGCGCAGGCCATCCGCAAGTCGCTCGATGAAGCCCAGGCTGCGCGGGCCGAGGCCCAGCGTGAGCGTGAAGAGCATGCCGGAAAGATCCAGGCCGCGCACGCCGAGGCGCAGGCAATCCGTGCCGCCGCCCTCAAGGAGGCCGCGGAGGAGCAGCGTCGGCTGGTCGAGGCCGCGCGGGCGGAAGCGACACGTTTGGTCGAATCCGCCCGCGCCGAGATGAGCCAGGATATTCGTCGCGCGAGACAGGAGCTGCGCCAAGAGGTGAGCGAGCTCGCCACCTCTATCGCCGAGCGCCTAATCAAAAAGAGCCTTCGGGACGAGGACCACCGCCGGATCGTCGCCGACGCCATCGCGCGCGTCGAGAAAGTTACATAACTCAATGCGGGCGAGGGAAGCCACAGCGCGGCGCTACGCGAAGGCGCTGCACATGATCACGCGCGACGGTGCCTCGGCCCCAGCCGTGGCGGGCGAGCTTGACGCGCTCCTTGGAGCAGCCGGCAGCGATCCGGAGATCCGCGACGTGCTCACGCGGCCGTGGATAAAGCCCGTGGACCGGCGCGGCATCGCCGTCGCCCTCGCCAAAAAGGTCGGGTGCGGGAAGCTCGTCCAGGACTTCGTCGGGCTCGTCGCGGAACGCGGCCGCATGGATCACCTCGGCGAGATCACCGAAGCGTACCGCGCCCTCGTGGACGAGGAGCTCGGACAGGCGCGGGCGCGGGTGCGCTCGGCGGTGCCGCTCACCGAGGAGGAGAAACGGCAGCTCGGCGCGCGCCTCGAGCAGGCGCTGGGCAAGCGCATCCTCGTCGAAGAGCACGTGGATTCCACGCTCCTGGGCGGTTTCGTCGCCCAGGTCGGCAGTCTCATTCTCGACGGCAGTCTCGACGGGCAGCTGGCGCGGATGCGCGAGCGGCTGGCAAGGGGATAGCACATGATCAAAGCGGAAGAGATCAGCGAGATCATCAAGCGCCAGCTCCAGGGCTATGAGGCCGAGATCGACCTCAAGGAAGCCGGGCGCGTCATCGAGGTAGGCGATGGCATCGCCCGCATCTACGGCCTCGAGAAGGCCCTGTCCGGCGAGCTGCTCCAATTCCCGGGCGACGTCTACGGCCTTGTGCTCAATCTCGAGGCCGACAACGTAGGCGCCGTGCTCCTGGGCGCCGATACCAAGATCAAGGAAGGCGACCCCGTCACCCGGACGAAGCGCATCGCCCAGGTCCCCGTCGGGGAGGCGCTCATCGGGCGTGTCGTCAATGCTCTGGGCCAGCCGGTGGACGGCAAAGGGCCCATCGAGACCAAGGAGTTTCGGTCCATCGAGCGTTATGCGCCAGGCGTGGTGGACCGGCGCGGGGTCAAGGAGCCGCTGCAAACGGGCCTCAAGGCCATCGACGCCATGATTCCCATTGGGCGCGGCCAGCGCGAGCTCATTATCGGAGACCGCGGCACCGGCAAGACCGCCATCGGAGTGGACACGATCATCAACCAGAAGGGGCAGGGGGTGTATTGCTTCTACGTCGCGATTGGCCAGAAGCGGTCCACCGTAGCGCAGGTGGTGAAGGTGCTCGAGGACACTGGAGCCATGGCCTACACCACCGTAGTCCTCGCCTCGGCCTCCGAGTCGGCGCCGCTTCAGTACATCGCCCCCTACGCCGGCTGCGCGATGGGCGAGTACTTCCGCGACTCCGGCCGCCACGCGCTCTGCATCTACGACGACCTGTCCAAGCACGCGACGGCGTACCGGCAGCTCTCGCTGCTGCTGCGACGGCCGCCTGGGCGCGAGGCCTACCCCGGAGACGTCTTCTACCTCCACTCGCGCCTGCTCGAGCGCGCGGCCAAGCTCAACGACGAGCTGGGCGGCGGCTCGCTCACCGCACTGCCGATCATCGAGACACAGCTCGGCGACGTGTCCGCCTATATCCCGACGAACGTGATCTCGATCACCGACGGGCAGATCTACCTCGAGTCGGATCTCTTCTTCTCCGGCATCCGTCCCGCCGTGAACGTGGGCCTGTCGGTCTCCCGAGTCGGCGGCTCTGCCCAGATCAAGGCGATGCGTCAAATCGCCGGCAAGCTGCGGCTCGATCTGGCCCAGTTCCGCGAGCTGGCGGCCTTCGCTCAGTTCGGCTCCGATCTCGACAAGGCCACGCAGCAGCAGCTCGCTCGCGGCCAGCGGATGGTCGAAGTCCTCAAGCAGAGGCAGTACGTGCCGCTGCCGATCGAGCGGCAGATAGCGATCATCTTCGCGGGCACCCAGGGCCTGCTGGACGACGTGCCGGTGGACCAGGTGCCGTCGTTCGAGGAGTTCTTCTTCCCCTACATAGACCGCAAGTACGCCCAGCTCCTCGCCGAGATCGCCAACAAGAAGGAGCTCAGCGACGATCTGCGCGACGGGCTGACGAAAGCGGTTGCCGACGCCAAGGCCGAGTTCATGGCGTCACGGGGCATCAAGACCGCGTAGGGCGCGACCCATGGCCACCCTCAGGGATATCAGGCGCCGGATTCGCTCGGTCGAATCCACCCAGAAGATCACTCGCGCCATGAAGCTCGTGGCGGCGGCCAAGCTGCGCCGCGCCCAGGAGCGCATCCTGGAAGCGCGTCCGTACGCGCTGAAGATGGCGGAGCTGCTGGCCAATCTCGTGGCCCGCGTCAGCGCGGAGGATCATCCGCTGCTGGCTCGGCGCACGACGGGACGCAAGCGGCTCGTCGTCATCACGGCCGACAAGGGCCTCTGCGGCGCCTTCAACTCCAATATCCTTCGCGCCTCCCTGGCCTTCCTGCGTGAAGGTGGCGAAACCGATGTGACTCTGGTCGTGGTCGGCAAGAAGGCGCGGGACTTCTACCGCCGTCGGCAGTGGTCCGTGAAGTCCGAGATGCTGGGCTTCTTCGACCGGCTGGCGTATACGCACGCCCAGGAGCTGGCAGGGCAGCTCATCCAGGACTACCTGACGGGTGAGGTGGACGAGGTCCACCTGATTTACAACGAATTCCGCTCGGTGGCCGTCCAGCGGGTCCGACGGGAGCGGCTGCTGCCCATCGAAGCGGCGGAGGCGAAGGAGGGGCAGGTGGCCGGGGATTATATCTATGAGCCCAGCCCCGAGGCCATCCTTGCCGCGCTCCTGCCGCGTCACATCACCACCCAGGTTTTCCGTGCGCTCATGGAATCGATTGCGGGCGAGTACGGGGCGCGGATGACCGCGATGGAGGCGGCCACCAAGAACGCGAAGGAGATGATCGAAGTGCTGACCATCCAGTACAACAAGGCGCGCCAGGAGCGCATCACAAAGGAGCTGCTGGATATCGTCGGCGGCGCCGAGGCGCTCAGACAGGCTGTGGAGGCATAGGGAGACCCAATGAATCAGGGCAAGATTGTCCAGGTAATCGGGCCGGTCGTGGATGTGGAGTTCGAGCCGGGCAAGCTGCCGGCGATCTACAATGCGCTGGAAGTGCCGGGTGCGGGCAGCACCGACATCTTCGCGTATTCCTCCAAGCTCGTCCTCGAGGTATCGCAGCACCTGGGGGAGAGTCAGGTCCGCGCCGTCGCCATGGCGGCCACCGACGGGCTCACCCGCGGTATGCCCGTGGTCGATACCGGACAGCCGATCACCATTCCGGTCGGGAACGAGACCCTGGGGCGCATCCTGAACATCACGGGCGAGCCCGTGGACAAAGGGGGGCCCGTCAAGACGGGCAAGAGCTATCCGATCCATCGGCCGGCGCCGTCTTTCGAGCAGCAGTCCACCAAGGTCGAGATGTTCGAGACTGGGATCAAGGTCGTGGACCTGCTCGAGCCTTACACCAAGGGCGGGAAGACGGGCCTGTTCGGCGGCGCCGGCGTCGGCAAGACCGTGCTGATCATGGAACTGATCAACAACATCGCCAAGCAGCACGGCGGCATCTCGGTATTTGCCGGGGTCGGGGAGCGCACCCGCGAGGGCAATGACCTCTGGCACGAGATGAAGGAGTCGGGCGTGATCGAGAAGACGGCGCTCATCTTTGGCCAGATGACCGAGCCCCCCGGGTCCCGTCTCCGCGTGGCGCTGACGGGCGTGACCTCCGCCGAGTACTTCCGCGACGAAGAAGGACAGGACGTTCTGCTCTTCATCGACAATATCTTCCGCTTCACCCAGGCGGGCTCCGAAGTCTCGGCACTGCTCGGCCGCATGCCCTCCGCCGTGGGCTACCAGCCCACGCTGGGCACCGAGATGGGCGCGCTCCAGGAGCGGATTACCTCGACCAAGAAGGGCTCCATCACTTCGGTGCAGGCGATCTACGTGCCCGCCGACGACATCACCGATCCTGCGCCGGCCACCGCGTTCGCCCACCTGGATGCCACCTCGGTGCTGTCCCGTCAGATCGCCGAGCTTGGCATCTATCCGGCCGTCGATCCGCTGGCCTCGACGTCGCGGATCCTCGACCCCGTGATCCTGGGCGCCGAGCACTACCAGACGGCGCGCGCAGTGCAGTCCACGCTCCAGCGCTACAAGGACCTGCAGGACATCATCGCCATCCTCGGCATGGAAGAACTCTCCGACGAGGACAAACTGATCGTGTCTCGCGCGCGGAAGATCCAGCGCTTCCTCTCACAACCCTTCTCCGTGGCGGAGGCGTTCACCGGCCAACAGGGACGGTACGTCAAGCTGGGTGACACGATCCGCGGGTTCAAGGAGATCGTCGAGGGCAAGCACGACGACTTGCCGGAGCAGGCCTTCTACATGGTGGGCGGGATCGACGAGGTTGTGGAAAAGGCCCGGAAGATGCGTGAGGTGAAGTAGCGCGCCCATGCGCTTCGAGCTCGCCACACCGACCCGCCAGCTCGTCTCCACCGAGGCCGACGAGGTAGTCGCCCCCGGCTCCGAGGGATATTTCGGCGTCCTGCCGGGACATGCGCCGTTTCTGACGACGCTCGGCTGCGGCGAAGTCATCTACCGGCAGGGGCAGGACGAGCGACATCTCGCGGTCATCGGCGGGTTTGCCGAGGTTGCCAATGACCGCGTGATCATCCTGGCGGAGCATGCTGAGCGGCCCGAGGAGATCGATCGGGACCGTGCCGAGCGGGCGCGCCAGCGCGCCGAGCAGCGTCTGGCAGGCCGGAGCGCGCGCGGCCCGGAGGAAGACATCGATTACAGTCGGGCCCTCACTGCGCTGCAGCGGGCCCAGGCCCGACTGCAGGTAGCGGGCAAGGGCGGTCACTAGGGGCCCTCTCTTCGGGGCTCGATCGCCCCCTGCGTTTGCCCTGGCCGTGGTGCAACCGGCGAGGCCGCCTGCACCGTCCCGGTGGCAGCCGTTCTGTCTTCTCTCCCTCAATCACTCGATTTCCCTCTCTTCCCGTGGTGGCACGTCCTTCGCATCGCCGAGGCGGCATGACGAACATCCTCGTGGCCGACGACGAGCCCGCCATCGTGGAGCTCGTCCGCTTCACGCTCGAGGACGACGAAGTACGGGTCATCGTCGCGTCGGATGGAGACACCGCGCTCGAGCTGGCACGGGCGATGCGCCCCGAGCTGGTGCTGCTCGACGTCCATATGCCACGGCTCAACGGCCTCGAGGTGTGCCGGCGGCTGCGTAAGACACCCGAATGCGTTCACATACGCATCGTGATGCTCAGCGCCGCCGGCCAGGCCGAAGATCGGGCGCGCGGACTCGCCGCCGGCGCCGATGAATATCTCACCAAGCCGTTCTCGCCGCTGGCGCTGCTTACGTTAGTCCGCGCGCTCCTTCCGGAGGCCCCGGTATGGCCGGGGAGGTAGCCCTCACCCAGGCCCTGTCCTACGCGCGCGACCTCAGGTCGCTCTACGAGGCGTCGCTCGGGCGCGAGCGCGAGCTGACCCAAGCCCACGACCGACTCCGCGCGGCCTATCAGCAGTCGCTTCAGTACGCCGTGGACCTGAAGAAAACCTATCGGCGACTGCAGGGCGCGATCTTCCAGAGCCTGCTGGGATTGGCCAATGCGCTGGAGGCCAAGGATCCGTACACGCGGGGGCACTCCGAGCGTGTCGCGCTCCTCGCCCGGCGCATCGCGATTGAGGCGGGCCTCGGGCGAGGCGCCGCGGATACGATCGCCCAGGCGGGATTGCTGCACGACCTCGGGAAGATCGGCGTGCCCGAGGGTATTCTTCGCAAGCCGGGCCCGCTCTCCGATGACGAGTGGGAGATCATGCGGCGCCATCCGGTCACGGGCGCCCAGATCGTCGCGCCGCTCGAGTTCTTTGACGACGGCGCGGTGATCGTTCGCCACCATCACGAGCGGCTCGACGGCAGTGGCTATCCCGACGGGCTCTGCGGCGAACTGATCCCACTGGGCGCCCGGGTCGTGGCCGTTGCCGACGTGTACGACGCCCTGACTTCGGACCGCCCTTACCGCGCGCGACTCTCGCACGGTGAGGCGCTCGAGCGACTTCTGGCGGCCGCCGGCCGGACCCTCGATGAGCGCCTGACGACGGTATGCGTGGAGGTCTTGGCCGATGCGGCTGCTGAGCGTCCCGTTTGAGCCCTCGCGGCGCGCGCCTGCGAGCTCGGTCGCGACTCAGTGTCTGTTCGCCGTCGCGGCCGGACTCACGCTGACCACGGCGGCGCTGGCGGTCGACATCACCCACGGGCTGCCGAGCGGGCTCGGCCACACGGCCGCGGGTGCCGCAGTACATGCCACATTCTTCGCCTTGGGCTGGATCCTCGCCACCGACGGCGCCCTGGGATGGCGGTGTCCGGCGCTGGCTGTGGCCGCAGCGCTGCTGGTGGCAGCGATCGCGGGCCGGCTCAGCCCGTGGGGAGCACTGGCCTACTCGCTGGTCCCGGCGCTCGTCGTATTCCTCGCCAGGGACCGTATCGAGTTCCGGCGGATGGGTTTCATTTGGCCCGCTGACCTGCGACCGGTGGCGGCGGGAGTCGGCTTGGGCGCGTTCCTCGGCATTCATCTCCTGCTCTCCTCCTCGCTCACGTTCGGCTATTCGGTGCGGGTCGCGAGCGTGCCAGCGTACGTGGCGGCCATCGCTTATGACCTCGGCGCCAACGCCCTCACCGCGGAGTGGCTGTTCCGGGGCGCGCTCTTCTCGCGCTTGTGGCGCCGCTGGAGGTTTTGGCCCGCCGCGGGCCTCGCGACCACGCTGGCGGTGGTGCGCTATCTGCTCGATCCGGCGCTGCCCTCGGCCACCGAAGTCTGGGCCGGGGCCGTCTTTTACATGGCGCTGTTGGGGCTGGGCTGCTGCGCTCTGCGATCGTGGAGCGGCAGCCTGCTCCCCGGATACGGGGCCACCGTGACGTTCTTCGTCGCGTACCGTTTTTTGGCAGCGTGATCTGGGTCCAGCTCCTGCTCCTGGCCGCGATCGCCGCAGGGATGGCCACCAATGGACCCGGCGCTCCTTCGGCCTTTCGACATCTCTTCCTGGTGCCGACCCTCTGGGCGGCTCTGGGCTCGGGCGCCACGGGCGGTGCGCTGATCGGCCTGGTCGCGGGTCTCCTTCAAGCGCCTCTGGCCCTGCCGGCCATAGAGAGGATGGGGCTCACCTCGGCGACCATCGACGGCCTGGTTTCGCTGGTCACTCCAATCGCATTCGGTTGGCTCGTCGGCCGGCTGGTGGACGAGTCGAGGGCTCACGCTGTCCGCCTTCGAGTCGTGCTCCAGATGCAGCGCAGCCTCAACGGCGAAGCCCCGCTCGAAGAACGGCTGGAGGTGGTCGCCGAAGGCGTGCGGGCGGCCCTTGGCGCCCAGCGCGTGGGGCTGGTCATTGGCACCGCCGACGCCCAGATATCGGGGTGCGCCCCGCCGGGTTCGGCCCTCGATGCACGCTCGGCTGCCGGCTTCGCGCTGCGCACGGGCCAGACGCTCTCGATCGAGGATCTGGGCCTGGATCCGCGCGTCGCGCCCGGAGCCCCGGGCGCCTCGATCCCACTGCGCGGCTTGGTGCTCCCGCTCGATGCTGGCGGCGGCCCTGTCGGGGCCGTGGCAGTCGAGCGGGCAGGGGACCTGGGCCCGGCCGCGCGCGTGGCGGCCGAGGAGATGGCCATGCACCTGGCCCTGGGCATCGAGAACGCGCGCCTCACCCTGAGGCAGCGGAGCTTCAGCGAGGAGCTGGAACAGAAGGTGGCGGCGGCCACCGCGCGGCTGAGGGAGCTGGACGAGGCCAAGAGCGAGTTTCTCTCCATTGTGTCGCATGAGCTGCGCACGCCGCTCACCGCCCTGCAGGGATTCACTGAGCTGCTGCTCTCCCGGGCGGTGCCGCCCGAGCAGGCACGCCGCTTCCTGAGCCATCTCCATGTCGAAGCCCAACGGTTGGGGCGGATCGTGGCGGCGCTGCTCGACCTCGCGCGCATCCAGGCGGGGCGTCCGCTCGAGCTTCACAAGGACCGCGTTGATCTCAACGAACTCATGGAGCACAACGTCGAGCTTTTCGCCGCGGAGCACCGCGGCCACCGATTCTTCTGGACGCCGTGTGCACCGGAGCTGGCCGTCGAGGCCGATCGGGATGCCGTGGACCGCATATTGAAGAACTTGCTCTCGAACGCCGTGAAATACTCGCCGCGCGGGGGGCGCGTTGCGGTCGCCGCGGCTCCCGCCCCGGATAAGCCCGGGATGATCGAGCTTGCCGTTGAAGACGATGGCATTGGCATCCCGGCCGAGCATCTGCCGCGCGTCTTCGACCGCTATGTCCGCATCCCACATCCCGAAACTGCGGCCGTCCGCGGCCTGGGGCTCGGCCTGGGGTTGGTCAGGGCTCTGGCCGAGGCCCACGGAGGAGCGGTGGAGGTCGACAGTCTTCCCGGAAAGGGCTCCAGGTTTCGCGTCCTTCTGCCAGCCTGAGAGCGTCAGTTTTACCCGATTTTCTAAACACTTCGGCTTGACACCCCCGCCCGGCGCCATGTAGGCTGTGGCTCTGGATTCACATGATCAGGCGCGAAGAGCTGGCGAGCCGGATGGCGGATGCCGTGGTCAAGCGGCTGGTGGGGCGAAAGCTTGCCGACGTCCGGGACGAGAAGCGGGCCCGCGAGGTCGTCCAGCGCATTCTCGTCGAGAACCTCCTGGCCGAGGAGAAGCTCGACGCCGACGCCCGGAGCCTCATGCAGGACCACGCCAAGGAGATCAAGGACTCGGCCTCCGACTACAAAAGGCTCTTTACCCTGGTTAAGGCCAAGCTCGCCAAGGAACGGGGCTTCACGCTGTGATGCGAATGAGCCGCGAGCGACTGTTCGCTCTGGCCGACCGCATCGTTGCCGACCTGACGGCCACCGAGAGCGTGGCCATCCGACCGAGCGCCGATGACAGGGCCCACGGACAGCTCCGGACCGAGATTTTCCGGGTGTTGGAAGAGGAGTCGCGCCTCGAAGAATCCATCGATCAGGAAGTGCGCCGCACTCTCAGCACCTACTCGCGGCCGGCACCCGAAGGCAGCGCCGAGTGGGAGCTTCTCTACCAGAAGACGCGCGACGAGGTCTACCGTCGCAGGTTCCGGCTGTGAAGCGAATCGTCGTCGCCATCAGCGGGGCGTCCGGCGCGGTCTACGGCATCCGCTTCCTCGAGCTCTTGCGCGGCCTGCCCGGCGTGGAGTCGCACCTGATCGTCTCCGACGCCGCCAAGCGGACGATCGTCGAAGAGACCGACTGGTCCGTGACGGATGTCGAAGCCTTGGCGACGCGCCGGTACCGCAACAAGGATATCGGCGCCGCGCTGGCATCGGGCTCGTTCAAGACCGACGGTATGGTCGTCGTGCCCTGCAGCATCAAGACGGCCGCGGGCATCGCCCACTGCCTGGCCGATACGCTGGTCGGCCGGGCGGCCGACGTCACGCTCAAGGAAGGGCGGCCGCTGATCCTCGTCGTGCGCGAGACGCCGCTGCACCTCGGCCACCTTCGCGTGCTCACTGCGCTGGCCGAGATGGGCGTCGTGCTCTTGCCGCCGATGCCCGCCTTCTACAATCGGCCCAAGCAGATCGACGATCTCGTGGATCATACGCTCGCCCGCGTCCTCGACCGGCTCGCCCTTCCTCATACGCTCGTTCCGGAGTGGCAGGGCACGCCGCCGCGCGTCCCCCCGCCTCGGCGCGGGTGACACCTGGCGGTTTTCCCCCGAGGCCATGATGACCAGCGCCGTTGACCTGTCCATTGTCGTGCCCGTCTACAACGAGGAAGAGAACTTGCCGGTGCTCTGGCCGGAGATCCGTGAGGCGCTGGCGCCGACCGGACTCCAGTACGAAGTGATCTTCGTCGACGACGGCAGCAAGGACCGAAGCGCAGAGATCGCGCGCGCGTTCCACGAGCAGGATCCCCGGGTGCGTCTCCTGAGACTCAAGGCCAATGCCGGGGAGACGGCTGCGACCGACGCGGGATTCAAGGCCGTGCGTGGCCGCTGGGTGGTCGTGATGGATGCCGACCTGCAGAACGATCCACGCGACATTCCGGCCATGATCACACACCTCGACCAATGGGACGCCGTGACCGGCTGGCGGGTTAATCGCGCCGCCGGCGATTCGCTGGTGCGCCGGATCTCGTCGCGCGTCGCCAATCGCGTGCGAAACGCGATCAGTGACGAGAGCATCCAGGACAGCGGCTGCACGTTCCGCGCCTTCCGGCGTGAGTGCCTCCGCGATCTGGTGCTGTACAAGGGGTTTCACCGGTTCATCCCGACGCTGCTCAAGATGCGCGGCTTCCGCGTGCTCGAAGTGCCGGTCAACCACCGCCCGCGCCGCTTCGGCGAATCCAAGTACGGCATCGGGAACCGCGCGCTGCGGGCATTCGTGGACTTGTTGGTGGTCCGGTGGATGAAGAAGCGGCTGCTCCGCTACGAAGTGGCGGAAGACTTGGGCGGCGGCGGGAGCCCCGGCCGATGAAGGTGCTGCTGATCGGGCTGGGCCGATGGGGAGAGAAGCATCTGCGCGTGCTGGGCGAGCTCGGCGTCGAGGTGTGGGTAGCGGACATCTCGGAGGAACGTCGTGCCTTCGCCGTGAAGGCGGGCGTCGCTGTCGAGCGGGCGGTCGCCGACTTCCGAGCGGCGTTACCACACGTCGAGGCGGTGGACCTCGTGACACCGGCCGATACCCACCTGACATTGGCCCGCGAGTGCCTCGGGGCGGGCAAGGACTGCTTCATCGAGAAGCCGCTCGCGCTGACCGTGGCCGAGGGGCGGGCGCTCGCGGGACTGGTCCGGAGCTCGGACCGCATCGTTCAGGTCGGTCACATTTTCCGCTTCCATCCGGTGACGACTGCGTTGCGCGAGCGGATCCAGAGCGGCGCCATCGGGCGGATTCGGTACTGTACGGGTCGTTTCGCGGGGTTCAAACGTCCGCGCACCGACGTGGGCGTGACGCAGACAGATGCCATCCATTACTTCGACCTGTTCGCCCACCTGCTCGGGCAGGCGCCCACCGCCGTGACGGCGACGCTCCGCGATTACCTCGGGCGGGGGATGGACGATGTATCGTTCACCGCGGTCGAGTATGGTGAGGTGTCGGCGTTCGTCGAGGCCGGCTACTTTGCGCCCGGCACCTATCGCGACTGCGTGATCGTCGGCGAGCGCGGAACGCTCGTTGGAGACTTCGGAACGGCAGAGATTCGCGTCCACGCGAACGCCCACGTTCGCGGCGCGGGTGGCTGGCAGGCGCCCGAAGGCGCGGCGCAGTCCTTCAAGGCCACGGGTCCCGAGCCCCTGCGCCGCGAGTTGGAGCTGTTCCTGGAGGCGGTCGCTGTGCGGGGCCGGCCGGTGGTGGACGTAGAAGCGGGAGTGCTCGCCCTGCAGGTTGTCGAAGCCGCCCAGCGCTCCTCGGCGCTGGGCAGGCGCGTTACCCTCGCTGAGCTCGGCTAGGTGGGTGGTGGTGCCGAAGGGGGGACTCGAACCCCCACACCCTTGCGGGCACATGACCCTGAATCATGCGCGTCTGCCAATTCCGCCACTTCGGCCCGGGCAAGGCACACATCATACCGAGCGCGACAATGAAGTCAAGGGGCCGGGCAGCTCGTGAGCGCCATGCCCGTTGAGAAAATCGTCTCGACGAATCGGAAGGCTTTCCACAATTTCACGATCCTCGAGACAGTCGAAGCCGGACTGGTGCTGCGCGGCACCGAAGTCAAATCGCTCCGGGACGCGCAGGTCAATTTCAAGGACGCGTACGCCACCATCGACAACGACGAGGCGTGGCTCGTCGGCTGCCACATCCCGCCATACCACCACGGCACGGACGCCAATCACGATCCCGATCGTCGGCGCAAGCTGCTTCTGCATCGCCGCGAGATCAGCCGGCTGCTGGGCAAAGTGGCCGAGCGCGGGTTGACCCTGGTGCCGCTTCGTCTATACTTCAAGGGCGGGCGAGCGAAGGTGGAGTTGGGGCTCGCCCGCGGCAAGAAGCTCCATGACAAGCGCGCGGCGATCCGAGAGCGGGACGCCAGGCGCGAAATGGCGAAGGAAGCGCGCAATCGACAGCGCGCATGAAGGGGGCGACTGGTTTCGACGGGGATCAGTGAAGCTCAGGTGGCATCCCGAGGTGCTCTCTCCTCGTAAAACTGGGGGCACGGTTATAGCTGCCGACAATCAGCTAGCCCTGGCGGCCTAACACCCGCCAGCGCCCTCCGGATCGGGTCAACGGGGTCCGGGTTCGGGCGTCATATTCCGGTGACTGGCTCCAAGCCCGGCTCCGGGGCGCGGGGCGAGACCTAATGGAGCTGGCCGTCCGGAGATCCAGCCGGTTGGAGCGTCGGGCGGCGAGAGCAGAAGAAAAC
>JBKPCB010000022.1:0-8583 GCA_046727155.1 Candidatus Methylomirabilota bacterium | reverse complement strand
CGCGCCCGTGACGCCGACGCTGGCCTTGCTGATCTTGCCCCCGTCCATGGTGAGGACGGCCGCGACACCGACGATGGCGAACCTGGACGCCGGATGGGGGAACTTCATATAGGCGCAGCCCACCTTCGGCCCGCAGGCCGGAATGCGTACCTCGGTGAGGATCTCGTTCTCGGCTAGCGCCGTGGTCATCAGCCCCTTGAAGAAATCGTCGGCCTTGATGCTGCGCTTGCCCTTCGGACCCTCGGCCACCATCTCGGCGCCGAGGGCGATGATCGCAGCCGGGTAGTCCGCCGCCGGATCGGCATGGG
The DNA here is from genome assembly GCA_046727155.1 of Candidatus Methylomirabilota bacterium. Taxonomy (GTDB): domain Bacteria; phylum Methylomirabilota; class Methylomirabilia; order Rokubacteriales; family CSP1-6; genus DASSSH01. The sequence goes on along the minus strand of JBKPCB010000022.1, from coordinate 8,275 downwards.
CGAGGCTGCCGCCGATGGTGCCCATATTGCGCACCATGGGGTCGCCGATCTGGCTCGCCACCGAGGCCAGCACCGGGCACTTGGCCTTGACGATAGACGAGGATTCGATGGCGTAATGCGTGGTCAGCGCGCCGATGACCAGCGTGCCGCCCTCTTCCTTGATCCCGGAGAGCGCGCTCACTTTCCGGATGTCGATGACGTGCTTGGGCTGGGCCAGGCGGAATTTCATCGCGGGGATGAGGCTGTGACCGCCGGCCAGCAGCTTGGCGTCGTCCTTGTGGCGCGCGAGCAGGTCGAGGGCCTCCTTCACCGTGCCCACGGCATGGTATTCGAACTGGGCTGGATACATGGTCGCGCTCTCCTTTAGGCTCCCCGCCTATTTCTTCGATTTGGCGGCCTGGATGGTCTTCCAGACCCGCTCCGCCGTGAGCGGCATCGTCTCGATATGGTCCACCCCGAGTCCCCCGAGCGCGTCCACGACGGCATTGACCACCGCCGGCGTCGAAGCGATCGTGCCCGTCTCCCCCGCGCCCTTGACTCCCAGCGGGTTCACGGGCGTGGGCGTCTCGGTGCGAGCCGTCTCGTAGTTGGGCAGCATGTCGGCCTTGGGCAGCGCGTAATCCATCATGCTGCCGGTGACGAGCTGCCCCGACTCATCGTCGTAAACGGCTCCTTCCCACAGTGCCTGGGCCACGCCCTGGGCGATGCCGCCATGGACCATGCCGTCCACGATCATGGGATTGATGACATTGCCGACGTCGTCCACGGCCAGGTATCGCAGGATCTTGACGTGGCCGGTGTCCGGGTCCACTTCGACCATGCAGGCATGGGCGCCGAAGGGGAAGCAGAAGTTGGCCGGGTCGTAGAAGGACGTCTCCTCCAGGCCGGGCTCGACGCCCTCTGGATAGTTATGCGGCACGTAGGCGACCAGAGCCACCTGGCCGAAGGGCACCGCCTTCTCCGGCGAGCCCTTGACGAAGAACTGGCCGTTGGCGTACTCCATGTCCTTCGGGTTGGCCTCGAGCAGGTGCGCGGCGATCTTCTTGCCCTTCTCCTTGATCTTATTGATCGACATCAGGATGGCGGTGCCGCCGACGGATGCCGACCGGCTGCCGTAGGTGCCCATGCCGAAGGGCACCCGCCCCGTGTCGCCGTGGACGATCTCGATGTCGTCCATCGGGATGCCGAAGTGGTCGCCCACGAGCTGAGCGAACGTGGTCTCGTGACCCTGGCCATGGGAATGAGAGCCGGTATAGACGCTCACCTTCCCCGTCGGATGCACCTGGACCTTGCCCGACTCCCAGAGGCCGGCTTGGGCGCCGAGCGAGCCCACCACTTTTGACGGCGCGATGCTGCAGGCCTCGATATAGGTGGAGAAGCCGACGCCGAGGAGCTTGCCCTTGGCGCGCCCCGCGGCTTGATCGGCCCTGAACTTCTTGTAGTCGAGCATCTGGAGCAGCTTGTCGAAGGCGGGGGCATAGTTGCCGCTGTCGTACATCAGGGCCACCTTGGTCTGGTAGCCATTGTCGAACTTGGGAATGAAGTTCTTCTTCCTCAGCTCGGCCGGATCCATCTTCGCCGCGGCGGCCGCGGCATCGACGATGCGCTCGATGAGGTAGCAGGCCTCGGGACGTCCGGCGCCGCGGTAGGCGTCCACGGGGGTCGTATTGGTGAAGACGCCCATCACCTCGCAATGGATGGCGCCCATCTCATAGACGCCATTGAGCAAGGTGCCATAGAGATAGGTCGGCACGGCGGGCGCGAAGGTCGAGAGATAGGCGCCCAGATTGGCCGTGGTCTTGACGCGCAGCCCGGCGATCTTGCCGTCCTTGGTCAGCGCCATCTCCACGTCCGACACGTGATCCCGGCCGTGGGCATCGGTCTGGAAAGACTCGCGCCGGTCGGCCGTCCAGCGGATGGGGCGCTTGATCTGGCGCGTGGCCCACGTGCACACCGTCTCCTCGTTGTAGAGGAAGATCTTGGAGCCGAAGCCGCCGCCCACGTCCGGGGCGATCACCCTCACCTTGTGCTCGGGGATGCCCAGCACGAAGGCCGTCATCAGGAGACGGTGGACATGCGGGTTCTGCGAGGTCACCCAAAGCGTCCACTCGTCGGTGGACTCCTCATAGCGCGCCACGCAGGCGCGCGGCTCGATGGCATTGGCGACCAGCCGCTGGTTGACGATGCGCTTCTTGACCACGGTGGCCGCGGATTTGAACGCGGCCTCGGTGGCCGCGGCATCGCCGATCTGCCACTTGAAGGCCACGTTCCCCGGCGCCACCTCGTGGATCTGGGCTGCGCCCTTCGCGGCGGCCTTCGCCGTATTCGTCACCGAGGGCAGGACTTCCCAGTCCACCTTGACCAGTTCGGCGGCGTCGCGGGCGGCGGCCAGGGTCTCGGCGATCACGATCGCCACCGGGTCGCCCACGTAATTGGCCTTCTCGGCGGCCAGCGGCGGGTGCGGCGGCACCTTGAGTTCGGGCAGGAGCCATCCGCACGGCAGCGAATTCACGCCCGTCATGTCCTTGCCGGTGAATACCGCGACCACGCCCGGCTGCTTGAGCGCCTGCGCGGCGTCGATCTTGCGGATCTTGGCATGGGCGTGCGGACTGCGCACGAATACCGCGTACGTCATCCCGGGCAGCCTGAGGTCGTCGGTGTAATGACCCTTGCCGGTGATGAAGCGGGGGTCTTCGCGCCGTTTGATGCTCGCGCCCAGAAGCTTCGCGGTGGCCATGGTCGCGCTCCCTTACCTGGCCGCCATCTTCTCGGCGGCGTACTGGATGGCCTTGACGATATTGTGGTAGCCCGTGCACCGGCACAGGTTGCCCTCGAGCTGGTGCCGGATCTGCTCCTCGGTGGGCTTGGGGTAGCGCTGCAGGATCTGCGCGGCAGACATGATCATGCCCGGCGTGCAGAAACCGCACTGCAGCCCGTGCTTCTCCCAGAAGCCCTCCTGGATGGGATGCAGCTTGCCATCCTTCGCCATGCCCTCGATGGTCGTGAGCGAGGCGCCGTCGGCCTGGACGGCAAACATCGTGCAGGACTTCATCGCCTGCCCGTTCAGGTGGATCGTGCACGCGCCGCACTGGCTGGTGTCGCAGCCCACGTGGGTGCCGGTGAGCCCCGCCAGCTCGCGGATGTAATGAACGAGCAGCAGCCTGGGCTCGACCTCATGGGAATGCTTGACGCCGTTGATGGTCATCGAGACGGTCTTTTTCACCACGGTACCTCCTGGAGAATCGAGTGCTCGGGCGAGCCCATGCCGGCCTTGGGTTTGGCGACAACGATCATCTTGGCCATGAGCGATACCTCACCGGTGAGAGGTCGAGGCCGGCTGAGCGAATGAGACGTTAGACCCGGGGGGCCGCGATGTCAAGGGCGACCGGCGCGGTCACGCCCGTCGCAGTCGCTCGAGGTCCTCGAGGGCCGCCTGGACCGGCGCCCAGTCGAGGAACGTGCGCCGCAGAGCGGGATCGGGAGCGCGCTCGGCGATCGCCGCTATCTTCTCGGCGGCCAGGGCCGCGACCACATGCGCCTCATCGAGCTTGGCTCGGGAGGCGCGCTCCCCTTCGGCCCGCGCCGCGAGCACGCCGGCCAAGGCATGAGCCGCGGGCCAGATCAGGTTCGGATACTCGATGCGGCGCGCGATGTCGAGCGCCTCGCGGAGGTCGGCCTCACCGCTCGCCCAGTCCCGCCCCGCCAGCGCGATCCTGCCGCGCAAGAGATGCGCCTTACCGAGGTACTTCCTCGATCCCGTCTCGCGCGCCCGGGCCATCGCCTTATCCGCTTGCCCCAGCGCCTTCTCGGACTCGCCCTGCGAAAGCAGGACCTCGGCGAGATAGGTGGCGAGATGCATGGCCCAGCGCCAGCGGTGAGCGCCGAAGGCGAACTTCTCCACGCGGACCAGGCTCTCTTCCAGGATCCCGAGGGCTTTGTCGGGCTCGCCTGTGTGGAAGTGATCGTAGGCGACGTTGATCAGAGCGCTGATCTCGACGTTCGGGTTCTTGATGCGGGCGCCGATGTCCCTGCTCTCACGATTGAGCTCGCCCGCCCCTCGGAAGTCCCCCAGCTCCTGATGGAGCCAGCCGATGGAGTTGGTCAACCGTCCAACGACCCAGGCGGCCTCGCGCTCCCGCGCCTTGGTCAGGCCGTCGTTGCTGAGCGCCAGCGCCTGGCTGTGCTCGCCCAGCCCGGTGAGTGCGAGGCAACGGAACGCAATACCCAAGAGCTCGGAAAGCCCATCGTGATTCTCACGGGCGGTCTCCTCTGCGCGGCGGCAAAGCGGAATGGCTTTCCGGAATTCGGCGCGCCACTCGGCATGGGCTCCGAGCCACGTGAGGTCCTGCGCCATGGCCTCCTTGAAGCCGTGGGCCTCGCTGATCCGGAGCGATTCCTCGAGCTTCTCGTCCCCCCGGACAAGATCTCCCTCCATCTGGTAGACGAGCCCGAGATAGGACAGGCTCTTGGCCACCGCCTCCTCGTCGCCGATCTCGCGGCCGATCTGGAGGGCCTCCTCGGCGAAGGCCTTGGTGTGCGGCACGTGTTCCGAGGAGAAGGCCAGCCAGTGGGCCAGCGAGAGGTCCACCAGCGCCTGGGCTTCGGCGAAGCGGTCGCCGACTTTGCGCGCCATGGCGAGCATGGGCTCGAGCTCGGCGATGGCGTTCGTGACCCTGCCCATCAAGCGCCAGACCTGCCCGCGCCGCTGGTAGATCTCCATGATCCGCTTGGGCGGAGGCGGCGGGGAGACGCGCCCGGCGACCTCGAGCGCCTTGGCATAAAAGTCCAGCGCGGTCTGGTTGGCGAAGGCATCCTTGGCGCGATTACCCGAGCGGACGAGATACTCGAATGCTCTGGCCCAATCCTCTCCATTGACGAAGTGATGTGCCAGCTCCTGGTAATGATCGGCCAACCGGTCGGGATACAGCTCCTCGATGGCGACACCGACCGCCCGGTGGAGCTCGCGCCGGCGCTCCTTCAGGAGACTGTTGTAGGCCACGTCCTGGATCACCGCGTGCTTGAAGATATAGGCGGGCTCCGGCAGGAGGCCCTGCTCGTAGATGATCTCCAGCGTCTTGAGCTCCTGGAGCAGCCCTTCGAGGCTGCCCGTGAGCCCCGCGATCCGCTCCAGCAGCCGCTGGAGAAATTGCCTGCCGATGACGGAGGCGAGCTGGACGGTGCGCTTGCCGTCCTCTCCCAGCCTGTCGAGCCGCGCCATGATGATGCCCTGAATGGTGTCGGGCACGCTCACCTCCCCCATGCCCTTGACCATCCGCAGTCCACCGTTCTCCCTTCGCAGCACGCCAAGATCCAGGAGCGTCTTGGCCACCTCCTCGACGAAGAGCGGCACTCCTTCGGCCTTGTCCAGGAGGGCGGCCTTGAGCTCGACGGGGAACTGATCGGTGCCCAGCACCCGGCCGGCCATCGCCAGGGCCTCGGCCTCGGAAAGTGTGTGCAGGGTCAGGGTGGTATAGAAGCTGCGGCTGCCGAACGCCGGAGTGTACCCCAACCGGTAGGTCATGACGACCATGATCGGCGCGCCGGCCACGGAGCCCATGAGCGCGTTGAGATGCTCCTCCGTGCTGGCGTCGATCCAGTGCAGGTCCTCGAACACGAAGACGATGGGACGGACGGCGGCGCCCCGCAGTGCCAGTCCCCGCATCGCCTCGAGGATCCGCTTCCGCCGGGCGGCCGGGTCCATCGTGGCGATGGCTGGATCGCCCGAGTCCACGGAGAGCAGGTAGCGCACGTATGGGATGTACGCGTCGACCTGCCCCAGCCGGCGCATGGCATGCTCGACCTTGGCGATGATCTCGGGCTCGCCGTCGAACTCCTCGATGCCGAAGTTCTCGCGGAGCTGGTCGATGAGGGGCAGGAACGGGATGGACTGGCCGAAGGAGATGCACTGGCCTTCGAGCCAGGTCACCGGCTCGCCCGCCTCGGCCAGCCGGCGGCGGAATTCCAGCAGGAGGCGTGACTTGCCGATGCCGGCATCGCCCGAGATGAATATTACCTGGCCCCGACCGGCCTTGACATGGGCGAAGCGCTCGACCAGAGTGGCGACTTCGTGGGTCCGCCCCACCAGCGGCGTCAGCCCGCGCTCCACCGCGGAGTCGAAGCGCGAGCGCCGGAGCCGCGGGCGCAGCGCCTCCCAGGCCCGAACCGGCGCGTGCCCCTTGACCTGGACCTCGTCCAGATCGAGCGTTTCGAAGAATGCCGACACCAGGCGGTGGGTCGCGTCGCTCAACACGACGCTGGCGGGTCGGGCGATTTGCTGCATCCGCGCGGCGAGATTGGTGGTGTCACCCACCGCCGTGTAGTCCATCCGGAGATCGTCGCCGATGCGTCCAACGACGACAGGCCCCGTATTGATCCCGATTCGCATCTGGAGGCGCGGCCCGCCCTGGGCCTGCAGCTCCTTGCCGTAATCCCCGAGCGCGCGCTGGATGCCGAGCGCCGCGTGCACGGCGCGCCGCGGCCCGTCCTCGTGGGCGATGGGAGCGCCGAACAGCGCCATGACGCCGTCTCCCGTGTACTGATTGACCGTTCCCTCGAAGCGGTGGATCTCGGCCGTGATCAGCTCGAAGCAGCGATCCATGATGCGGTGGACATCCTCGGGATCGAGCTTCTCGGCCAGGGGCGTAAAGCCCGCCACGTCGCTGAAGAGCACGGTCACCTGGCGGCGCTCGCCCTCGAGCGCGGAGCGGCTGGTGAGGATCTTCTCGGCGAGGTGCTTCGGGGTATAGGAGGCGAGCCGCGACTGAAAGTCCGGGGCGGCGGCAGGCTTCGCGGTCTCGGCCGCCGGGGCCGTCTCCGGCGCGCCCATCCGATGGCCGCACTCGATGCAGAACTTGGCCCCGGCGGGCAGCTCGGCGCGGCACTGCGGGCACATTAGGGCCAGGCGCGTCCCGCACTCGGCGCAGAACTTCGCCCCGGCGGGATTCTCGTGGCCGCAGCCGGCGCACCGCATTCAGTCCCCCCGCAGCAGTCGCCGCCCGTCGGCGCGGGCCTGGTCGAGCACCTCGCGGACGGCCACGCCCTTTTCCACTGCGATGCGCCGGATCTCCTCGAACTCTGGCGTCACGGTCACCACCCGGCCCTCGAGCCGCGAGACTTTGAAGGCCACCGGCCCGTAGACGGTGGGAAGCGTCACCATCTCCCGGTCGAGCCGCGCGCGCTGGTAGGCCGTCCAGCGAACGCCGATCGTGTACGACTCCTCGAACAGCGCGCGCGAGAGCTCGGCGACCCGGTCCGGGGCGCAAAGCGCCGTCAGCACCACGCCGGGGCGGCTGCGCTTCATGATGACGGGAGTCAAGTAGACGTCGAGGGCGCCCGCCTCGAAGAGGCGCTCCATCAGCGGCTCGTAGAGCTGGGGCGACATGTCGTCCACCGTGGTCTCGACCTGCACGACGGTTTCCATCCCGGCCGGCGTCGCCGACTCGCCGACGAAGAGCCGGATCACATTCGGCGTCTCGAGGTCCATGCTCCCGGCGCCATAGCCCACCGCGCTCACCGTCATTGGCGGCATGACGCCCGCCGCAATGGCGAGCGTCGTCAGGATGGCGGCGCCCGTCGGCGTCACCAGCTCCCGGCGGATGCCGGTGTCCACGACCGGGAAGCCGCGGAGCAGCTCGGCCGTCGCGGGGCCCGGCACCGGGATCTTGCCGTGCGGGCCCGTCACGAAGCCCCCGCCCACCGGGAGCGCTCCGCAGTGCACGGCTCCCACTCCGAGGAGATGAAGCCCGATGCAGGCCCCCACCACGTCCACGATGGCGTCCACCGCGCCCACGTCATGGAAGTGAACCTGCTCTGGGGTGGTCCCGTGAACCCGCGCCTCGGCCTCCGCCAGCCGCGTGAAGATCCGCGAGGCATTGCCCTTGACCGGGGCCGGCAGGTCGCTACGGGCGATGATCTCCAGGATGCTGGTGAGATTGCGGTCGGGATGGATGTGGCCGGCATGCGGGCGCTCGTGGCTATGCCCGGCCCCGCCGGAGGCGTGGTCGTGATCGTGGACGTGGACATCGACCTTGGTCGCGCGGAAGCCGGCCTTCATCACGGTGTTGCGCTCGAGCGAATAGCCGGGCAGCCTGAGCCGGCCGAGCTCGCGCTCCAGAGCCTCGAAGGGCACGCCGGCGTCGACGAGGGCTCCCAGGATCATGTCGCCCGCGGCGCCGCTCGGGCAGTCGAAGTACGCGGCGTTCATTGATCCTCAACATGCCCAAGGCATGTTGACCGTGGACCAATCTGGTCGGGGCTACCCGTCATGCCCATGGTC
>JBKPCB010000021.1:0-41882 GCA_046727155.1 Candidatus Methylomirabilota bacterium | reverse complement strand
CGAGCCCGTCTTGATCGCCGCCGCAGGCGCCGTCGGAATGCTGATCTTCTGGGTGCGAGGCTGATCATGCGCTGGATGCTGCTGGCGGGAATCTTCTTTGCGATCGTCGGGACGGGAACCGCCCAGACGGCTGGCACATGGTTCTGGGGATCGACCGGACGCGGCACCGCTCGCTGGACTCAGGAGGGCGCCGGGCTCGCCTACCGTGGCGGGGCAACGTTCGGCTGGGCCGTACTCAGGGGGACGTCGATTCGCGACGGCTCGGTAGAGGTGCGGTTCAAGGCCGTCGAGGGCCGCGAGGACCGCGCGGGCGGCGTGGTGTGGCGATGGCAGGACGCCGACAATTATTACGTCGCCCGAGGTAATGCCCTCGAGGACAACGTGGTGGTCTATAAGGTTGTCGGCGGCCGCCGCACCGACCTGCCACCGTTGGGCTCCCCGCGCGGGACCTACGGAATGAAAGTTCCCGTGGCGACCGGGGCTTCGCACACTTTGCGAGTGGACTTCTCCGGCTCGGATTTCGCCGTCACCTTCGACGGCAAGCGTCTCTTCGTCGTGCGCGACGAGACATTTACGATGGCGGGCGCGGTCGGCGTCTGGTCCAAGGCCGACAGCGTCACCGAATTCGACCACTTCCAACACACGGGGAGTTGACCATGGAGCGCACCGTTCTCTTCGTCTGTCTTCACGGCGCGGCCAAGAGCGTTCTGGCCGCCGCCGACTGTCGCCGCCTCGCGGCCGAGCGCGGCCTCGCGATGCGCGCCGCCTCGGCCGGAACCGAGCCGGATCCCGATATCGCCCCTGCCGTCGCCCGGGCACTGCGCGAGGAAGGCACGCCACTGGAGGGCCAACGGCCACGCCGAGTGACCCGGGACGATGTCGCCGGAGCCTGGCGCGTCGTGGCCTTTGGCTGCGACCTGGGCGCCGTCGCGGTGCCCGGGGTGCCCGTCGAGCAGTGGAATGACATCCCTGCCGTGAGCGACGGCCTGCCGGCCGCCAGGAAGGCGATCCAGGCAAAGCTGGAGCGGCTCCTCGAGGAGGTGGCCAAGCCATGAAATGGGTGACCCGCCGCAAGGCCCGCGTCGACCGCATCGCCTGCCCCTGGCTGATCCAGCGCTTCATCGACCCGGCAGCCGAGTTCCTGTTCGTGGCTGAGGATCAGGTGGCGGAAACAGCGCGCCGCGAAGGCGCCATCCCGTTCGATGTGCCGGGCGCGGAGCTCGGCCACCATGCCGAGCAGTGCTCCTTCGACGCCTTCCTCCGCACTTACAAGCTCACCGATCCAGCGCTCCAGGCGCTGGCGACAATCGTGCGCGGCGCCGATACCGATGCCCGCGACATTGCCAAGGAAGCCTGGGGACTCTACGCCGTGGCCAGCGGCTTCCGCGAGATCAGCCGCGACGATTACGAGAACATGACCCGGCAGTTCCCGGTCTACGACGCCCTCTACGCCTATTGCCAGGGCCGAGTCCCGCGTGGGGCGTAATGCCCGTCTCGTCCTCGCGGCCAAGTCCGTGCGGACATTTTGCTATGGCTTCCTCGGCGTCCTGCTGCCGGTGCACTTGGCCGGGCTCGGCATGGATGCGCGCGGAATCGGCGCGGCGCTGACGCTGACGCTCCTGGCCAGCGCCGCGATGACCTACGCCGCGCGGCGCCCGGCCGAGCGCTGGGGCCCGCGCGTGGTGCTCGCGGCCCAGTCCGGCTGCATCGTCGTGGCCGCCGCGCTATTCCTCTCCACCCGGCAGCCTTGGCTCGTGGTCTTGGCGGCGATGCTCGGCAATCTCGCCGTGGGCACTGGAGAGACCGGCCCCTTCCTCACGCTTGAACAGGTCGTGATTACCCGCACCGCGGCCCGCGAGCGACTGACCGCGGTGCTCAGCGTCTACAACCTCGCCGGCTATGTGGCGGCAGGGCTTGGGGCGGCGGCAATCGGATGGACCCATGCGCCGCCGCAATCGCTCTTCGCCGTATTCCTGTTGAGCGGCCTTGCTCAGGTGATCCTGTACCTGGCGCTGGCCCAAGCGCCGGCGCGCGCCGCGGCGGAAGGGACAGGTCGCGCGGCGCCGTCCCGGCCGCTGGTTCGGCGCTTGGCGGGGCTCTTTGCCCTGGATTCCTTCGCCGGCGGCTTCATCGCCCAGAGCCTCATCGCGTACTACCTCTACACGCGTTTCGGCCTCGACCTGGCCACGCTGGGTTGGATATTCTTCGGCGTCCAGATCCTCTCGGGCCTTTCCCTGCTCATCGCCGCGCGGGCCGCCCCGGTGCTGGGGCTGGTCAACACCATGGTCTTCTCGCACCTGATCTCCAACGGGCTTCTCATCGGTATCGCACTGGCGCCGACGGCGGCCGTCGCTGTGGCCCTGCTCTTCGCACGGCATCTGCTCTCGCAGATGGACGTGCCGACGCGGCAGACCTTCCTCATGCTGGCGGTGGAAGATCACGAGCGGGAGGGTGCGGCGAGCCTCACCAATACGAGCCGTACCTTCGCCCAGGCCGTGAGCCCGGCGCTCACGGGCTGGATGATGCAGGGGTTCTCGCTGGCCGCGCCTTTCTTCCTGGGCGGCGGGCTCAAGATTGTCTACGACCTGATGCTCTACGCGACGATCCGCCACGTGCGGACGCGCTGACTCCTCGCCTCTCTCGCTCCTTCTTGGGGAGAGGGGCTAGCGCAGCACGCGGCGCATTCCCAGATCGACCAGCCGCGGCGCCACCACGCTCAGCGTCGCCAGGATGCGCGCGGGCCAGTAGGGATAGACCTCGGGACGCGGCCGGCGCACACAGCGCAGGATGGCCCGCGCCACCCGCTCCGCCGTTTGCATCGGCCCGACTGGCCGCCATGGAATCTTCTGGGGCTCCGCCTCGTGGAATTCCGTGAGGGTCCCGATGGGATAGACGAGGCTCACCATGATCCCCGTGCCGGTCAGCTCCACCCGCAGCGTCTCGCTCAGTCCGCCCAGGGCGAACTTGGTCGCGCTGTAGGCGCCGCGATAGGGCACACCGCGGCGCCCCACCATCGACGAGACGTTGATGATATGGCCTTGCCCCTGGCGCCGCATGATGGGCAGGACCGCTTGTGTGGCCGTGAAGACGGCCAGGACATTCAGCTCAAGCAGCGCGCGAAACTCCTCCGCCGTGGTCTGCTCGAAGGTGGCGGCGAGCCCGCGACCGGCATTGTTGACGAGGACGTCGATCCGGCCCCACTGGCCCAGCACCTCGTCCACCATCCATCGCAACCCCGTGGCGTCGGTGACATCGATCGAGTGTACCGAGGCCTGTCCACCCGCCGACCGGACCTCGGCGGCCAGCTTCTCCAGCCGATCCTTCCGCCGCGCGCAGAGGGCAACGCGCATACCCGCCTGGGCCATGAGCCGTGCCGTCGCCTCGCCAATGCCGGAGGACGCGCCGGTGACGATGGCCACTCGCCCGGTGAGATCAGCCACGACGGCGGCCCAGCATGCACGAGATCTGGTAACGGTGACGGGCCACCCAGGCGTAGACGCGCGGGGCGAGGAGGCTCACGCCAGGCGCAAGAAAAAACGGGGCGAGCCAGCGCCAGCCCTTGAGGCGGCGGAGAATCTCCGGGATCGCGGCGTCGCCGGCCAGCACCCGCCCATCAGGCAGGATCAGCTGCATCGCCTCCAGGCATGCCCGTTCGTCCATCCACGGATAGCGCGCGCGCCGCTCGGCGGCTTGACAGGGCAGGAATTCGAACTCGCCCCTTACCGCCCGCCGGCCGATCCACGACACCCCGCCCTGGCAGAAGCCGCAACTCCCATCGTAGATCAGCACGGCCTGCGCCATGTCCAAGTCCCTCACCCTCTCCTCACGGGGGCAGAGGGAGACAGGATCAGGCGCCGGTGACGGCCTTGAGGGCGTCGCGGGTGACCGATAACAGGCGGTCGAGCTGCTCCTCGCTGATGACGAGCGGCGGCGCGAAGAAAATGTGCTCTTGCCGGGCGCGCGTGATCACGCCGCGCTTGGTCATCTCCTGCATCAGGCGCGGCCCGACCTTCTTGTCGGCGGCATAGGACTTCTTCGTCGCTTTGTCTTCCACGAGCTCGATGGCCGCGAGCAGGCCCTTCCCCGCGCGGATGTCGCCCACGTGCGGATGGTCGTCGAAGGTGGAGTGGAGATTGTCGTGCAGCCGCTTCCCCAGGGCCGCCGCGCGCTCCCAGAGACGCTCGCGCTCCATGATCTCGATATTCTTGAGACCCACAGCGCAACACGTCGGATGGCCCGAGTAGGTATACGCGTGCATCCAGCGATCGTCGGGCTTGACACCATCCATGACTTCCTTGATGGCCTTGGATACCATGATGCCGCCGAGCGGGAGATAGCCCGAGGACACGCCCTTCGCGAAAGACATGATATCGGGCTGCACCTTCCAGTGCTCGAGCGCGAACCACCTGCCGGTGCGGCAGAAGCCCGTGATCACCTCGTCCGCGATGAACAGCACCTGGTGGCGGTCACAGACCTGGCGCACCAGCGGGAAGTAATCGTCGGTCGGATAGATCACGCCGCCGCCGCCGTGGATGGGCTCGGCGATGAAGGCGGCCACCGTGTCCGCGCCCTCGCGCTGGATGGCTTCGTCGAGGAGCCGCGCGGCGGTTTGCCCCGCGCTCTCGCCGGGCTTGCCGCCTTCCTGCCGATAGGGATAGCAGGTTGGGATGTGGATGAAGTTGGGCACGCGCGGCTCGAACATCTTCCAGTACGGCGCCATGCCAGTGGCGGTCATAGCCTGAAGCGTCACGCCGTGGTAGGCGAGGCTGCGCGAGATGATCTTCACCTTGTCGGGCTTGCCCTTGGCCTTCCAGTAGAAGCGCGCGGTCTTGAACGCGGACTCATTGGACTCGGCGCCCCCCGACGTGAAGAACACCGCCTGCATGTTCGGGTACGCGAGCGTGATCAGCTTCGACGCGAGCTGGATGGCCGGCACATTGGTGGAGCCCGAGTAGCCCGAGAAGTACGCGAGCTCCTTCATCTGCTCGGCCGCCGCCTTCGCCAGCTCCTCGCGACCGTGCCCCACGTTGACGTTCCAGAGTCCGGACAGGCCGTCGATGTACTCCCGTCCCTGGATATCGGTGACGGTGGCGCCGCGGCCGCGGACGTAGACCATGGGCTCGAGGTGCTCGCTCGGATGATGCAGCGGGTGGATCAGATGATCCTGGTCGTCCTTGATGAGCGCGGCGGGCTCGAGCGGCATCAGTCGCCTCCTCGGGGCTGAGTGTGGATGGAGCGCGCGGGCGAATGGGCCCGGTAGTCGCCGCCCGGAATCGGGGTCCCGCGGTCCATCGGGCCCGTGTACCAGTAGATGAAGGCGGTTGCCTCGCGCCCCTTCGCGCTCCGGAACGTGACCTGCCCGCGATGATACTGGGGCCCTTCGGCCGAGTCCAGCGCTATCCAGAGCGCCTCGTCCTTCAGCCGGTAGACTTCGCCATGGACGATCCCGTGACTGTCGCGGACGGCGGCCGGATAGGCGCCCAGGTCGAGGAGCCGCGCGGTTACCTGCCCCGGCCCGACGTACTCGGCCCGGTCTTCGAGAAGGCGGTGCAGTCGGAATCCGCGCATCAGCGTGCCGTACACGAAGAGCAGGTCGGTCGCCATCTTCAGGCTCCCACGGCGGGCTGAGCCTGCCGGATCAGCGACACGAACTCGCGCAGCGCCTGGGCCCAGCGCGCGCCGGCCACCCACATAAAGTCGTTGTGCCCGGCGCCCGGCACCCAGAGCGACAGCTTCGGCTCGCGCGCGGCGGCGAAGAGTCGCTGCCCGTGGGAGGCGGGCACCACGTCGTCCGCCAATCCGTGCATCACCAGCACCGGGCAGCCGACGCGCGGCATCTTGGCCAGGTTCCGAAACTTGTCGAAGGGCAGCAGCGGCACGCGGGTGAGCACTCGGAAGGCAGCGGTGAACGGCGACTCCAGCACGAGGCCTCCGACCGGCTGGCGCGCGGCGAGATCCACCGCAGGCCCAGCGCCCACCGAGCGGCCGTAGAGGATGACGCGGTGGGCCGGCACCCCGAGCTGCCGCGTCAGGTACTCGTAGGCGGCGTTGATATCCTGGTACGAGGCGCGCTCCGAGGGGCGGCCCTCGCTCGTGCCGTAGCCGCGGTAGTCGTAGGCGAGAACGGCGAAGCCCAGATCGCGCAGCACCGGCAGGATGGGCTGGATGACACCCAAATCCTCCGCATTGCCGTGGCTGTAGAGGATCGTGTAATCGGCGCGCGGATTCGGCAGGTAAACGGCCGAGATCCGCTCGCCGGCCGCCGTCCGAAGCTTCAGCATCCCGGGATCGTCCACGTATTGCGGCGCGGGCGGCAGGAAGATCATCCGGTCGGCGAAGAGCCAGGCGAGCAGCGCGAGCGCCGCATAGATAAAGACAATGGACAGGCAGAGGGACGCGAGGGGGAGATCGGCGACCAGCACGCGTCTCAGGAGGCGCCGGTCCACGACGGCCGGCTAGGCGCGCGGTTGATCCTTGTCCGCCCGGGGCTCCTCACGGGAGCACGAAACGGGCGAGGCTCACGTCTTGACGCCGAAGCGCGGAAGCACCCAGCGCATGAGCACGAACCATCCGGCAACCACCCCGATGACAACCCACGCGCCCTCGGTCATGCGGGCGCTCCCTGAGCACCCGAGGTTTTCCCATTGACGGCCTGGAGCACCGCCCCCAGAAAGTCCGCTTCGGGAACGGCGCCCTCGAAGCCTAGCTTGTCGTTGATGACGATCTTGGGCACGGCCATCACCGAATAACGCTGGGCCAATTCGGGGAACTCGGTTACCTCGATACACTCCGCCCGAATCCGCTCGGAGGCAATTGCCATGTGTTGCGCCAGGCGCACGGCCCGGGGGCAGTGCGGTCAGGTCGGCGTGGTGAACACCTTGATCGTGACGTCCTCGGTTAGCCCCGCGAGCGCCGTCTTCGTTTCCGCGCTGAGGGCGGCCTCGCCGGTCGAGGCCGCGACGATGGAGTCGATCAGGTTGGAGAACTCGTAGCCCGCCGGAAGGCCGAGAAAACGGAGCCCGTAGTCCCGCGCGCCCTCGACGATCACCGCCGGCGCCACATCGATGCCGTAGGCCTTCGCCTGCTCCGTTTCAATATGCGGGTTGAGCACGACCACGGACAGCTGGTCGGAGAGCGCCGCGACCTCGCGGATCAGCGCCACGGTCTGCGTGTTGTGCTCGCCGCCCAGCTCGGAGGCGAACACGGTAAGCTTCACCGGCCCACCGATCCGCTCGAACTCCTTCTTGACCGCCGTTTCGTCCTGCGCCGTGAGGAATCCCATGAGCGAAGTATACGCTCCGCTTAGACCCCTCGCCACAGCAGCCACGGAACGCCGATCGCGACATAGACGAAGAGAAAGATCACTCCGAGGATCAGGCCGTACAGCCAGAAGTCGCGGTGACTGATGTACCCGCTGTTGTAGTAGATCGCCGCCGCACCGGTCGCGTAAGGCGTGAGGATCCCCATGAGCCCCAGCGAGTAGCAGAGCAGCAGCGCCCAGGCCTTCGGCGGCAACGCCGGCATCCCGACCGCCAGCGCAAGAAACGCCGGCAGCAGCGCCGTGGCGTGGCCGGAGACCGTCGCGAACAGATAGTGCAAGAAGTAGAAGGTGGTGATGAGGATCACGATGGCGAAGCCCAGCCGAAGGCTCGAGAAGTGGGGGTGAATCCCGGCCGCGACCCAGTCCACGAAGCGAACCTGCACGAGCCCGCCCGACAGCGTGATCAGCGTCGAGAACCAGATGAGGACGCTCCACGCCTGCTTGTTCCCCAGCACGTCGTCCCAGGACACCACGCTCCGGGCCACCAGCAGCACGACTGCCAGAATGGCCGCTGTCGTGGCATCGGTATACCGGTTGCCGGCGATCCAGAGCGTCACGACGAAGATGATGCCGGCCAGCATCATGGTCTCCATGGCGCTCATGCGGCCCATCTTCTCCAACTCCTTGGATGCCCAGTGCTGCGCATCCGGGACCTGCTTGATCTCCGGGGGGTAGACCACGTAGAGGAGCAGCGGCAGGAGAAGGAGCAGCGTCAGCCCCACGGGAAGGAAGCCGATCAGCCACTCGCGCCACGAGATGGAGACGCCGAGCGTCTCCCCGACCAGGCCCACCGCCAGGAGATTAGCGGCAAAGGCCGTCGGGAACATGCTGCTCGTTACGCAGCTCGCCGCCAGGGCGTTGTACATCAGATAGCCGCCCATCCGGCGGCCCGTCGGGCCCGGCCGCGAGTCGTAGAGCTCGGGAATGTTGCGGATGACGGGATAGATCGTGCCCGCGCTGCGCGCGGTGTTCGACGGCGTGAACGGCGCGATGGCCAAGTCGGCGAGCGCGATGGAGTAGCCCAGGCCGAGCGTCCGGCCGCCGATCAGCTTGATGAGCCAGAGGGCGATGCGCCTGCCCAGGCCGGTTTTCTCGTACCCGGAGGCGATCACAATGGACGCGAAGATGAGCCAGGCCAGGTTGTTCGAGAAACCGCTGAGCGCCCAATTGATGGCCTGAGTCGGGTTCTGGTGGACCAGGCCGAGCATCGCGGCAACCACAACACCCGTGAGACCGATGACCGGGGGTGGGAGCGGCTCGGCGATGATGCCCGCGATCACCGCAACGAAGAGCGCGAAGTAGTACCAGGCCCTCGGCGAGAGCCCGGCCGGGACGGGAAGAAGCGCCAGGCCGACTCCTACGGCGATGGGCGGGATCGCCCGCAGCAAGAATCTCCGACGCTGCGCCGACAGCTTGACGCGCACGCGTTAGCCGCGCGGCGCCCCGCGAACGATCTCGAGCGTGCGGCGGTAGCCCGAGGCGTCGATGCGCGCGTCGATCAATGCCGGGCCCCGGAGGGCCTGGGCGGCGAACAGCGCCGTCCGAAACGCCGCCTCGTCCTCGGCCACGAAGCTCCGGAGGCCGAATGCCCGGGCGAGCGCTCCGAGATCCGGGCCCGCGTAGCGCATGCTGGCGCCCTCGAAGCCCCGCTGCTCCTGCTTGACCTCGATGAGGGAGAGCGCCCCGTCGTTGAACACCACGATCGTGATGGGCAGCCGGAGCCGCACCGCAGTCTCCAGCTCCGAAGCCACCATCATCAGGCCGCCGTCTCCCGTGAAGCACACGGTGCGGCGGTCGGGATACACGAGCTGGGCGGCGATGGCCGCCGGCAGGGCGAATCCCATCGTCGCCAGACCATTGGAGATCAGGCACTCGCCCAACTCCACCGTATGCCAGTAGGCGGTGGCGGGGAACATGTGGGCGCCGGCGTCAATGGTGGCGATGGTCCCGGCCGGCGTGAACTCGCGGGTGAGCTGGACCACCCGGTGGGGCGCCAGGCCCGGCACGGGCACCTCGAGCGCCCTGAGCCGCTCGCGCCGGAGTCGGTCGATCTCGGCCACGTCCCAGTCGGCGGTCATGTCGCGGCGGATCAATCGCGGGGCCAATTCCTCGAGGATCATTCCCAGGTCGCCCACGACCTCGAGCGCCGCAGTGAAGTAGGCACCCCCGCCCGGCGCGCTCATCCCCCGCTCACCGGAGGCGCAGCGGGTGAGATTGAGTATCGGGGCCGTGTAGGGCCAGCGCCGAGGGATTAGCTCGACGGTGTCGAGGCCGAAGCCGATGATGAGATCGGCACGGCGCATCACCGGTTCTTCGAGCACGCCCCCGGTGAAGACGCCCATCGACAGCGGGTGAGGGTCCGGAATGGCGCCCTTGGCCTTGTACGTGGTGAGCACCGGCGCCGGCACCGCCTCGCAGAAGGCGCGCAGCCATTTGGAGTCGGAGGGCCGGCACTGGAGCCCCACCACCACGATCGGCCGGTGGGCCCGCAAGATCATCTGAGCCGCGCGGTCAACAGTCTCTGCGTTTGGCACGGCAGCCGGCGGCGGCGTGACGCTGGCCGCCAACGGCAGCGCCTCCCTGCCCGCCACGTCCGCGGGCAAGTCCAGGTGCACCGGCCCTCGTGGCTCTTTGAGCGCCAGCTGGACGGCGTGAGCAATCCAGTGCCCGGCTGAGTCGGCCGTGACTGTCACGCTGCCTTTGACGATGGGACTGAGCAGCGCCGCATGATCCAGCCGCTGGTGGGTGATGAACTCGAGCGCGGCGTCGGGGTGGCGGTCGCTCAGGAAAATCATCGGCGCGCGGTCGAGCAGGGCCTGGGCCAGTCCCGTCGCGCTCGCCGTCACGCCGGGCCCGAGCGTGGCCAGCGCGGCGCCGGGATGGCCAGTGAGCTCGCCCGTAACCGCCGCCATGATGCAGCCTGACCACTCGAGGTGGCAGAGCACGAAGGGCAGCCCCTGATCGCGCGCCGCCTCGAGGAGGTCGAGGTTGGAGCCGCCGCCCGGCACGCCGAAGAGCCGCGGGACCTCCGCCCGGCGCAGTCCTTCGATGAGCAGCCCGGCGACGGTGGGCATTGCCGTGCCTCAGCCGCGAGACGGAAGGATGACCGTGGCGCTCCCGGGCACGGTAATGGCGGTGTCGCGGGCACTCTCGATCCAGACGTCCAGCTCCACGCGCCCGCCCGACTGTTTCGTCTTGACCCGACCCCGCACCGCGATGGTCTCCCCGACGAGATTGGGCCGGCGCATCTGAAACCCGAGTGCCTTGAGGAAGCCGGCGCGCCCCATCCAGTCGGTGAGCAGCCGGCACAGGCAGCCGCGGATGAACGCGGTGTTGATGAAGATGTCCGCATGCCCCGCCGCGCGCGCGAAGGTCGGGTCGTGATGGATGGGGTAGAAATCCTGGGTGCCCGACACCTGGAGGGCCATCCTGGTCATCGTCAGCTCGAGCGAGAAGCCCTTGAGCTCCTCGCCCTCATGCACGTCCTCCCAGAAGCGCTCGAGCGCGGCGCTCATGCCCGGCTCGCCCCGGTGGCGATCTCCTCGGGCGTGCGGTGCACCAGGATCTGGTTGGTCCGCACGGCCACGACCTCCTCGCGCCCATTGACGATGGTCGTCTCGGTTCGGATCCAGACCGACAGCGGATCGAGCTTGGTGCCACGCTGGTGGATGGCTGCGACGCGGTGACGGGCGCCGAGACGGTCGCCGACGCGCACCGGCAGGAACCATTCGAATTCCTGGTTCAGGTTGATGAGGCGATTGCCCGGAGTGGGAATCTGGCGGATCAGGCCCAGGATGTCGAAGTCGCCCGGCGGCCACGGCCCCTGCGAGGCAAAGAAATCCACCATGACCGGCGGGCAGAGACCCTCGTCGATGAAGAGCGGATTGGTGTCGTCGAGCATGTGGCAATGCCGCCGAATGGGCTCGTGCTCGACGGGATAGCGCCCCCAGCGCAGCGGCGTCTCATGGCCCTCCCACCGCTGCTTGACCGCTTTGACATCGTAAGACATGGCCCCTCCCGTGTGCCGCGGCCCGGATCAGTGGGCCTCGCACGATGGTACACAGGGGAGAGGCGGGACACAATCTAACGGGCGCTGTCGCTCTTCCCGTCCGGGGCGGGTTCGGATTTCGGCGCCGGGGCGGCCGCCGGCGGCGGCGTCTCCTCCTGCGAGCCTGCCGACAGGCCCTTTTTGAATTCGCTCATGGCCTGGCCAACCGAGCGCGACAGCTCCGGCAGCTTCTTGGCGCCGAAAAAGAAAACGCCGAGCGCGAGAGCGAGCAAGATGTCCTGTGATCCAAGCACGTTCGTTTCTCCTCGGACAAGTGGACGCCGGGCGTCCGCGGTCCTCATCAATGGGATTGGTGGGCGCGCCTGCGGCTCAGCCGGGGCCGCGCCAGGGACGGCGATTCAGCTGGCGGGAGGGGCTCGATCGCGCGAGAGGTGAACCGACTGCGAAGGGCCCGCGGAGACAGCCTCGCCCGGCACGAAGTCGACGAGCGGCAGGCTGCGCATCAGGACGGGGGCGGGTCCACTGCCCGCCGCCTCCAAGGTGGCCGCCGCCACAACTGCGTCGTCGAGGTCGGCGCCGTCATAGACGCCCGCGATCCACGTCGGATCCGGCGGGCTCGCGTGGGCGAGCGCCGTCAGGGCCGTGAGGGCGACGACGAGCGACAGCGCGACGAGCCAACGCGGGCGCATCAGCCTCACCTTATCCCGCGCGGCCAGGACGGCAACCGTCCGCGCCCCCACCGCTCAGCCGGCCAAGCGGGCCAGCACCGGCCGCATCCGCTCGAGCGCCTTCCGGATGTTCTCGGCCGAGTTGGCATAAGACAGGCGCAGGTACCCTTCGCCGTACTCCCCGAAGGCCTGGCCGCCCAACACGGCGACCCCGGCCTCGGTGAGGATGGCCTCGGCGATCTCGGCCGACGGGCGCTTGAGCGCTTTGACATTCGGGAAGACGTAGAAGGCGCCCTTGGGCGAGCGGCAGGAGACTCCCGGCAGTTTGTTCAGCCCCTCCACGATCAGGTCGCGGCGACACTTGAACTCGGCCACCATCTCAGCCACCGGCGTCTGGTCGCCCTGGAGCGCGGCGATGCCGGCCAGCTGGGTGAAGGAGGCCGTGCAGGAGTTGGAGTTGACCATGAGCCGCGCGACGTGCTCGGCCAACGGCACGGGCATCACGCCGTAGCCCAGCCGCCAACCCGTCATGGCGAAAGACTTGGAGAAGCCGTCGAGGATGATCACCAGATCCTTCATCCCGGGGAAGCGGGTGATCGAGGCAAACTCGCCCTCGTAGAGGAAGGCCTTGTAGATCTCGTCGGCCAGCACCGGGATCTGGTACTTCCGGGCGACCTCGGCGATGCGGCCGAGCTGGTCGGGCTCGAGCACCCCGCCCGTGGGATTCTGGGGCGAGTTGATCACGATGAGCCTGGTCTTCTTCGACGCCTTCCGCTCCAGCAGATCCAGGTCGAAGCCGAAGCCGCTCTCCTCGCGGAGGGGAATTGGCACGCCGACGCCACCGACGAAGTTGATGACCGATTCATAGATGGGAAAGCCCGGATTGGGGTAGATCACCTCGTCGCCCGGATTCACCAGCGCGGTGATCACGAAGTACATGATGGGCTTGGCGCCCGGCGTGACCACGATCTCTTCCGGCGCCACCGGGATATTGCGGGTGGCGCCCACGTCCTTGGCGATGGCCTCCCGCAGCTCGGGCAGCCCCGCCGCGGGCCCGTAATGGGTCGCCCCGCTGTCGAGCGCGCGCTTGGCGGCGTCCCGGATATGCGCCGGCGTGTCGAAGTCCGGCTCGCCGATCTCGAGATGGATGATCTCCTTGCCCTGTCGCTCGAGGGCTTTGGCCCGCGCCAGCACCTCGAAGGCCGATTCCGTCCCCAGCCGCGACATCCGCTCGGCGAAGTTCATGATGGCGACGATTATACTCGACCCCATGGATCTGGTGCAGGTGCCCGCGGGCTGGTTCTGGATGGGCTGGGAGGATGGCCACCAGGGCGAGCGTCCGCGGCATCGGGTATGGCTCGATGCCTTCGACATCGCCCGCGCCCCGGTCACGAACCGCGACTACGCGCGATTTCTGGACGAGGCGGATGCCGCTCCCCCAGCCTGGTGGGACGACCCCCGATTCAACGATCCCGAGCAGCCCGTCGTGGGAGTGAACTGGTTCGAAGCGGACACATTCTGCGATTGGCTGTCCACTACCGAGACCGGCCACTTTCGGCTGCCGGCTGAGGCCGAATGGGAGAAGGCCGCGCGGGGCGGGCTCGAGGGCGCCCGCTTCCCCTGGGGGGACGACCGTCCCACCAACGGCGGCTTCGACCGCCCGCCGCGCCCCGGAGACACGCCCGCCAATCCCTTGGGGCTCGTGGCACTCTCGGGCGTCTGCCACGAGTGGTGTCTCGACTGGGAGGACGAAGGCTACTACGCGGTATCACCCGAGCGGAATCCGCGCGGTCCGGCCCACGGCAGCCGGCGTGTCTCGCGAGGCGGCGCCTGGCGGCACCAGGATCCGTGGAGCCCCGTGGCCCACCGGTCGTCGCTGCCGCCCGATCTGCGCTATTCCGACTACGGCTTCAGGGTGGCCCGGGAGGCGAGCTGACTAGAGGCGGGCCCGCAGGTCTTCGATGTCGCGGCGGACGTCCCTGAACGCGATGCGCATCATGGCCTCCTGAGCCGTGAAGCGCTCGTTCATCTCCGCTCTGAGCTCGGTCCCAAACCGATCGACCCTCTCATTGGTCATCGCCACGCCTTCAGCCACTGTCTGAACGTCGTGTCGCAGGGCTTCTGCGGTGACGTCGAAGTGACGCCGCGTCTCGACCGCGGTTTCCCGAACTTCGGTGCGAAGTTCAGAGACTTCGCCGCGCAGGCCGCCGACCTCGCCTCGAAGTTCAGTAAATTCGCCGCGAAGTCCGGCGAAGTCACGGCGCACGGCGCCCAGGGCCTCATCCAGGTAGGCGCGAGTCTCCGCGTCCATGTGGAAACCCTATCCGGTCAAACGAGCCGCCGCAAGTGTGTCCGTCGGGATACGCCTCACGCGGCTATCCGCCACCGCTCCGGTCACAGATGCGCGATTGCATCGATCTCGATCAGCGCGCCCGCCGGCAGCGCGGCCACCTGCACGGTGGACCGGGCTGGCGGCGCCGCGCCCGCGTGGCGCTTGTAGACCTCGTTCATCTCGGCGAAGTCCTTGAGGTTGGCGAGAAAGACCGTGGTCTTGACCAGCCGGTCCAGCCCGCTGCCTGCCGCCTCGAGCACCGCCTTGAGGTTCGCGAACACCTGCTCGGTCTGCTCGCGGATGGTCGTGCCCACCAGGTCGGGCGAACCCGGCTTGAGCGGAATCTGCCCCGAGATAAAGACCAGCTCGCCGACACGGATCGCCTGGGAATACGGCGCTCCCGCGAACGGCGCGGGCGCGCGGTCGGTGAGAACGACGGACTTCTGGGCCATGGGTTCCTCCTCGAAGAGAGAATCGGGAACCTACCAGAGGCTTGCGGGCAGCGGCAGGCCCTGGAAGTCGGCGGTCGGCAGGGGCTCGCGCGGCGGGACGCCCAAGCCCTCGAGCAGGGCGTAGAGCTGGCGGAGATGCTGGGCGGCATGCCAGGTGGTGCGCTCGAGCAGGTCGTGGCCCGACTGCGGGCCATAGTAGACAGTGATCATCCGCGCGAATTCGCCGGACGCCGCGCCCTCGAACCATCCGCCGATCCGGCCGCGCACCAAGGCGCCGTAGCGGGCCACTGCCGCGCCCTCGCGCAGATCGGCCGGCGCCTTCTCTTGGAACCACGCCTCGGGCAGCGATCCCATGTCCATAGCGTCCACGAAGGCCAGGCTCAGCCTAAACAGATGATAGGTCAGGTCACGAATGCTGCGGTCGCGCTGGGGGGGCTTGAAATCCATGTGATGCTCGGGCACGGCGGCGATGGCCCTTTCCGCCGAAGCCAGGACGCGATCGAGCCGCGCGCTCAGCTCCGCGGGCGAGAGCTTGACGGGCGGCTTGTAGTCCACGCCGAGCAGCTCCGCATAGGCCGGCGGGTTCCAGCCGTGCACCGCGCGATTCCCCACCGCCACCGCGGGCACCAGCGGAATCCCGAACCGCTTCAGCTCCTCGAGCGCCGCCGGATCGGCATCCACATTGACGGGATCGAACTCGATCCCCCAAGACGACACGAGCTCCTTCGTCTTGGCGCAGGAGGATCAGCCGGGCCGGTAGAAAAGGCGCGGGCGTGGGGCGGTCACCGGGTCAATTCCCCTTGAAGGTCGCCGGCTGCTTCTTGGCGAAGGCGACGACGCCATTGCGGAAGTCCTCGGTATGGCCGCTGGCCGCGATGGCCTGGGCCTCGAGCTCCATCTGGGTTTCCAGGCTTTCCTGGGTGGACTGGTGGAAAAGCAGCTTGGCGCGGCCGAAGGCCAGCGTCGGCCCGTCGGCGAGCTCCCGCGCGAGCGCACTCACCGCGCCCGGGAACTCGGCGTCGGGATGGACGCGGTTGACCAGCCCCCAGTCCATCGCTTCTCTCGCCGAGAGCACGCGGTTGGTGTAATGCAGCTCAAGCGCCCGGCGCAGGCCGATCATGCGCGGGAGAAAATAGGACGACGAGCCGTCCGGGGAGGCGGCGATTTTCGAGTACGCCATCGTGAACTTGGCGGACTCGGCGGCTACCACCAGGTCGCCCGAGAGCGCGAAGCTCATCCCGCCGCCCGCGGCGATGCCATTCACGGCCATGATCACGGGCTTCTGGGCGCGCGCGAGGCGCGAGACCGCGCCATGCAGATACGTCGTCAGCTCCTTGATCAGCACGCCGATGCGCTCCGGATTGTCGGCGAAGTCCTTGACGTCGCCGCCCGCGCAGAAGGCCTTCCCCGCGCCGGTGATCACGACGCAGCGGACGGCCCGGTCCTCGTCGGCCTCGAGCGTCGCGTGGAAGAGATCGCGCGCGAGCGCCAGGTTGAGGGCATTGTAGGCGTCCGGCCGGTTCAGCGTGAGGCTCGCCACCCCGTCCTTCACCGCGTAGATCACGTGCTCGTAGGTCATGGTGTGCGCTATCTCCTGTCGCCGACCCGGTGGAACTTGAGCAGGTTGGTCGTGCCCGTCACCCACATGGGGGCGCCCGAGATGATGATCAGCACGTCGTTGTTCCGCACCGTCCCGTCGGCCAGCAGGGCGCTCTCGATCTCCTCGATCATTTCGTCCGTGGTTTCGACCTTGTGGACCAGCCGCGAGGAGACGCCCCAGAACAAGCCCAGCCGTCGCTGCACCTCGGCGAAGGGTGTCAGCGCCACGATGGGCACGTCCGGGCGGTCCTGGGAGATCAGCCGCGCGGTAAAGCCGGACTGCGTGAAGGCGACGATGGCCCGGGCGTGCAGCAGTCGCGCGGCCTGGCAGGCGGCTTCGGCCACGGCCTCGGGAAAGCCGTAGGCCTCGGGGCGCTGGCGGCCGGCGATGCCGGGCGGCATGGCGCGCTCGGCCCGCTCGGCGATGCGCGCCATCACCTCGACCGTTTCCACCGGGTGGTGGCCCGTGGCCGTCTCCGCCGAGAGCATGATGGCGTCGGCTCCGTCGAAAATCGCGGTGGCGACATCGCTCACCTCGGCTCGCGTGGGCCGCGTGTGATCGACCATGGACTCGAGCATCTGGGTGGCCACGATCACCGGCACCTTGCCCAGTCGCGCCTGGCGGATCACGTCCTTCTGGATGATCGGGATCTCCTCGAGCGGTACCTCGACGCCCAGATCGCCCCGCGCGACCATGACTGCGTCCACCAGGGTCAGGATGCCCGGCAGATTGGCGACGACCTCCGCGCGCTCGAGCTTGGCGACGAGGGGAAGATTGGCGCCCTGCTCGTGGAGGAACTTGCGGACTTCCTGGATGTCGGCGGCCGAGCGCACGAAAGACACGGCCACATAGTCCACGCCGTGCTCGATCCCGAAGCGGAGGTCCTCGCGATCCTTGGGCGTGAGGCTCGAGACCGGCAGCGGCAGCCGCGGCAGGGACACGCCCTTGTGGTCGGACACCGTCCCACCGGACGTGACGCGGCACTGGGCCTCGCCGTCCTCGACGCTCTCGACGGTGAGCTGGATCATCCCGTCGTCCATCCAGACCTGATCGCCCGGCCTGAGCTCGCTCAAGAATTCGGGGTGGTTGATCGAGCTGCGCGAGGCCGTCCCCTTGACCGTCTTGGCCGTGAGCGTGAACTTCTCGCCCGTGAGCAGGGTCGCCTGACCTCCCACGAAGGGGCCCAGCCGCACCTTGGGGCCCTGCAAATCTTGAAGGATCGTGATGGGGTGGCCCCAGTCGGCCTCGCCCTCGCGGATCAAGCGGATCGTCCGGGCGTGCTCCTCGTGGGTGCCGTGGGAGAAGTTGAGCCGCGCCACGTCCATGCCGGCCGCGACCAAGCGGTCCAGCACCGGCCGGCTGCCGCTGGCCGGGCCGATGGTGCAGACGATCTTGGTCCGGCGCTCCGCGATCATCGTTTGGCCCGCGCGAGGACTTTCTTGAGGAACTGGCCCGTATAGGACTTGTCGGCCTGCCGGGCGACATCCTCGGGCGTGCCGGTGGCGATCACCCGCCCGCCGTCGTTGCCGCCTTCGGGGCCGAGGTCGATGACCCAGTCGGCCGTCTTGATGACGTCCATATTGTGCTCGATGATCGCCACGGTATTGCCCTGGTCCACCAGCTGGTTCAGCACCTCCAGGAGCCGGCGTATGTCGGCGAAGTGCAGGCCCGTCGTGGGCTCGTCGAGGATGTAGAGCGTGCGGCCCGTAGCCCGGCGGCTCAGCTCCGTGGCCAGCTTGACTCGCTGGGCCTCGCCGCCCGAGAGCGTCGTGGCCGCCTGGCCGAGGCGGATATAGTCGAGCCCCACGTCGTGGAGCGTCTGCAGCTTCTGCTTGATGGCCGGCACGGGCTCGAAGAACTCGAGCGCCTCGGCCACCGTCATGTCGAGGATCTGAGCGATGTTGCGGCCCTTGTAATGGACCTCGAGCGTCTCGCGGTTGTAGCGCTTGCCCTTGCAGATCTCGCAGGTCACATAGACGTCCGGGAGAAAATGCATCTCGATCTTGACGAGGCCGTCACCCTGGCAGGCCTCGCACCGGCCGCCCTTGACGTTGAACGAGAATCGCCCCGGCTGGTAGCCGCGCACGCGCGCATCCGGCGTTCGCGCCATCAGCGTCCGGATGAGCGTAAACACGCCGGTGTACGTGGCTGGATTCGAGCGCGGCGTGCGGCCGATCGGCGACTGGTCGATGTCGATGACCTTGTCGAGGTGCTGCGCGCCCTCGATGCGGTCGTGGGCGCCGGGCCGGTCCTGCGCCCGGTGGAGCATCTGGGCCAGCGCGTGGTAGAGGATGTCGTTGACGAGCGTGGACTTGCCCGACCCGGACACGCCCGTCACCGCCGTGAACGTCCCCAGCGGGATTTTCACGGCCATTCCCTTGAGGTTGTGCTCACGCGGATTGTGGATCGTGAGGAACTTGCCATTGGGCTTCCGGCGCGCCGTCGGCAGCGCGATCCGCTGCGCCCCAGCGAGGAACTGGCCGGTGAGCGAGCCCGCGTTCGCCATGATCTCGTCGGGCGTCCCCACGGCCACCAGGTGTCCGCCCAGCTCCCCCGCCCCGGGTCCGAGGTCTACCACATAGTCGGCCGAGCGGATCGTCTCCTCATCGTGCTCGACCACGAGGACGGTATTGCCGAGGTCGCGCAGGCGCTTGAGCGTGTCGAGCAGCCGGGAATTGTCGCGCTGGTGGAGGCCGATGGAGGGCTCGTCCAGGATGTAGAGCACGCCCACCAGGCTCGAGCCGATCTGCGTCGCCAGCCGGATGCGCTGCCCCTCGCCGCCCGACAGCGTCGCCGCGGGCCGATCGAGCGTGAGATAGTCCAGACCGACCTGGGAAAGGAAGCCCAACCGCTCCCGGATCTCCTTCAGCACGCGGCGCGCGATGAGCATGTCGCGGTCGGAGAGGCTCAGCGTCTCGAAGAACTGGCGGGCCGACTTGATCGAGAAGCGGACGACGTCGGCGATGGACCGACCGGCGATTTTGACCGAGAGCGTCTCGGGACGGAGGCGGGATCCCTTGCAGGCGGGGCAATCCCGCTCGGTCATGAAGCGCTCCACTTCGAGCCGCGTGTCCTCGGACAAGGTCTCCTTGTAGCGCCGCTCCAGGAGCTTGACCACGCCCTCGAAACCGCCGCCATTGGCCTCACCGTGCAGGACGACGTCACGAATTTTCTTCGGCAGCCTGGCCCACGCCGTATCGAGGCTGAAGCGATGGCGTTTGGCCAGCACGCGCAGCGTCTGCTTGAAGAGCGAGCCCGGCTGGCCGGCCCAGGGAGCCAGGGCGCCCGTGGCCAGCGACTTGGCGGGATCGGGCACGACGCGCTCCGGGTCGATCTCGTAGCGCGTCCCAATCCCGCCGCAGGACGCGCAGGCGCCGTAGGGGTTGTTGAACGAGAACATCCGCGGCGAGACTTCGGGGAACGAGATGCCGCAGGCGGCGCAGGCCAGCCGCTCCGAGAAGATGAATGACGGCCCCTCGGGCACCTCGACCTGCACCACGCCGTCGGCCAGCCGCAGCGCCGTCTCGAGCGAGTCGGCCAACCGCGTGCCCAGCGTGTCCTTGACGATGAGCCGGTCCACGATCACCTCGATCGTGTGTTTCTTCGTCTTGGTCAGCTCGATCTCTTCGGCGAGCTCGCGGAGCTGCCCGTTCACGCGGACGCGCACGTAGCCCTGGCGGCGGAGGTCGAAGAAGAGCTTGCGGTACTCGCCCTTGCGGCCGCGCACCACCGGGGCCAGGACGACCAGCCGGGTGCCGGCCGGCAGCGTCATGACCCGGTCTACCATCTGCTGGACGGTCTGGGCGGTGATCACGCTGCCGCACTGGGGGCAATGGGGCACGCCGATTCGGGCGAACAGCACGCGCAGGTAATCGTAGATCTCCGTGACGGTGCCGACCGTGGACCGCGGGTTCTTCGAAGTGGTCTTCTGCTCGATCGAGATCGCCGGTGACAGACCTTCGATGGAGTCAACGTCGGGCTTTTCCATCTGCTCGAGGAACTGCCGGGCATAGGCGGACAGCGATTCGACGTAGCGGCGCTGCCCCTCGGCATAGATCGTGTCGAAGGCCAGCGAGGACTTGCCCGAGCCCGACAGGCCGGTGATGACGACCAGCTGGTCCCGCGGGATCTCGAGATCGATGGACTTGAGATTGTGCTCCCGGGCCCCCCGGATGACGATGCGATCGTTAGCCATGGACTTGAATCATACCCCGGTGAAGGGCCGCGGTAAAACGGCCGGCCTCGCCCGCCGTCGCTCCATGGCCACGAAGGTCAGCAACCCCAGCACCGTCGTGGTGGCGGCCATGGCGAATCCGGCGCCGTAGGAGATCCGCTCGACGATGAGGCCGAGGAGCAGCGATCCCACCACCACCCCGAGGTCAAAGGCGCCCGACAGCGTCCCAACCGCCAGGCCGCGCTCCCGCGCCGGCGCACGGTCCACCACCAGGGCGAGCAGAGTCGGATAGAGCACTGAGCCGCCGGTGGCCAGCAGCACCGCCGCCACCGCGAGGGAGGCCGCCGTCGGCGGCTGGGTGAGCACCAGGTAGGCGGCGGCGGTGGCGCCCATGGCGGGAATGAGCACGCGGGTCCGGCCCAGACGATCGGAAATCCGGCGCAGCACGAGGCGGCAGACGATGATCCAGACCGAAAACAACGTGAAGAACCAGCCCACGTGGCGGCCGGCGCCATTGGCGATGGCGTAGAGCGGAAGGAAGCCGTAGACGGAGGAGTGGCCCATGATGGTCAGGATGAGGGCGCCGGCTGCCGGCAAGGCCGGTCGGCTCCAGAGCCTGAAGCCCGGCGCCGCGGCGAGGCCTTCCGACCTCGGCGACGCGCGCAGTGAGAGCGCCAGGCCCGACATCACCGCCGCCGCTCCCGTGACAACCAGAAAATTCAGCCGCATCCCCCCCACGTCCAGGAGCACGAACCCGGTCGGCGCCCCTGCCGCAAAGCCCAGTGAGGTCGCCACGTAGTACACGCTCAGTGCCTCGCCCCGCCGCTCGGGCGTCGTCGCCTGGGCCGCCAGCACGCTCGCGGACGTGGAGATGAGCCCGTTGCTCACGCCGAGGCCGGCCATGAGCGCCACCACCGACGCCGGTGTCGCGGCCAAGTGAAAGGCGAGGGATGTCGCCGCCAGCGTGAGCACGCCGGGCAGGATGACCCGCCGGACACCGAAGCGATCGATCCATCCCCCCACGACGGGGCGCAGCACCATGGAGATCAGCGTCGAGACCGAGAAGAGCATGCCCACCTGCATCTTCGTGCCGCCCAGGCGGACCAGGTGGATGGGCAGCAGCGCCATGAGCATGTACGTCGCGGCGTGAATGAGGGCGGTGATCGCGCAGCACGTCAGCAGGGGACGCGTGAAGACGGCCAGCGACTCGGCCGACGGCCGGAAATGCATCGTGACGCGCGCCTCCCTCAGGCTGACCCGACCGCGTATGGAGCGGCCATTCTAGCGCCGCGCGCGCCGCCTGGCGATCCAGAGGACGCACGCGCCGGCAGGCACAGCCACGACCGCCGGATAAGAGAGCGCCGCGGCGCCCAGGCTGCCGCCGCCCGGCAACTCGGCGGCCAGCGCGAGCGCGGCAAAGAGGCCGAGTCCCACGAGGCCGGCTGTCGTGGCCGCGGCGGGTCGCTCCGCCGGAGCCGGCCAGAGCGTGGCCGGCGCGAGCGCCGAGGCTGCGCCGCCCAATGCGAGCATGTTGAGCCACCAGGGATCCACGGGCCAGAGGCTCGCCACTCCTGCCACGCCAAAGACACTCGCCCAGAGCCCCAAGTCGTAGCCGATCTCACCGCCGCCAGTGCGATCCAGCGCACCGAGCCGCTCGCGCAGCGCAACGCTCGAGGCCAGAAAACTCGCCAGGGCGGCGGCGAGGAGGGCGGCCTGCAGCAGCCGGCGCCCCGCCGTGCCCACCACCGCCAGGCTCGCCGGCTCGATGAGACGCTCCGCGGTGATACCGCCGAGGAAGAGATCGGGAGCGCCCAGCACGGCGTAGACGGCCCAGGTCTGCGCCCAGAAAAAGCCCAGCACGAGGCCGCCGCCGACGAGCGCGACCACGAGCCGCGAAGGACGAACCGCCACGCCCGACCTCAGCACCGCCATCGCTCCCGTCAAAAGGGTGAAGAACAGCGCCGCGCGCCGCAGCCAGTCGTGTGAGCGCGCCTCGGCCCAGGCGACGCCTGACGCCGGCGCACCCGGCACACGCTTGCCCGCCTCGAAGCGGAGGCGCAGCGGTGAGCCGCGCTCGATCTCGTCTCCCGGACGCAGCGTGACGGACTGCCCGGGCCGCAGCTCCCAATCGATGTCGGCCACGCGATTGCCGTCCACCGTCCGCGCGCGCAGGATGCCACCCAAGGGTGCGGTGATGCGGTGCTCCTCGTCGAAGACAATGGGCGCGCGGCCGCGCGCCATCTTGAGGTCGCGACCGGCTGTCACCCACGGGCTGGCCGCCGGAAAGCGGAACGCGGCCTGACTCGCCACGCGATCCCAAGCCCGCAGCGGGCTAGCGCCCACGGCGCGCGCCGCCTCCACCAAGGGCACGCTCGTACCGATGAGCGCGAGCAGGGCGAGCGCGGTGAGGATGCGACGGGCCCCGCGCCAGGCCGCGAGCAGCCATCCGGCGGTCGCGGCCACCACAATGCCTCGCCAGCGCGGGGCGCCGAGCCAGGCCGCGATGTCTCCGGCGAGCACGAGATTGGCCCACAGCAGCGTGCCCACCGTGAGGAGCAGGATAACCACGGTGAACAATGGCTCGCGCTCGCCGGCGGCAGGGATGGCCTCGCGAGCGCGGGCGCCGAAAGCGAGAGCGGCGAGCGGAGCGCAGACCAGGGCGAACCCGATCCAGAGCCCGTCGGGGCCAAGATCCAGGATGAGCGCTGACATACCGAGCCAGATGGCCGGCGTGAGCCAGACGGCGAGAATGCGGACGGCCGAGGTCATTCGGGTCCGTCGAAGGAGCCTGAGTCCTGGCCGGACAGCCAGGCGACGGCGACGATCCAGGCGGCGAGCGGCGCTGCGATTCCTCCGTACCACCAGAGCAGCGACAGGCCAGCCACCCGAATTGCACCCAGCTGATGAGGAAGCGCGCCGATCAGGGGGAAACCCGCGAGCAGCAGGAGCAGAACGAGCACGCCCTTGGCGCGATTCGTCACCGCCCGCATTATAACGAAACCTCCCGGGGGCCCGGGCACTCTTAAGGTAGAATCTGAGAACCGAAAGGAGCGCGACGACATGGCCCAGAGAATCGAGCGCGTGATGGTCATCACGGCCCACCCCGACGACTCGGAGTTCGGTGCCGGCGGGACGGTGGCGAAGCTGGCCCGCGAGGGCAAGACGGTGACCTACTGCATCCTCACCAACGGCAACAAGGGTTCGGGCGACCGCAGCATGACACCCGAGCGCCTGGTCCAGATCCGCGAGGAGGAGCAGCGCGCGGCGGCGCGGACGCTCGGCGTGGAAACCGTGGAGTTTCTGGGCTTCCCCGACTGCGAGCTCGAAGACACGCGCGAATCGCGCATGGCAGTGACCGCGTCCATCCGCCGCCACCGGCCGGATCTGGTGATCTGCCAGAAGCCAGATCGGACGAAGAACCTCTACGCCTCACACCGCGACCACCGCATTGCCGGCGGGATCGCGCTCGACTGCATCTATCCTCTCGCACGCGACCACATGGCCTTCCCTGAGCTGATGGCGCAGCGGCTCGAGCCCCACAAGGTCAAAGAGGTGCACCTGATGTCCTGGGACAGCCCCGACCTGGTGGTGGACATCTCCGACACGATGGATCTCAAGATCAAGGCGCTGGCCTGCCACGCGAGCCAGATGCAGGACATGGCCGCCGTCGAGGCGCGGGTGCGCGAGCGGAACGCGTACTTGGGCAAGGCCAAAGGCTACGCCTTCGCCGAAAGCTTCGACCGCATCGTCATCGAGCGCTGACGTCACCACCGTCGAGCGGCCTCTTCCCTCGCCGGGCGGTCCCGGCCCGCATAGGTCGGAGGTCTTCCAATGGCTGGAGGCCCTGGGATAGAATGCCGGGCGTGAGCTTGCCAGCACCGAGCATGCCCACCACGCTCACCGAGCTTCTGGCGCGGCGCGTTCGCGAAGAGCCCGACAGGCCGTACTTCCACCTCTACGACGAGACGGTGACCTACGGCCGGCTCTGGCGCGAGAGCGCCCGCTACGCGGCCGGGCTCAAAAAGGTCGGCATCGGGCCCAACGACAAGGTCGCTTTGATCTATCCGACCTGCGCCGAGTTCTTCTACACCTTCTTCGGCGCGCTACGGCTGGGCGCCGTGCCGGTGCCGCTCTACCCCACCCTCGGCGTCGAGGCCACCGCCGGTGTCTTCCGCGATTCGGAGGCGCGCGCGGTGTGCACCATCGGCTGGTTCCGCAAGGGCGTGGACGAGTCGTGTCTCGCGGCGACCAACGTGCGCCACGTCCTCGAGCCGAACGACCTGGAAGCGGACGACGCGACGCCGTCATTGCCCACGCCGGGCCCGGAGGACACGGCCTTCATCCAGTACACCTCGGGGAGCACCGGCCATCCGCGCGGCGTCGTCCTGAGCCATTCCAACGTCACCCGCACCGTCGAGTTCATGGCCGAGGCGGCCCAATTGGCGCGCGAGGACGTAGTCGTCTCCTGGCTGCCGCTCTATCACGACATGGGGCTGATCGGCTGCGCCTTCACGCCGCCCTTGAGCGGCGCCCCGCTCTATCTCCTTCCCCCGGACCTGAAGTCGCCGCGGGTGTGGCTCGAGCTGATCGCGCGGGTCAAAGCCACGTTCACGGTCTCCCCCGACTTCGGGTACAGGAACTGCGTGAGGAACATCCACGACCCGACGGGCCTCGACCTCTCGTCGCTCAAGCAGGCGCTCTCGGGAGCGGAGCCGGTGCGGACCAGCACCATCGAGGCGTTCGAGCGGAAGTTTGGCGTCACCAACCTCATCACGCCGTGCTACGGCCTCGCCGAGGCCACGCTGGCCGTGGCGATCTGGCCGCGGAAGACGCCCTTGCGCTTCGACAGCTCGGGGAAGTTCCTGTCGGTGGGACGGCCGTGCCAGGGCGTCGCCGTCAGAATCATGGAAGGGGAACGCGTGCTCACGCACGGCGCGGAGGGCGAGATCTGCGTGAGCAGCCCGGGCGTGATGCAGGGATACTACAAGAATCCGGAGGCGACCCGGAACGTGCTGTCCCCGGACGGCTGGCTGCGGACCGGTGACCTCGGCTTCCTGGACTCCGAAGGCTATCTTTTCGTCACGGGACGACTCAAGGATCTCATCATCCTGGGCGGCGAGAACCTCATCCCGGCCGATATCGAAGAGATCGTGGACCGCGTCCCCGGCGTGCGTTACTCGGCGGCGGTGGGCGTCGAGAGCGAGCGCACGGGCAGCCAGCGGCTCCACGTCGTGGCCGAGGTGCGCGAGCCCGCGGCTGATACCGCTATCATGTCGCAGCTGGTCCGCGAAATCGTCCAGCGCGTGTACCACGGGCGGGGACACCGGCCCGCCAGGGTGCTGCTGGTCCAGCCCAGCACGATTCCCAAGACGTCCTCGGGAAAGATCCAGCGCTCCCGCCTCGGACAGATGATCGCCGGCAACGAGCTGGCGGATCGCATCCTCTACCCCTCGGGCGCGCACCGCGACTAACTACGCCCGACTTCCCGCCCCATGAAGTTCGGCTGCCATCTTCCCATGTTCGGGCCGATCGCGACGCGCGAGAATGTGCTGGCCTTCGCCCGGCGGATGGAAGCCTTGGAGTACGACTCGCTCTGGGCGAGCGATCATGTCGTGATTCCCTACACGATCGAGTCGCGCTACCCCTACAGCGACACGGGCGCATTTCCGCTGCCACCCGAGGCCAACTTCCTCGAGCCGCTCACCACGCTCGGGCTGGTGGCCGCCGTCACCGAGCGCGTCAAGCTCGGCACGACGATCCTGGTCCTGCCCCATCGCCATCCGGTGCTCGCGGCCAAGATGGTGGCGACGCTCGATCATCTCTCCGACGGGCGGATCATCCTGGGCGCCGGCGTGGGCTGGATGCGGGAAGAGATCGAGCTCCTCGGCGGCCCCTTCGACAAGCGCGGCGCCTGGTCCGACGAGGCGATCCGGGTCATGCGCGAGTGCTGGAGCGTGGGCCGGACGCGCTATCGCGGCCGGTTCTTTTCCTTCGACGACGTCGGCGCCTACCCCAAGCCCCGTCGGGGCCACATCCCGATCTGGATCGGCGGCCATACCCCGCGCGCGCTGCGGCGGGTCGCCGAGCTGGGCGACGGCTGGCACGCCGCCTTCCCCTCGGTCGAGGCCCTCGAGCGCGGCATCGCCGAGCTGAGGTCGGAGTGCGCGCGCCGGCAGCGAAGCTTCGACGAGCTGGTCATCACGGTTCGGGCCGGCTTGGCCATCCGCAGCACGCCCGTCGAAGGTCCGCGCCGGCCGCTCCAGGGCTCGCCCGAGCAGATTCTGGGCGACCTGCGTCGTTATCAGGATCTGGGAGTGGACACCCTGCTGATGGAAGCGCGGTATCGGGACCTGGACGATACCATCGCGATCTTCGAGACCTTCGCCCGGGACATCCGTCCCCGGGTCTGACCGCGCCCATTACTGGGCGTTGTGGAAGATGACACCAAGGCTGTAGCGCTCGCCTGAAACGACGCGGCTCACCCCGTGCCGCATCCGCGCCCGGAAAAATCCCTTCTTGCCGCGCATCGGCCGGTCCCGCGTGGCGAAGATCACCGTCTCGCCTTGCTCCAGCAACACCACCTCGCCGCGGGACTGGGCCCGCGGCCGCTGTTCCACCAAGAGAAATTCCCCACCCGCATAGTCCAGCTCGCGCCGGCTCAGCGCGCAGGTGAGCTGCAGCGGAAAGACCACGTCGCCGTAGAGGTCCTGGTGCAGGCAGTTGTAGCCGCCGGCGCCGTATTGCAGAATCAGCGGCGTGGGCTTGGTCTGGCCGCGCTCGGCGCATTGCGCCAGCAGGCCGTCGAGGTCGGGCGGAAAGCGCTTCCGGAGGCCGAGCGC
The DNA here is from genome assembly GCA_046727155.1 of Candidatus Methylomirabilota bacterium. Lineage (GTDB taxonomy): Bacteria > Methylomirabilota > Methylomirabilia > Rokubacteriales > CSP1-6 > DASSSH01. The sequence continues at coordinate 14,487 of JBKPCB010000021.1, read as the reverse complement.
GCTCTCCCAGTGATTGGCGATGACGGCCAGCGGCGGATAGGCGCAGCGGCGGAGGCTCTCGACCACCGCGGGCAGCGGCTCCGCAAAATACTTGTATTCGCCGAACCCGAACCGGAAGCGCGCCATGTCCACGCGGCTTCGGAAGCGCGAGCTATCGCGGTAGAGTCCGATCAGCCCGGCGCACTCTTCGGCCGTGAGGAGGGGCGGCGTCTTGGCCCAGCCTCGGTCCCAGAGCGAGTGCTCGAGCGCCTCCCAGTCGAGCCGCGCGAGGCGCTCTGGAATGGTGAGCGGACCAGTCAGGCTGCGGGCCTGCATACCTTGCACGGACGGTATCCTACGGTGCGCGCGTCTTCAACCGAGGCGAAGACCACCCGGTTCTCCGAACGCATGTGGCGCCCGTGCACGCATCCGACACGGCAGACGATCCGCGTGGTCGTGCAGCCCTCGAGCACGGGCGTGGTGCGCTCGAGCTGGAGGAGGCGGCTCTTGATCTCCACGCCGAAGAGATAGCCACCGAGCCCTCCGTCGCTCCGCCACACGCGATGGCAGGGCAGGATGAGCGGCACGGGATTGCGCCCAAGTGCGGTTCCGACGGCCCGCACCGCGCGCGGATGCCCGATGCGCTCGGCCACCCAGGCATAGGGGCGCGCCTCGCCGAAGGGGATCGTTCGAGCCGTCTCCAGCACGCGCCGCTGGAAATCGGGAACCTCGGACAGGTCCACGGGCACCGAAAAGAACGCGCGCTTGCCGCCGAGGTACTCGACGAGCTCCCGCCGCGCCTGCTCGGCCAGCCGCCGGGCCGCCGCGGTGGCGGGCTTCTCCACCGACCCCGCGCGGATCAGGGATACCCCGCGAGGCGTGGCCTCGATGCCGAGCCCGCGCTCGAGCTTCAGCAGCCCTTCCGTGTCCTGGGCGGCCGTCTCCGCGACGCGCCGGGCCAGGTCCGGTGGCGGCGACACCGGGCGGAAGTAATCCGTCAGCAGGTCGTCCAGCCTGTCTTGCGTCTTGCCCTCAATCATGATGGGCTCCTCGTCTCCCGAGCTCGGCGCGCAGCAGGGATTTGCCGCGCGCGAGCTGGCTCTTGACCGTATTGATCGAGATTCCGCGAATCCTCGCGAGCTCGCCATAGGACAGGCCGTCCACGTAGCGCAGGGCGAGCAGCACGCGGGCCTCGCGCGGCACGCGCTCGAGGGCGCGATGCAGATCCATGTACGCGCCCGGCGGGCGGTGATTGGTCGAGGCGCCGAGAACGGCCACGGCCGCCGAGCGCTCGGCGACGGCCGCCCGCGTGCCCCGGCGGCGCAGCTCGTCCACGCAGATATTGATGAGGATGCGATAGAGCCAGGTCGAGACGGCCCAGCGCGGCTGGTAGCCGCCCGCGCCCGTATAGCACTGCAGCAGGGCGCGTTGAACCGCGTCCTCGGCGTCCGGGCGCGAGCCGAGCAGCCGCCCCGCCACCGCCAGAAGCCGCCCGCCGAATCGCTGGGCGAGGTCGGCGAAGGCCACCTCATCCCCCCTGGCCACCCGCTGCATCAGCCGCCTATCCATGTCCATGGCTCACCCAGTTATACGGACCATAGACTCAAGAAGGGTGGAATCACACGAACGCCGACTTAGATGGGACGGGGGTGGCGTCGCGGGCGGCCCCCCGCGGCCGCGCGAAGTGGGACCCCCGAGTCCCGTCCGCAGATTTTGGATGGCTCGCCTCGGACGGCGGGGCCCCAACCCCGCGACGTCCTGCGGCTCGCACTGCAAGAGCTGCGTTCGGGCGAGTGGGTGACGGAGCCGGCCGCGGGGGGCCGTCTGCGACGACAGGACCCCCGCCCGATCCCTAGATCTTCGCGCCGGATTTGCTCCAGTCGTCCAGGAACTTCTTGAGGCCGATGTCCGTCAGCGGATGCTTCATCAGCATCTCAAGCACGTTGAACGGCATGGTCGCCACGTGGGCTCCCGCCTTCGCGGCGTCGATCACGTGAATCGGATTGCGGATCGAGGCGGCCAGCACCTGGGTCTTGAAGCCGTAGTTCCTGTAGATCTCGCAAATGTCCCGCACCAAGTCCATGCCGATATGGCCGATGTCGTCCAGCCGGCCGAGGAAAGGGCTGATGTAGTAGGCGCCCGCTTTGGCCGAGAGCAGGGCCTGGGGAGCCGAAAAGCACAGGGTCTGATTGACGCGAAGCCCCTCGTCGGTGAGGCGCTTGACTGCCTTGATGCCGTCCTTGGTGAGCGGGCACTTGACCACCACGTTCTTCGCCACCTGCGCCAGTTCCTTGGCTTCCTTGAGCATGCCCTCGAAGTCGGTGGCCACCACTTCGAGGCTCACGTCGCCCGGCACGATAGAGCAGATTTCCTCCACGAGCGGCCGGAACGGGCGCTTCTCTTTGCCGATCAGGCTCGGGTTCGTGGTGCAGCCGTCCACCACCCCCATGGCCACGCCCTCCCGCAGCTCCGTGACGTTGGCCGTATCGAGAAATATCTTCATGACCGCCTCCTCATGTCCGCTCCAAGCGGACCGTGGTCCCGGAGCGGACCTTCTTGAACACCGTGGAATCGCCGAGCACCCGGCCCAGTATGTTTACCGGGCTCGCCGGCCGGATCTCGGAGCCGCGACTGGCCGGCGTGGGGCCAAAGAAGATGCAGAAGGCGGAGCCAGGGGGCCAGTAGCCCAAGTCGCCCATCTCGACGGTCTCGCGCGGCGACTCCGGCTTCGCCTTGACCGGAATGCCGAAGTAAATCTCGTCGCCCCAGGTCTCGCCGGGCACCGACAGCGGCAGGGCCTCCCACACCGCCGTCGCCGTCACCGACTCGTTGAGGACGGCATCGGCTGCGACGGACCCCGCCGTGATTCGGATGCGCCGCTCCGTCATGGGGCTCGATCTAATTCCTCGCGCTCAGTGTAGCCCCGGCGTCGGGCGGCGGGCAAGCCGACGGCGTCCTCAGGCGAGCTGGCGCCGCCAGTAGGCCGCGAGGCGCGCCTCGAGCGCCGCCCGGTCTGGGATGCTCGCGGCGCCCGCAGCCTCCACCTTGGCCGATGCCGCGCAGGCCGCCGCTGCCGCGGCATCCCAGGGATCGTCGCTGCGGTTGTACTCGATCAGCAGCGCGGCCGCGAAGACATCGCCCGCGCCGATGGAGTCCACCTCGCGCACCGGGTCCGCCTCCACGTGGTAGAGCTCGCCATTGACGAAGAGCCGCGCGCCGCGGCGGCCCTGGGTGAGCGCCCCGAGCGGCACCTGCTGAAACCATTCGAGGGCGAACTTCTCGAGGCCGGCCACGTCCTCGTCGCTGACGACGAGGAGCTGGAGATGTGGCAGCACCAGTCCTGCATCCTCCCATTCTTGCGGGGTCACGGCCCCACCGGGACCGCGCCGGCGCAGCCAACCCTGGGCGTCAGCGCCAACCGAGGCGTCGGGAAACGCCGCCGCGAAGGCGGGATCCACCTCGTTCACAATAGGACACAGCAGCGCCAGCGGCGCCGCGCGCCATTCGGCCGGCAGCCGCGAGGCCTCGAGATCCTCTGCGCGGGCGCGCAGGATGAGCTGGCGGCCGCGGGGCAGCGGCTTGAGCTCGTAGATGGTCGTGCGCTCCGACGGAAGGTTGAAGATCTCGACACCGGGGGGAAGGGCATCGGCCGGGAAGTCGGGGCCGAAGGACGTGAGCACTCCGACGCGAAGCCCGAGCCGGTGGGCCGTGATGGCCGCGTAGTAGGCGGCCCCGCCAGGCCGCACCCCGCCGGCCGTGCGGTCCAGCGTGACATGACCGACGGCGACGAAGTCCGGAATCAACTCATCGTCAGGCCGCCGGAGACGGACAGCGTCTGCCCCGTGACAGAGCCGGAGTCATCGGAAACGAAGAAAATCACGGCGGGGGCGATGTCCTCGGGAGTGCCCAGGCGGCCGAACGGGATCACGCGCTTGAGGCTCTCCGCCAGCTTGGGATACGCGGCGACGACTTCCTTCTGGAACAGCGGCGTGTCCGACGGGCCCGGGCAGATGCAGTTGACATTGATGCGGTGGCGGGCGAGCTCGCGCGCCATGGTCTTGGTGAACGCGATGATCCCGCCCTTGGCCGCGGAGTAGACGGCCTCGCCCGTGGATCCGACCCGTCCGGCGTCGGAGGCGATGTAGACGATCTTGCCGTATTCCTGCCGGATCATGCCGTCGAGCACCGCGCGGGTGCAGACGATGGGCCCCTTGAGGTTCACGCGCAGGATCAGGTCCCAGTCCGCTTCTTTGGACTCGATGAAGGGACCCACGCGATCGAGCCCCGCGTTATTGACGAGGATGTGGACGGCCTCCCAGCGCGCGAGGATCTCGCCCACCACGGCATCCACACGCGGCTTGTCGCTGATGTCCGCCCGCCACGCGGCCCCCTGCCCGCCGTCCTTGGTAATGGCCTCGACCGTGTCGACCGCGCCGGCCTCGTTCAGGTCGAGCACGGCCACGCGGGCGCCTTCGCGGGCCAGCGCGAGAGCGATCCCGCGGCCAATGCCGCTGGCGGCCCCGGTCACGATGGCGACGCGCTCGGCCAGTCGCACGGGCTAGAGATTCATCTGCTTGGCGATGATCTCTCTCATGATCTCGGAGGTCCCGCCGCCGATGGTCATCAGCCGGACATCACGGAAGAAGCGCTCGATGGGGTACTCGCGCATATAGCCATAGCCGCCGTGGAGCTGAACGCAGTCGTAGGCCACCCGCTGCGCCATCTCCGCGGTGAAGAGCTTGACCATCGAGATCTCCTTCACCGCGTCCTGGCCCTCCTGGAACCGCAGACATGCCGCATAGGTCAGCCACCGGCCGGCCTCGATGAGCGTGGCCAGGTCGGCCAGCTTGTGCCGGATGACCTGCTTCTTCGAGAGCGGCTCGTCGAAGGCGTGCCGCTGCTGGACGTAGGCGATGGTGTCCTCGAGCGCCCGGTCGCAGCCCGCAATGGAGTGCAGCCCCGCCACCAGCCGCTCCCGCTGGAAGATGCGCATCACCTCGTAGAAGCCCTTGCCTTCCTGCCCGAGCAGGTTCTCGGCCGGCACCCGCATGTCCTGGAAGGCCAGCTCGGCCGTGTCCGAGGCGCGCATCCCCATCTTGTCGAGCTTGCGGCTCACGGCGAACCCCGGCGTATCCCGCTCGACGAGGAACATGGAGATGCCCTTGTGACGCTGGGTGCCGTCTCCGCGCTCGATCCGCGCGGCAACGAAATAGAGATCGGCCAGCACGCCATTGGTGATGAACATCTTGGAGCCATTGAGCACGTAGTGGCCACCGTCCCGGACGGCGCGGGTGCGGATGGCGGCCACGTCGGAGCCCCCGCCGGGCTCGGTGACGGCGATAGCGCAGAGCGACTGGCCGCGGCAGATGCCCGGCAGGTACTTCTCCTTGAGGGCTTCGCTCCCCGTCCAGTAAAGATGGGGCGAGGACATGTCGGTTTGCACGCCCACCGCCATGGCCAGGGCGGCGCAGCGCGAGCGCGCGATCTCCTCGCAGAGCACGGCCGTCGTCAGAAAATCGGCGCCGGCGCCGCCATACTTTTCGTCGTATTCGACACCCAGGAAGCCCAGCTCGCCCATCCTGGGCCAGATGGACTTGGGGATCTGCCCGGCCTGCTCCCATTCTTCGATGTGCGGCTCGACTTCCCTTTGGACGAAGCTCCGCACCGCCTGCCTGAACATCTCGTGCTGCTCGTTGAAGATCTTCAATCCCATTTCCTCTGGTCGTCGACCTTCTTGGCACCTTCCGGAATCGTCCCCGCCGGCACGACCTCGACCTTGCCCCGCAGCTTCATCACCTCACGGATGGCCGTGGTGAGGTCGGCCGAGGCGGCTCCGGCATCCTTGCCCGCCGCCAGCTCCACGCGCAGGGTGAGCACGTCATCGTGGCCGTCACGCGTCACCACGGCCTGGGCGCGCGCGGCCCCGCCGCCCTTGGCCACGGTCTCGTCCACCTGGCGGGGGTGAATGAACATCCCCCGCACCTTGGTGACCTCGTCCGTGCGCCCGCGCCAACCGAGCATGCGCGGGGCCGTCCGGCCGCAAGGGCACGGGCTTGCGTCCACGACCGTGAGGTCGCCGGTGCCGAAGCGGAGCATCGGGTAGCCCTCGTGGCGCACCGTGGCCACGATCTCGCCCAACTGGCCGTGGGCCAGCGGCTCACCGCTCTGCGGATCGCAGACCTGGAGGATGGCGTCGTCCACGAGATGCATCCCGCTGGCCTGCGGGCATTCGTAGGCGATCATCCCGAGGTCTGCGGTGCCAAATCCTTGCCGGGCCATGATCCCGTGCTCGTCCTGGAAGGCGCGGCGCATGGACTCGGGGAAAGGCTCGGCGCCGACCTGGGCCACCTGGAACGGCAGCCGGCCGGCCCCCATCTCCCCGGCGCGCTTGAGGATCGTCATGAGGAAGGAAGGCGTGCCGAGATAGCCGGTGGCTCCGACGGCCTTGGCAATGGCGATTTGGGTGTCGGTATTGCCCACGCCCGTCGGGACCACGGTGCAGCCCAGCACCTCGAGTCCTTCGTCCAGCATATGGGCGGCCGGCGTGAGGTGATAGGAAAAGGTGTTCAGCACGATGTCGCCGCGGCGGAAGCCGCCGGCGTAGAGGCCTCCTTCGGCATGCCAGCAGGCGAACTCGGGACCGATGGGCTCAAGAATGGGCCCCGGGGAGACAAAGATCTGGCGCACCCGGGCCATGGGCACGGTGCAGAAGCCGCCGAAGGGCGGATCCGCGCGCTGCAGGTCGGGCATCTCCGCCTTCTTGATCACGGGCAGGCGGCCGAGGTCGCCCACGCTCTTGATCGACTTGGGCGTGAGCCCGGCCTTTTCCATGCGCCGGCGAACGCCGGGCGCCTTGGCCCAGGCGTGCTCGACCAAAGCCGCGATCCACGCGTCCTGGTAGCGCCGGCGCGCCTCGGCCGGCATCGTCTCCTTCCGCTTGTCGTAGAAGCCACCGAGGCGCTTCGCGCTCACGACAGCCACCGCTTCCGCCGCTTGTAGTGCTTGACGTCGCGGTACGACTTCCGCGCGCCCACCTCGGTCAGCCCGAGATAGAACTCCTTGATGTCCGCGTTCTCCCGCAGCGCGTCGGCGCTGCCCTCGAGCACGATGCGGCCGTTCTCCATCACGTAGCCGTGCTCGGCGATGGCGAGCGCCAGCGTCGCGTTCTGCTCCACGAGGAGCACGGTGAGCTTCTGCTCCTGGTTCAGCCGGCGGACGATTTCGAAGATCTCCTCGACCAGCATCGGCGCCAGCCCCAGCGACGGCTCGTCGAGGAGCATCACGCGCGGGCTGGACATCAGCGCCCGCCCGATGGCCAGCATCTGCTGCTCGCCGCCCGAGAGATAGCCTGCCTGGACGTGACGGCGCTCCTTGAGGCGCGGAAAATAATCGTAGACCCGCGCGATGCCTTCGGTGACGTGCGCGCGGTCGCTCAGGACGTGGGCGCCGGCCACCAGATTCTCCTCCGTGGTCAGGTGTTCGAACACGCGCCGCCCTTCGAAGATCTGGACCACGCCGCGCTTGACGATCTCGTAGGCCTGCAGCCGGTCGATGCGCGCGCCGGCTAGCTCCACCGAACCCTTCGTCACCTCGCCCCGCTCGGTGCGGAGCAGCCCCGAGATGGCCTTCAGCGTGGTGGTCTTGCCCGCGCCATTGGCGCCGAGCAGGGTTGTGATGCCACCCTCGCGGACGGTGAGCGACACGCCCTTGAGGACGAGGATCACCCCGTCGTAAATCACCTCGATTTTGTTAAGGACCAACATAGCGTCGCCATCCTAGCCGGAGCGGGGCCGGGGATGCCTCCCAAGACCCGTGCTTGCTTCACCGTGGTCGAGGGAGGCGCCCCGGCCCTGCGCCGGCTGTGATTGGATCGTTATTTGGCCGCCTTCACGTGCTTCGCGATGACTTCAGGATAAGACTTGAACCAGTCCGTCTGCTTCTCGAACTTGCCCCCCTTGACCTGAAAGATCTGGACCCAGCCGCCGCCCTCGTGGTCGGTGGCCGAGATCTCGAGCGGGGGAACCAACCCGCCCATGGTAAACCCCTTGATCTTCTCGAAGCCGGCCTTGACGTCGGCGCCGGTGATATTGCCGCCCGGCTTGGCCTTGAGCGCATTCCGGATGGCCTCCACATGGAGCGCGGCGATGAGCACGCCGCGGTTGTAGTACACCGTCGAGGCCATCTCCTTGGGCGGCTCCTTGCCTTCCTTCTTGTACATCTCGCGGATCTCGTTGAGGACGGGGTAGTTCGACCCCACGCCCGCGAACTGCATGGTGTTATAGCCCTCGGCGACGGCCCAGCCGCCGGCGGCCTCGATATCGGCTTCCGCCGAGCCCCAGACGAAGGACACCACTTTGCGCAGTGGATACCCCGCGCGCTTGAGCTCCTTGATGGACACCGACGGCGAGCGCCCGAAGAGATGCGCGATCACGAAATCGGCGCGGAAGCGCTGGGCGATGTCCAGCACCTGGGCGCCCATCTCGATGCCCGGAGGCGGCACGGCGAAGGTCTTGAGCTGGAAGCCCTCGACTTGGGCGAGATCTTCGAGCACCGGCAGCGGCTCGCGGCCCGCCGGATTGTCGAAGTAGATGAAGGCGATCTTCTTGCCCTTGAGGCTTCCGCCCAGCTGGTCTTTCGCGAACTTCACGGCCGCCGCGCCCTGCGACCAGTACGTCGCCGCGATCGGGAAGATGAACGGATACTTGGTCCCGTCGGCCGCCGCCGCGGTGCCGAAGCCCGGCGACGTCCCGGGGATGCGGTCTTCCGTGAGCTTGGCGGTGAGTGCCTGAGTCTGGGGCGTGCCGTAGAGGAAGATGCTCACGGCGCCTTCCTTCTTGTGGCGCTCGTAGGCCTCCATGGCGGGCGGCACCTTGTACTCGTGGTCGATCTCGATGGCCTTGATCTTGTGGCCCTCGACGCCGCCTCTGAAGTTGACCAGCTTGATGTAGTCGTGGGCGCCCGGGCAGATGTAGACGCCCACGGTCTGGGTCGCGCCCGTCCGGTCGCACTGGATCCCGATGACGATCTCTTTCTGGGCCTGGGCCGTGCCCGGGCCGGCCAGCGACGCGCCGACGGCCAGCACGAGACCGAGCGTGATGGCAAGGATTCTCCTCATGGGTATTCTCCTTTTCTCGCGCACCTCAGTACGCGAAGGGCCAGACACGGAAGTAGCTCCGGATATTGCGCCACAGCCGGTTGAGCCCCTCGGGCTCAACCACGAGGAAAAAGATGATCAGGACGCCGAACAGGATCAGCCGCAGATTGGGGATCGTGTTGAGCACGGCGCCGGGCGAGAAGAGCAGGTCGCCGAATGACTCCATCGTCAGGCGGATCACGATGGGCAGGAGGGTGACGAAGATCGCCCCGAAGATGGAGCCCAGCACCGACCCCAGTCCCCCGATGATGATCATGGCCAGATAGTCGATGGACACCGTGATCTGGAACTGCTCGTAATTGGCGATACCGAGGTAATAGGTGTAGAGCACCCCGGTCACGCCCGCGTAGAACGACGACACCGCAAACGCCAGCAGCTTGTAGCGGAAGATGTCGATGCCGATGATCTCGGCGGCGATGTCGTGGTCGCGGATGGCGATGAAGGCGCGCCCGATCCGACTGCGGATGAGGTTGAGCGTGCCGACGACGGCCAGGACCACGAACACGAGCAGGAAGAAGTACATCTGCCGCTGGGTCGCGATGGGGAGGCCGAACAGATCCGGCCGCGGCACCTGGATGGATGCCTGGACGCCGCCGCTGATCCAGGTCACGTGGTTGATGGTCCACTCAATGATGAGCTGGCCCGCCAGGGTGGCGATGGCCAGGTACAGCCCCTTGATGCGCAGCGACGGAATCCCCACCACCGCGCCGACCAGGGCCGCCATGAGGCCGCCCGCCGGCAGCGCGATCCAGAACGGCATCCCGAACCGCACCGCCAGATTGGCCGCCGTGTAAGCGCCCACGGACATGAAGGCGCCGTGGCCGATGGAGATCTGCCCGGTGTAACCCACGAGGATGTTGAGCCCGAGCGCGCCGATGACGGCAATCGAGATCAGGTTGACGATGGACAGGTAGTAGTCGTCCACGCTGAGCGGCAGCACGAGGAACATGAACAGGGCGATGGCCGCCACGGTCCACCGCGCGATGGGCAGCGGGTAGAGGGCCATGTCGGCCTCGTACGTGGTCTTGAGGACCCCCGACTCCCGGTGGATCACACCGGCTCCCTGCGGCTTCGAGTGGCGAGCATGACGAGGCCCGAGGGAGGAGCCGGCCGGAGGCGTACGCGGTTGTACGTTGAGGACCGGCGACGACCGAGAACGAAGTCAGGCGAAGTCAATCGGATCCGCATTACACGCGCTCGATGATGGCTTTGCCAAAGATCCCATAGGGGCGGACCATCAGCGCGACGATCATCAGGACATAGGGCACGAAGTCCTTTGTCCCACCGCCCACGAAGGGGTCGATGTAGCCGGCCGCCACGTTCTCCACGATTCCGACGATCAGGCCGCCCACGATCGCGCCGGGCACCGAGTCGAGCCCGCCCAGGATCACCACGGGGAAGACCTTGAAGCCGACCAGCGCCAGGTGCACGTCCACGCCGAGCAGGCTCCCCCACACGATGCCGCCCAGGGCCGATACGACGCCGGCCATGGCCCAGGCCAGGGCGAAGTAGCGCTCCACGTTGATGCCCATGGCCATCGCCACCTGCTGGTTGTCGGCGACGGCGCGCATGGCGATGCCCTTGCGGCTCTTGAGGAAAAACCAGCCGAAGCCGGCCAGGAAGAGGAGGCTCACCACGGCGCCCAGGAGCTGAATGGGCGGAATGAACAGAGGGCCCCAGACCAGGGGCTCGTCCGGGATTGGCAGGGCGAGGGGCCGGGTCTCGGCGCCCCAGACGAGCGGCCCGAAGCCTCGCAGGATGGCGGCGAGGCCGATGGTCGCCATGATCACCGCCACGATGGGGCGGCCGATGAGCGGGCGCAGCACCACGCGCTCGAGGCCGAAGCCGAAGCCGATCATGCCGACCAGCCCCGCCGAGACCGACAGCCACAGCGGCGCGCCCCAGACTCCCAGGGCTACCGCGACCAGGAAGCCGGCGATCATCACGAACTCACCCTGGGCGAAATTGAGGGCGTCGGTGGCCTTGTAGACCAGCACGAAGCCCAGCGCGATCAGCGAGTACATGAGGCCGATCAGCACGCCGTTGGACATCAGCAGCACGAAGAACTGCCAGTCAAACATGAGCGGGCACCCCGGCCTCGACGTCGAGAATCCGGACGCGGGACTGGATGTTCGCCTGCCGGCCATCCTCGTACGTAATGGAGGTCGCCAGCTCGACCTCGTCGCGGCCAGAGTAAAACGCCTCGGTCACAGCCGCGTACTTCTCGGCGATGAAGCGGCGCCTCACCTTCCGCGTGCGCGTCATCTCGGCGTCGTCCGCTTCGAGCTCCTTGGTGAGCAGCAGGAACCGGCGGATGCGGGCGGCCTCGGGCAGCGTCACATTGCCCTTGGCGATCTCCTCCCGGATCAGCTCCATCACCTCGGGCTTCTGGCTCAGGTCCATGTAGCTCGTATACGGAATCCCCCGGCGCTCTGCCCAGTTCCCGACCGTGCTCAGGTCGATGGCGATCATGGCGCAGACGAAGGGCCGGTCGTGGCCGAAGGCCACCGCCTCGCGGATGAAAGGGCTGAACTTGAGCTTGTTCTCGATGAACTGGGGGGCGAAGGGGGTGCCGTCGGCGAGCGAGCCCACATCCTTGGCGCGGTCGATGATGACCAGGTGCCCGCGCGGGTCGAGAAAGCCCGCGTCGCCGGTGTGGAACCAGCCGTCGGCGTCCACGACCTCGCGCGTGGCCTCATCGGACTTGTAGTAGCCCTTGAAGACGCCTTTGCTCCGGACCAGGACCTCGCCCCGCTCGCCTATCTTCACCTCGATGCCCGGGCAGGGCCGGCCCGCCGTCGTCGGATTGGCCTCGGCATCGGGCTGGATGGAGACCAGCGCGCTCACCTCGGTGGACCCATAGGCCTGCTTGAGGTTGATGCCGAAGGAGCGGAAGAAACGGAACGTGTCGGGCCCGAGCGGCGCGCCGCCGGTATACACCCAGCGCGCCCGGCGCAGTCCCAGCTGGTCCCGCACCGGACCATAGACGAGGAATTCGCCGAGCAGGCAGGCCAGCCGCAGCCCCAGCGGGATGGGCTTGCCGTCGGCGCGAAGGATCTCGGCCGTCTCGGCCGCCCGGCGGAAGCGCTCGAAGACCCGGCGCTTGAGCCACGGAGCATCGGCCGCCTTCACCTGCACTCCCGTCAGCAGGTTCTCCCAGATCCGCGGCGGCGCCAGCAGCGTGGTCGGGCCCAGCTCGCGCAGGTCGCGCTGAACGGTCTCGGGGCTCTCGGGGCAATTGCAGCAGAATCCGACGGCGAGGCTGAGCACGAGCGTGTAGAAGGCGTCCCCGACCCAGGCCATGGGCAGGTAGGCCAGCCACTCGTCGGTAGGCCGGATGTCCTCCGTCTCCATGAAGCTCTGGGCCGTGGCGACGGCATTGGCCTGGGTGAGCATGGCGCCCTTGGGATTGCCGGTGGTGCCCGAGGTGTAGGCGATCATGGCCACGTCCTCGGGGTGGACCCTGTCCACCTCACCCTCGAAGTGGCCGGGATGCTCGGCGCCGAACTTCCGGCCGAGCTCCTCGACGTCTCCGAACGAGCGCAGCCACTCGAAGCGGTAGTGGCCCATGCCGCGCGGGTCGTCGTAGATCACGAACTTGAGCGCGGGCAGCTGCTCCCGCAGCGAGATGATCTTGTCCACCTGCTCCTGGTCCTCGGCGACGATGACCGACACCTCGGCGTGGCTCCAGACATACTGGAGCTCGCGGGCGATGGAGTCCTGATAAACCGGCACCGAGATCCCGCCGAGGCACTGGGCCGACATCTGGGCCCAGTACAGCCGCGGCCGGTTGTCGCCGATCACCGAGAGCTTGTCGCCGCGCGAGAAGCCCAGGGCGACCAGCCCGAGCGCGAAGTCGCGCACGTGGTCGTAATACTGCGCCCAGCTATGCGTCTGCCAGATGCCGCGGTCCTTCTCGCGGATCGCCGGTCGATCGCGGAACTCGGCGGCATTGCGCCGCAGCAGGCGGGGCAGTGTGGTCAGCTCAGCGGCGGCCTGCCCCATTCGCGGCTCCTTTCACCTCGCCCAGATAGGCTTTGATGACCTGCGAATCCGCCCGCACGTCGTCGGGCGTGCCCTCCGCGATCTTGCGGCCCATGTCGAGCACGGCCACCCGGTCGGAGATGTCCATGACGACGCCCATATCGTGTTCGATCAGGATCACGGTAGTCCCCCATTCCTGGTTGACGTCGAGCACGAAGCGCGCCATGTCCTCCTTCTCTTCGTGATTGCACCCGCCCATGGGCTCGTCGAGAAGGAGAATCTTCGGCTGCAGCGCCAGCGCCCGGCCAAGCTCTACTCGCTTTTGGAGCCCGTACGGCAGGGAACCTGTCGGTCGCCTGCGGAGATCCTGGATCTTCAGGAAGTCGATGATGTCTTCGACCAAGCGGCGATTCGCGACCTCCTCTCGCTGGGCCAGTCCCCAGTAAACGAAGGCGCCCAGCACGCCCGACTTCATGTGCACATGCCGGCCCAGCATGAGGTTGTCGAGCACGGTCATGCCCTTGAACAGCGCGATGTTCTGGAAGGTGCGGGCCACGCCCAGCTCGGCCACGTGGCTGGGCGACAGGTTCGTCGTGTCGGTTCCTTCCATCACGATGCGGCCGGCGTCGGGGTGATAGAAGCCGCTGATCATGTTCAGCAGGGTGGTCTTGCCCGCGCCATTTGGCCCGATCACCGACAGGAGCTCTCCCCGCCGCACCTCGAGGCTCACGCGCGTTACCGCCTGGACCCCGCCAAAGGACTTGTAGACGTCGAGGATCTCCAGCTGGGCGCTCACGACAGCCACCGCTTTCGGCGCTTGTAGTGCTTCACGTCGCGATAGCTCTTGCGCTGGCCGACGCCGCTCAGCCCCAGGTAGAATTCCTTGATGTCCTCGTTCTCGCTAATCGCGGTGCGGTCGCCGTCCAGCACGATCCGGCCGGTTTCCATGACGTAGGCGTATTGCGCCGCGCGGAGCGCCATGGTGGCGTTCTGCTCGGCCAGCAGCACGGCAACCTTCTCCTCGCGGTTCAGCCGCGCGACGATCTCGTAGATCTCCGCGACCAGCATGGGGGCCAGCCCCATGCTCGGCTCGTCGAGCAGCATGAGCTTCGGGCGCGCCATCAGGGCGCGACCGATGGCCAGCATCTGCTGCTCGCCGCCAGAGATGTAGCCGGCCTGGCTGCTTCGCCTCTCCTTCAGCCGCGGGAAGTACTCGTAGACCTTCTCCACCTCCTGCTTGAGCGGGCCGCCGGCGCGCCGAGAGTAGGCGCCGGTGAGCAGGTTTTCCTCGACGGTCAGGTGCTCAAACACGTGCCGCCCTTCCATGACCTGTACCACGCCGCGCTGGACGACGGCGGCGGGATCGTGCC
>JBKPCB010000020.1:0-14053 GCA_046727155.1 Candidatus Methylomirabilota bacterium | reverse complement strand
TGCGCCCGCACCTCGGGATCGAGATCCGCGTCGGCGGGGTCAGAAACGATGGGCGTGAGCGTGCCGTCGTAGTCGGTCATGAGCAGCAGCCCGCCGCCGCCCGCGAGCCAGTCGGTGAGCCATGCGAGTATGCGCTGCAGGTCGTCACTCACGGTCATCGCTCCACACTGATGCACTCGGCGAAGACCACCGAGGAAGACAGGTAGGCCGCATCATACTGTGGTCGCTCCCCCTCGTCAACGCGCGCCGGCTGACCGGGACGCGCCAGAGCTTTCGAGCGCCCGCCACGCGCTGTCGACGACCGTCGGTCCGATCGTGGCCCGCGTCGCCGGGGCGCCCCAGGCGTAGTAATGCGCGTAGCCGCCTTCGTCCACGCGCGCCAGGAGCAGCTCGCTGTCCTCACGGATCAGGACGAGCCCGCGGTTGCCCGCGCAGGCGCTGGGCATGCAGCCCGTCACCGCGATGAAATTGGCCCCTTCCATGCGCACCAGCTGCGGCGGAGACGACTGCGCGAGGAACGCTGCGGCGCCTGTGGGCAGCTTCCCGCCGCTTTCGGAGGATGGCTTCCAATCGGGACCGAACAGCCCGATGATCTTCTCGCGCAGCGCCGGATGGTCGAGCACCTCCCTGCCCGTCGCGCCGTACTGGAAGGCGCGCGCGTCGCCGGGCATCACGCCGACCAGCGACGCCGGCCGAGTACCCGCCGGCGGTTCCACCACGCATGCGGTTGCGAGAAGGGCCGTTAGCGCAACCAATGAACCGAGAGCCAGTCCGTTTCGCATAGGTCCCCTCCTGCTCGTTCCGGAGTTCAAAAAACCTGTTACTAGGTCGGCAACCCTCGTGCCATGCGCAGGAAATGGGGAATTCCCTACTTTCAGGAGCTTAGGAGGCAGCCGAGACGCGCCCCCGGCTTTGCGTGGGAAAGAGAGTGGGAAAGAGTTACCCGCTGTCAGGTAAGCCTTACACGACCCTCAGCGAATCCTGCGCGTCAGCTCTCCGGCAAGCACATGGGCCTTGTCGGCCAAGGTCAATGCGCGCTGCACGTCGCGGGCGTACAGCGCCTCCTTGGCCTTGGCCAGGAAGCTCTGGATCGTCTGGTAGCTTTCCTGCTGCTGCCCGGCGAGACGCTTCGGGTCGACCTGACTCAGCAGGCGCTCCGTGCGGTCGATGCGGTCTTGCGCGTCTCGCTGAAGCTGCCGCTCCTGCTCCGAGCTGACTTGGGGCGAGAGCACGGCCGGCGGCGGAGGCGGCGGAGACGGCGCGGGCTCCACCGGAGGCGGAGCGGGTGGGGCTCCTGAGAAGATCTCCTTGATCCTCACGCAGCCGGACAATGCCAGCGTCACTGCCAGCACGAGCGCAAGGGCCCGCACGCCCGCTACCTCAGCGGCAGCCGGACCGCGACGGTCGTTCCGCGGCCCAACTTGGACTGCACGTCGATCATCCCGTCGTGGACCTGGACGATCCGGTAGACGACGGACAGGCCGATGCCGCTGCCGTCGGGCTTGGTCGTGTAGTAGAGCTTGAAGATCCGCTCCAGATCCTCGGGCGCGATGCCCTCGCCCTCATCGATGATCTCCGCGCGGGCGCTCTCGCGGCCGTCGCGCGCCGTCTTGATCGTGATGGCGCCGCCGCGCGGCATGGCCTGGCCGGCGTTCTGCAGAATGTTGAGGAAGGCCTGGCGCAGCAGCTCCTCGTCGGCTCCGACCGGCGGCAGGGCCGGGTCGAGGTCATAGGCCAGCCGGATTCCCTGCGTCTGCCACTCCGCTTCGAGCAGGGCCCCCAGGCTCTGGAGCAGGCCGTTGAGATCCACGGGCTTGATGACCAGCTCCTGCGGCCGCGTGAACCGCAAGAAGCCCTGCACCACGCGATCGAGCCGCCGGATCTCGCTGCCGATGACCTCCAGGCTCTCCTGCACCTCGGGCGTCGCGTCGTCGAGGCGCTCCTTGAGCACCTCGAGGTGGATCATCATGGCATTCAGCGGGTTCTTCACCTCGTGGGCGACACCCGAGGTCAACCGTCCGAGCGCCGCGAGCTTGGCCGAGTAGCTCACGAGGGACTGGACCGTCTTGACCGATTCCAGGTCCTTCAGGAGAATTGCCGCTCCCATCATCTGGTTCGCGTCCAGCATGAAGACGACCGAGACGAGGAATTCCCTCGGGCGGCCGTCCTGCGGCAGCACGAGCGTCGCATTGCGGGCGCCCCCGCCGCCGGCGAAGGCGTCGTCGAGGAGCGAGCGCAGCGGGTGGTCGTCGGCCAGCAGATCGTCGAGTCCCGATCCCACCGCCTGCTCGAGCGGACGACCCACCACGCCCTCGGCGGCGTGATTGAAGAAGAGGACCCGGCGCTCGGCGTTGAGGAAGACCACGCCGTCCTCGAGCTGATTCACCACGTGCTGGAGGCGAGCCTTCTCGCTCAGCGTCGCGATGCGGTCGGCCTGGAGCTCCCGACCGAGGCGCTGGAGCTGGCCGGCCAGCTCCTGGAATTCATCGCTGCCGCCCACGCTGCCGCCCACGTCGAACTCTCCGCGCCGCAGGCGGCCCATCTCCGCCGTCAAGACGCGGAGAGGCCGCTGGATGAGCCGGGCCAGCGCCATGGCGGCCAGCCACGCCAGCGGCAGCGCGATGGCGGCCAGCGTCATGCTCTGCCGGAGCGCGCCATTGAGCTCGCGCTGGAGCAGGACCGTGGACACGCCGAGATGGATGCTGCCGAAGGGCTGATCGTTGAGCTTGATCGGCAGCACGGTCTCGAACGTCTGGCTGCCCCCGTAGAGCGCCACGAGGCGGCTCAGCGGATCCACCTCCACCAGCTCGTTGAGATTCCGCCGCGACACGGCGAGGGTCCCCTCGCGCTGCCGCTCGGTGTGCAGCAGGGTCTTGCCCGTCCGGTCCGCGATGTAAGCGTACAAGAGATGGGGTGAATAGCCCACGCTGGCATCCAGCAGGCTGCGGAGATCGTGGTCCCGACGCAGTACGTCCCGCGGGTTGCTCCCCGGAGAGCGCGACAGCGCCTGGGCGCTCTGGGCATAGATCTGCTGGGCGACCAGACTGGCCTGGCGCGAGGCCTCCTGAACCACGACGCGCGTCAGCTGAGAGAGGTGAACCGCCGTGGTGGTGGCCACCACGAGGAGGGTAAGAAGGGTGACGGCGAGGGCTTCCTTGATCCCGACCCCGAAGCGCATGCTAGCCGCCGTAGGCCTTTAATTTGTTATGCAGCGTCTTCAGGCTGATGCCGAGGATTTCGGCGGCCCGCGTCTTGTTATTGCCGTTGCACGCCAGCGTCTTGAGGATCAGCCCTTTCTCCGCGTCGTCGAGACTGGTGCCGACGCGGAACGTAACGCTGTCGGGCCCCTCCGCCGCTTCGCCCTCGGTGCGCGGTATGGGTTCGGGCGGCAGGTGCGTGGCCGTGATCAGGTCGCCATCGCAGACGATCGCCGCCCGCTCCAGGGTATTGCGGAGCTGGCGGATATTGCCGGGCCATGAATGGGCGGTCAGCGTCCTGAGCACGCCGTCGTCCACCGAGCGGATGTGCTTGTCGTACTTCGCGTTGAACTCCTCGAGAAAGGCCTGGATGAGAACCGGAATGTCTTCGGGGCGCTCGCGCAGCGGCGGAATCGACACGCTCACCACGTTGAGCCGGTAGAAGAGGTCCTCGCGGAAGCTCCCGTCCCGCAGGGCCTTGACCGGATCTTTGTTGGTCGCGGCCAGCACGCGGACGTCCACCGAGATCTCGTGCTTGCCGCCCAAGCGCCGCACCGCCCCATCCTGGAGGATGCGAAGGAACTTGGCCTGCGTGCCTGGGTTCATCTCGGCGATCTCATCGAGCAGCAGTGTACCCTGGTGCGCAAGCTCGAAGCAGCCCGGATGCCGCTCGAGGGCTCCGGTGAAGGCGCCCTTCTCGTGGCCGAAGATCTCGCTCTCGAGGAGGGTCTCGGGAATGGCGGCGCAGTTGACGGCGACAAAGGGGCCGTGTCCGCGCGGCGAGAGCTCGTGGAGCGTGCGCGCCACGAGCTCCTTGCCGGTGCCGCTCTCGCCCGAGATCAGCACCGGCGCCGATGTGGGCGCGGCCATCTCGATCAGCCGGTACACCTCCTGCATGGCCGCGCTGGTGCCGACCAGCTTGCCCAGGCCCCAGACCTGGCGGACCCGCCGGCGCAGGATCACGACCTCGCGCAGCGCCTCACCCTTCTCGGCGGCCTTGGGGATGAGGAGCTTGAGCCGGGTGGCGTCCACCGGCTTGGTCAGGTAGTCGTAGGCGCCTTCCTTCATCGCCGCCACGGCGGTGTCGATGCTCCCCTGCCCCGTCAGCAGGATCACGCTGGCGAAGGGCAGCTCCTGCTGGAGCGCCTTGAGGAGCCCGAGCCCGTCGAGCTTGGGCATCACGAGATCCGAGATCACGACGGCGGGGAGCGAGGCGGCGGCCTTGCTGAATGCCTCTTCGCCGTCGGCGGCCTCTTCCACCTCATAGCCCCAACCCGCCAACAGGGTGACCAGTCCCTTCCGGGCTGTGGCCTCGTCGTCAGCGATCAGGATCTTGAATGCCATCCCAAGCTCCACGGGTCGGGGGACAGCGAGGATCGGGTCATCGTCAGCGTCCCGGAAGCGCGCTCCGAAGGCTGGGGAACCAGCGCGCGAGCACCGAGTCCGCCACCAGAATCGTGTCGTCGCGCACGGCGCCGGTCGAAACGAGGGAAAACGGCACGCCGACCAGCTCGGAGAGACGCTCCAGGTACTCCCGCGCCTTGGTCGGAAGGTCCGCGTAATCGCGCATCCCATTGGTCGGGCTCTGCCAGCCCGACAGCTCCTCGTACACGGGCTCGGCCTCGTGCCAGATGCGCTCCTCCTCCGGGAAGTCCGTGAGGACCTCGCCACGGTAGCGATAGCCGGAGCAGATCTGCACGGTCTCACAGCCGTCGAGCACGTCGAGCTTGGTGACGGCGATGGTGTCGAAGCCGTTGATCCGAACCGCGTAGCGCAGCGCCACCGCGTCCGCCCAGCCGCACCGCCGGGGCCGCCCGGTCACGGCCCCGAACTCATTGCCGCGGCGGCGCAGGAGCTCCGCCATCTCGCCGTGCAGCTCCGTGGGGAACGGCCCGCCGCCCACCCGCGTGCAGTAGGCTTTGGAGATGCCGAGGGCCCCGTTGATCTTGGTCGGCGGGATGCCGGTCCCGGTGCACGCGCCGCCCGCCGTGGTGCTCGACGACGTGATGAACGGATAGGTGCCGTGATCGAGGTCCAGCATGGTCCCCTGCGCGCCCTCGAAGAGCACCGAGTGGCCCGCGTCGATCCAGCGCGAGAGCAGCAGCGCCGTGTCCGTGATGTAGGGCGCGAGCCAGCCCGCGTAGCGCAGGTACTGGTGCAGGATGCTGTCGACCGTGAACGTCTCGGCATCGTAGATCTCCCGAAGCAGCCGGTTCTTCTGGAACACGGTGGCTTCGAGCTTTTCGCGGAAGAGTCGCTCGTCGAGCAGGTCGGCCATGCGGATACCGACGCGCGCGGCCTTATCCGCGTACGCGGGCCCGACTCCTTTGCCCGTCGTGCCGATGCGGCGCTTGCCGGCCTGGGATTCGCTGGCGCGGTCCAGCGCCGGATGGTACGGCATGATCAGGTGCGCGTTCTTGGAGATGTAGAGATTGCCGTCGAGTGAGACTCCGCGCTGGACGAGGGATTCCATCTCCTCGATCAGCGAGGCGGGGTCGATCACGACGCCGCAGCCGATCACGCAGCGGCGGCCCGCGTGCAGGATGCCCGACGGGATGGACTGGAGCACGAACTTCTCCTTGCCCACCACGACGGTGTGGCCCGCGTTGTTGCCGCCCTGATAGCGGACCACGACGTCCACGTGCGGCGCCAGCACGTCCACGACCTTGCCTTTGCCCTCGTCGCCCCACTGAGCGCCCACGACAACGATATTAGGCACGGCGCTCCTCCCCTCCCTGCTTTCCGGCGCCGTTCGGGAAGCCCGGGAAGTGGCGGGCGGGGTCGGCCAGAAGGTCCGCCGTGCCCACGGTGCGCTCATGGCCTTCGACCAGGTCCCGCACGCTGACCTCGTCGGGCCGCGACCCGGGCGCGCCGATCACCAGCGCCCACCGCACGCGCTGCTGGCGCGCGTAGGCCAGCGACTCCTCGAGCGGCCGGGTCAGGATGTCCCGCGCCACGGCGGCGCCCAGATCGCGGAAGCGGCGCGAGAGAGCCAGCGCCCGCGTCTTGTCGGGCGTGAAGTCGATGACGAAGAAGGCAGCGCCCGGGGGCGCCGCGCCCGCGCCCTGCGACTCCATGGCCAGGAGCGCGCGGCCGACCTCGAAGGCGAAGCCGGTGGCCGGGCAGTCGTAGCCGAAGCGCGCCAGCATCTGGTCGTAGCGTCCCCCGCCAACCAGCGGCGCGCCGAGGCCCGAGACATACGCTTCGAAATGCACGCCCGAATAGTAGTCGAAGCCGCGCACCTCGCCCAGGTCGAGCAGAACAGTGTCGGCCAGGCCGTAGGCGCGCAGCAGCCGGTACACCTCGGCGAGGTTGGCCAGGGCCGCCTCCGACCGCGCGTTCTTGACCAGGCGCTCCGCGCGGTCGAGTACGTCGCCCCGGCCGTAGAGCGTCGGCAGCGCCAGCAGTAGCTCGGTGATCGCGGCCGGCGCCCGCAGCTCGCCCACCAGCCGCTCGAGCGCGGAGACGTCCTTGTGGCCGAGCGCCGTGCGGAGCGTGCGTGCGGCCGCGTCGTCCACGGACAGGTCCTCGAGAATGCCCCGGAAGAACTCGGCCTGGCCGACGTCGATCTGGAACTGCTCGAGTCCGAGGGCGCCGAGCCCCTCGACCGTCATCGCGATCATCTCCGCATCGCCCTCGGGATTCGGCAGGCCGAGCAGCTCCGCGCCGGCCTGATAGAACTCGCGGTACCGCCCGACCCGCGGCTCGTCGTAGCGGAAGACGTTGGTCACGTAGGCCAGTCGCAGCGGCTTGGCCTCATCCCGCATCCGCGTCGCGACGATGCGCGCGATCTGCGGCGTGACGTCGGCCCGGAGCGCGAGCAGGCGGCCACTGTCGCGGTCCACCATCTTGAACATCCGCTCCTGCAGCGCGGCGTCCGTCCCCTGCGAGAGCACGTCGAAATACTCGTAGGCGGAGGTCACGATCTCCCGGTAGCCCCACTTACGGAAGACGCCGAAGAGCCGCTCCTCGACGGCGCGCTTCTGTGCCGCCTCGTCGGGCAGGTAGATCTTGGCGCCCGTGGGCAGCTGCGTCTGCTGTGCCCTGCGCTCGGGCGTCATGGTCGCGCCACTGGCACGCGGTCGAGGTGCACGAGGGTATTCATGCGGTGCACCGCCGTCCAGTCGTCGCGGAACTCGAGCTCCGAGATCCCGGTCGAGGAGAGCTGGAGCGACCAGAGCCGGTCCAAGCCGAGCCCGAGGGCCTCGAGGACGAGCACGCGGCTCGAGATCCCATGCGCCACCAGACACACCGTTTGCCCCGGAAAGGTGGCCCGGAGCTCGTCAAGCCCCGCGAGGACGCGCCCGCGAACCTGCGCGAGGCGCTCCGCGCCAGACCAGAACGCGAGGTGCGGGGTCTCGTCCCAGGCCCGGGAGGCGTCGGGAAAGCGGGCTCGAACCTCGTCAACGGTGAGGCCCTCCCACGGACCGAAGCCCATCTCCTTGAACGCCTCGTCCGTGTGGACCTCGAGCGCATGCGGGGAGGCGATGGCGGCGGCCGTGTCGCGGGCGCGCGCTTGCGGGCTCGACCATACCGCGGCAAGCGGCGTGACCGACAGTAGCCGCGCGACCGCCTCCGCCTGGATCCGGCCCGTCTCGCACAGGGGGATGTCCTGCCACCCCTGGTACCGGCGTTCCCGGTTCCAGTCGGTTTCGGCGTGCCGGAGAAGGAGAAGTCTCAGTGACATGGCCAGAAGGAGATTCTACATCAGGAGGAGCCAAGCTCCCCCGACCGCGTGAGCCGGGCCCGGGGACGCCTCGCGCTAGCCGCGCTCGGCGAATACCTTCTGGGCAGCGCGGACGGCCGCGCCGAAGTCCACGGGATGCCCGAGGTCCTGGAGCACCTGCTCCAGCGCGGCCAGCGCGGTGACCACGTCGAAGTCGCCCACATAGCCCATATGACCGATGCGGAAGATTTTCCCCTTCGTCGGGCCGCGACCGCCGTCGATGGTGATGTTGTGCCCCGTGGCGAAACCCTCGACCACCCGGTCGGCATCCACGCCGGGCGGGACCTGGACCGCGGTGAGCGCCGGGCTCGGCGTGGTCTTTGGGAACAGCGTGAGCCCGAGGGCCTCGGCGCCCGCGCGGGCGGCGCGCGAGAGCCGGTCGTGACGGCGGACCACCTCGCCCAGCCCCTCGGCCTCGATCATCCGGAGCACCTCGCGGAGGCCGACCATGATGGAGACGGCCGGCGTGAAGCGGGCCTCGTTCTTTGCCGCGTACTTCCGCTCCTCGCTCAGGTCGAGATAGAACTTCGGCAGCGTCGAGCGCTTCGCCGCAGCCCACGCCTTGTCGCTCAGAGCCACGAGCCCGAGGCCCGGAGGCAACATGAGTCCCTTCTGCGAGGCGGACACGAGCACGTCGATGCCCCATGCGTCCATCGACAACTCCGCGATGCCGAGGCTCGAGACGGCGTCGACGATCAGGACCGCGTCGGTGCCGCGCGTCACCTGGGCGTAGGCCCGCACGTCGTGCAGCACGCCGGTCGACGACTCGCTGTGCTGGACGAAGACGGCCCGGGCACGCGGATGCGCCCGTAGGGCCTCGGCTAGTCGCTCGGGCGCGACGGTCTCGCCGTGTGGCGCCTCGAGCTCCACGACGTCGAGGCCGTAGGCGCGAGCGATCGCGAGCCAGCGCTGGGCGAACGCTCCCGCGTTCACCACCACGACCGTATCGCCCGCCGAGCACGTGTTCGAGGCGGCCGCTTCCATGGCGCCGGTGCCGGTGCAGGCCGGCGTGAGCACCTCCTGATTGGTCTGGACGAGACGCTTGAGCCCCGCCCGCACTTCGCCGAGCAGCGCATCGTATTCGGGCGTCCGGTGATGAATCATGGGCTGCGCCATGGCCAGCAGGACGTTCGGGGGCACGGGCGTCGGCCCCGGCGCCATCAGGTAGTACTTCTTCATCTTGCCTCCTCGGTTTGTACCGTCGACAGCGCTCCTACCGTATCAAAAGCCGGCGTGGATGACTACTTCAGCCTTCCTTCAACGCCGAGGGGAACGGGCGTGCCGGCGGGCCCCTGCACTGAGCGGCCGAGGGCGGTGACGAAGAGGGCGGCTTTGCCGGCGGCATGCGGGGAGAAGAACTCGACCACGTCCTGATCATAGAAGGTCAGTCCCGTGGCGCCGAACCGCTGGGCGTAGGCCCCGAGATAGAGCCGACCGCCGATGAGCCCGGCCTCGAGATTGGCCAGCCGATAGCCGCGGTTGCCCCAGCGCCCCAGGACGCTGCCCAGATCGGCGAGAAAGAAGACCGTCGCGCCGGACGTGCCGCCCAGTGACTGTTCGAGACAGAGGAAAGCGGAATCGCGCCGGATGTCACCGCGCTTGAGTGACTCGAGAGCATGCGGCTCGGGCTGGTAGGCATAGGCCCCAGCCGGCAGCCCGTCCACGGCGTGGACATTTATATAGAGGTCCACCTGCCCTGACGGGGCATCCGAGGGGAAGCCGCGCGTGGCATGGTAAACCGCTGTCGAAAGCTCCTCCGCGGTGATGGCGGCCCCCGAGAACTCGCGCGTCGATCCCCGGGCCTGGATGGTCTCGCCCAGCGCACGGCCCGAGGCGGCTCGTGGTGAGGGAAGCCGTACGATGTCGCCGGTAGGGCTGGAGGCTGAAGATCCCGGAAACAGCCCCGCGGACTCTCTCCAGTCCAGCGCCTCGCTCTCGGATTCAAGGCAGGAGTCCTCGTATGCCTCGCGCAGCAGCGGGTAATCGACCTCGCGCTCCGACAGCGGAAGGACGGCGGGCTGAATGGGAGAGATCACCGGGGGCGCGGGCGCCGCGCGCCCGACGCCTCCCACGGGCGCCAGAAGGAGGGCCGCTTCCCTGGCAGCGTCGAGCCCCAGGAGCGCGTTCACTTCGCGATCCACGAAGCCCGTGACGAGTCGCGCCTGGACGCCCAGCGCCGTCGCGCTCGCCAGCAGGTTCGCCACCATCGTCCCCGAGTCCCAGAAGAGGTGCCGGTAGCCCCGCGCCTGGTACTTCCAGGTATTCCGCCAGTAAATCGCCGACAGGACGATCACGGCGCGCTCCGCGGCCAGGGTCTCGTCCGCCGCCGCGAGGGCCACGGCGCCGCGGAAGTCGCCAGCGCGCAGCCGCCTGAGCGCGAAATCTCCCGGGCAGAAGTGATAGACGCCCGCCTCGAGCCCCGCCACATCCCCCGCCACGACGTACACCTCGGTTTGGTAGAGCGCGCCCGTGGAGGGCGCGGCGCGGAAGTGCATGGTGACGCCGCCCATGAACGTTTTCGTCTTGGTGACGCCGGCCGAGAAGAAAAGCAGGGCGGCCAGCCCTTCCAGGTCCAGCGGCTTCCCCTCGCCCCCGCGCCCAGACAGGGCCGCCAGGGTTTCGGCGGTGAGGGCCGGGAACTGGCGCGGAAGGGGGAGCGCGGTCAGCTCGGGGTAGATCTTGAAGGGTGACGGCTTATTGTCCCAGTCGAGAGTGTGGCCGTCGGTCCGCACCGAGCGAGGGGAATGCGCCGTGCGCTCGTGGTAGCGGCGGGCGCTTTCGATCTGCCGGTTGCGGGCGCTCACGCGGTGAATCGATACGGGGGCCGACAGACTCCGTGTTCGGTGATGATGGCGCTGATCAGCTCGGCGGGCGTCACGTCGAAAGCGGGGTTGAACACGGGAGACTCGGCGGGCGCCGTCTCGCGCCCAGCCACCCCGCGGACCTCGGCCGGGTCGCGCTCCTCGATCACGATGTCGGCGCCGGTGGCGATGCCCGGATCGATGCTGGAAGACGGCGCCGCCACATAGAACGGAATGCCGTGGTGACGCGCCAGCACGGCCAGGGCGTAGGTGCCGATCTTGTTGGCGGTGTCGCCATTGGCGGCGATGCGGTCGGCGCCAGTGACCACCAGATCCACCTCGCCCCGCTTCATCACGTAACCCGCGGCCACGTCGGAGATGAGCCGATGGGGAATGCCCTCCTGCACCATCTCCCAGGCCGTGAGCCGCGAGCCCTGCATCACCGGCCGCGTCTCGTCCACCCAGACCAGCGCGAGCTTGCCGCGCTCGTGGGCGGCGCGAATCACGCCGCCCGCGGTGCCGTAGCCGGCCGTGGCCAGCGCGCCCGCATTGCAGTGGGTAAGGATGCGGGCGCCCTCGGGGACGAGGGCTGCGCCGTGGCTGCCCATGGCGCGGTTGGCGGCCACATCCTCGTCCAGGATGGCCTGCGCCTCGGCCAGCAGCCGCGCCCGGAGGGTCTCCAGGGGCAGGGCCCGCTGCTCGGTGGCCACCCGCCGCATTCGCTCCAGCGCCCAGAAGAGATTCACCGCGGTGGGGCGCGTCGCCGCCAGCCCTTTGATGGCTTCCTCGAGGTCGGCAAGCAGCCCAGGGAAATCCTTCGCGCCGCTGGCGCGGGCGGCCAAGGCGACGGCGAAGGCCGCGGCCACGCCGATGGCGGGAGCGCCGCGCACGACGAGACCACGGATCGCCTCTGCGACGGACTGCCAGGTGTCGTACACGCGCTCGACGGCCTGCGCGGGCAGCCGCGTCTGGTCGAGCAGGACGAGCCGATCACCGCGCCAGAAGACGGGGGCGATCACGCCGAGGGATCTCCAAGTCGCGCGCGAAGCGCGTCGAGGGAGAGGTGCCGGACGCGGAAGAGCTTGTCTCGGCTCGCGCCGCCCCGGACGAGTTCCACCGAGGAGCGCGGGACGTCAAGGACTTCGGCGAGCAGCTCGGTCACGGCGCGATTGGCCTCGCCGGCCTCGGGCGAGGCGGTCACGCGCACGCGCAGCGCCCTGCCATGCCAGCCCAAAACCTCGTTCCGACGCGCTCGCGGCTGGACGCGGACGTGGAGCAGGCTGTCCTCAGCCCTTGCCGCCGCCGACATCCTTGGCATCGGGGTTGGCGTCGGCCTTGAGGTCCTGCTCCAGCAGGCGCTGGTACATGTCCACCGTGGAGCGCAGCGCCTCCGCGAGCTGGCGACGCGTGCGCTTCAGCTGCGCGATCTCGTTCTGGATCATGGCTTCGGAGGCCCGAGCGGCATCGACGATCTTCTCGCTCTGCAGCTCCGCCTCCCGCACGAGCAGCGATGCCTCGCGGCGGGCATTCTCTTTCATCTCCTCGACGACCCGCTGGGTGGTCATCAGCGTTTCCTGGAGGACCTTCTCCCGATCCTCGAGCCCGCGCGCCCGCTCTTCGAGAGCCTGGAGCTGCTCCTTGAGCAGCGAGTTCTCCTTGAGCAGGGCCTCGTAATCGGCGGCGAGGTCCTCCAGGAAGGTGTCCACCTCCTGGACGTCGAAGCCGCGGAACATTCGGACCGTGAACTGCTGCTGGCGAATGTCCATGGGCGTGATGCGCACAATGGCCTCCTCGGTTACAGCAACCCCACCAGCGAAGGAAGGATCACCCGCTCCACGAACTGGATGGCGATGATGACGATCAGCGGGGAGATGTCGAGTCCGCCGGTCTTCCAGGGGGGCAGGAGGCGGCGGATCGGCTCGAACACGGGTTCGGTAACCTGGTGCAGGAATCGCACGATCGGATTTCGGGGATCGGGGCTGACCCAGGAGATCAGCGCCGCGGCGATGACCACGTACGAGTAGAGCTCGAGCAGCCAGCCGACGAACGCGACCACCTCGATCACGTTAGCCGCTCTTGCCCAGCTCGCGCGAGCGCTGGGTCGCGCGTTCCACCGCGCTGATGAAGGTCCGGCGCACCCCGCCCTCTTCGAGCGCCGAGATGCCGGCGATGGTGGTCCCGCCCGGCGAGGAGACCATGTCCTTGAGCTGGCCCGGGTGGGTGCCGGTCTCCAGGATGAGCTTGGCCGAGCCGAGCACGGTTTGCGCGGCGAGCGTCATGGCGGTGGCGCGGTCCAGGCCCATTTTGACGCCGCCGTCTGCCAGCGACTCGATGACGATCGCCACATACGCCGGCCCCGAGCCCGACAGGCCCGTGACCGCGTCCAGCGCGTCTTCCTCGAGTACCACCACGCGCCCGACGGCGCCGAACAGCTCCTGCGCGGTTTCCAGATCGCCCGCCTCGAGTCCCTCCGCGCGGGCGATCGCCGTGACGCCTTCGAGCACGAGGGCTGGAGTATTGGGCATCACGCGGATCAGGCGGGCCGGCCGGCCGAGCTGGGCGCGCAGCGTGCGCGTCGCAAGGCCGGCGGCAATGGAGATGAGCAGCTTGCCGTCGACCGACCCTGCGATCTCGTGAAGCACAGAGGCCATGATCTGTGGCTTCACCGCGAGAATGACAACGTCGGATTCGGCGACCAGCGCCGGATTGCCCTTGGCAGAGCGGATGCCGTACTGCGCGGCGATCTGCTCCAATCGCTCCCGCCGCACGTCGGTGGCCCCGATGGACGCCGCGGGGACCAGGCCCGCCTGAAGCAGTCCCTTGATCATGGCCTCGCCCATATTGCCGGCCCCCAGGAAACCGACCTTCTTGCCTTTGATGCTCACCGTGTCTCCTTCGGAGCGGGCCGGGGGCCAAAGATGGCCGTGCCGACCCGCACCAGCGTCGCTCCTTCTTCGATGGCGACCTCGAAGTCGGCGCTCATGCCCATGGACAGGTGCTCGAGACCCGCGCCGTCACGGAGCTCGCGCAGCCGCCTGAAGAACGGACGCGCCGCCTCGGGGGTGTCGACGGCCGGCGGAATCGCCATGAGGCCGCGGATCCGGAGGCTCTCGAGCCCAGTCATCGCGTCGAGCAGCGCCTTGAGCTCTCCGGGCGCCACCCCGGCCTTCTGGGGCTCCTCTCCCAGATTGACCTGGATGAGGATGTCGAGTGCTCGGTCGAGGGCGCGCGCCCGCCGGCTGAGCTCGCGCGCCAGCTCCACGCGATCCACCGAATGAATCCAGTCGAAGAGCCGCGCGGCCTCTTTCGCCTTGTTCGTCTGGAGCGAG
>JBKPCB010000019.1:0-9359 GCA_046727155.1 Candidatus Methylomirabilota bacterium | reverse complement strand
ATATTGGGCCGCTCAAGATCACGGCCGACAAGGAAAAGACCATTCCCCTGCCGCCGATTCTCGGAGCGCTGGCCCTTGCAGGCGGGATCGTGCTGGTCATCGTCGGAACTCGAAGGTCCTAGACAGCGTCCGAATCACGTCGTGGCGAAGACTTCGCGCAGCACCGATCATTCCAGAACAACACTCCCACCGCCAGGATCGTTCTTCTTCAGAGCGAAGGCGAGACAGAACATCACCGCCGAGGCCACGGCCAGCAGCCAAAAGGTATCGACATAGGCCAAGGTCTGTGCCTGATTGAGCACGATCCGATACAACCGGGCATAGGTCTGCTGGTGCGCCTGGTAGCTCCCCAACCCGGAATCGGCCAGCTGACGAGCGAGCTCGTCCACTCGATCCTGAAACATCGGATTGTCCGCCGCCATCCGTGAGACCAGATGCACCTGGTGGAACTGGGCGCGGCGCGCGAGCAGCGTCGTCACGAGGGAGGTGCCGATGCTGCTGCCGATATTCCGCATGAAGTTCACCATGCCCGCGACGCTATTGCTCTTCTCCGCCGGGAGCCCGACGTACGCCGCCAGCGTCACCGGGACGAAGAGGAACGGCAACCCGACCACCTGGAGGACCCGCAGCCAGGTCACGGAGCCAAAGCTGATCAGCAGATCGATTCGTGTCGCGGAGGCGACCATGGCGACCGTGATGGCCGCCCAGCCGGCCGCGATGAGAAATCGCGCCTGAACCCGGGACGCGAGCTGCCCCACGATGGGCATCCCCGCGAGCAGCATGAGTCCGCTGAGGGAAAGCGCCAGCCCCGCGACCTGCGCGCTGTAGCCCATGAGCGTCTGGAGGAACTGCGGCATCATGACGAGGCTGCTGAAGTACACAACACCCAGCATGAACATCATCGCGTTCGCCCCCAGGAAGTTGCGATTCTTGAAGAGGCGGACGTCGATCAAGGGCTCCTTGTGCCGCCATTCGTGGATCACGAGCGCGATCAGGCATACCCCGGCGATGACGGCCAGGCTCGTGATGAAGCGCGAGCCGAACCAGTCCTCTTCCTGTCCCTTGTCCAGCATCACCTGCAGGGCGCCGACGCCCAGAGTGAGCAGGGCAATGCCGATGTAATCGACCCGAACGCCCGCGCCCCTGAGGCGGGCGAGATGGGGTGGGTCCTGGACGAGCCGTAGAACCAGCATGAGCGCGAGGACCCCGACGGGCAGATTGATGAAGAAGATCCAGCGCCACGAGTAGTTGTCGGTGATCCAGCCGCCCAAGGTCGGCCCGATCGTGGGCGCCAGCACGGCCGTGAGGCCGTACAGCGCGAAGGCCAGCCCGCGCTGCTGCGGCGGGAAGGTGTCCGCGAGGATCGCCTGGGCCATGGGCTGCATTCCGCCGCCGCCGACACCCTGCAGCACCCGAAAGAAAATGAGCATGCCGAGACTCGGCGCGACACCGCAGAGCAGCGAGCTCACGGTGAAGACAAAAAGGCAGGCGAGAAAGAAACGCTTGCGTCCGAACACGCTCGCGAGCCAGCCGCTGGTCGGCAGCACGATGGCGTTCGAAACCAGGTACGACGTGAGCACCCAGGTGCTCTCGTCATTGCTCGCCCCGAGATTGCCCGCCATATAGGGCAGCGCCACGTTGGCGATGCTCGTGTCGAGCACCTCCATGAACGTGGCCATCGCCACGACCACGGCGATGAGCCAGGGGTTGTACGCCGGACGCCAGGCTACCGCTCCGGCATCGGCGGGCAGGGCAATCGCGTCGGCGCTCACCGCACCTTCACCGCGGGCACCACCGACATGCCTGGGCCGAGCACGTGGGCCGGATCGGGCCCCTCATCGATGAGGATCTTCACCGGCACCCGCTGGACAACCTTGACGTAGTTGCCCGTGGCGTTCTCCGGCGGCAGCAGGCTGAATCGCGCGCCCGCCCCCGCCTGAATGCTGTCCACGTGGCCCGTGAACCGCCGGTCGGGGTACGCGTCCACCTTGATCGTGGCCGGCTGCCCCGGGCGCATGTAGCGCAGCTGCGTCTCCTTGAAATTGGCCGTGACCCACACCCGCTCCGGCACGATCGAAAAGATCGTCTGCCCCGCTTGCACGTAGCCCCCGGGCTCGACGCTCTTACGCGTGATCCGCCCGGACTCCGGCGCGTAGATCCTGGTATACGAGAGGTCGAGCTCAGCCTGCCGCACGACGGCCTTGAGCTGCTCGACTTGGCCAGCGGCCGTGCGGTCCTTCGCGATGGCATTGTCCCGATCCTGACGCGAGACGAAGCCCTGCTCGACGAGCCGCTCGTAGCGCTGCGCATCCGTTCGCGCGCGGACCGCCTCGGCCTCACCCGCCGCCAGATTCCCGCGCGCCTGAGCCAGGCGCGCTTCGAAGTCCCGCGGATCGAGCTCGACGAGTAGATCTCCCGCCTTGACCCGCGAGTTGTCGTCAATGAGGACTCGCGTGACATTGCTGGCCACCTTCGGGCTGATCGCGACGACGTGCCCCTCGATGAAGGCGTCATCCGTGGACTCGTGAGTCCTCGCATAGCGCACGTACGGCAACGCGAAGATAAGGATCAGGATCGCGGCCGCTCCGGCCAGCCCAAACAAGAGGGGGCGGCGGCGGCGCGGTCCGCCGGGGCCAGCCGGCAGCGGCTCCGCGACTTCACCATGCCCGTTAGTGGATGGCTTGATCGGCTCGAGCACTTCGCGCTGAATGATCTGTTCGGTCATGACTCTGTCGCCGCTCCTCTCTCTGGGGCGGGTCCGTGGCGGAGCCGCCCTCATCACAGTTAGATGCGATCGGTCTCCGAAGAGGCGCATGGGGCCTTGCGCTTGAATCCCGGCGCTTGGAACCGGCATCTAAGGCGGCCCGCCTGGAGGCGCGACTTTGCTGCATCCACCACGCTGATCCAGGAGTCGAAAGGCTGTAGAGATGGGAGGGCGTGTAACATCATGAAGCGGGTCGCGTGGATTCTGGTATTTCTAGCGGTGCTGGCGGTCTTGATCGCGATGCCCGTCGTCGCCCGCCAGTCGCAGACGTGGCCGCAGTGTGACGGTCGAATCATGATCATCAAAGGCCCGCACGGAGAGCCGCGCGAGTGCGTCTGCGTCGGGGGAACGCTCTCGACTTGCTTCAGCCCAGGGCCGTAGCGCCGCGCGCTCCCCGGGGAACTGAAAGGTGAGCGCGAGCGGGCTTCCCCGCTCTATCTCGCGGTGAAAGTCAGCTCGGCTTTCGACCGGTAGCGCGCCGGAATGCCTTCCTTCTGATCACTCCAGTGCGTCACGCCATCGTCCTCCGTCCACCGGTAAATGTCTTTCGGGGGCGCTTGCGGCCGCTCCTTGGCGGGCTGCGGTCGCGCCTCGGGCCCTGCGGCGGGCGGTCCCTCGGGCGGCCCAAGCGGCGGCGCCGGAACCTTCGGTATCCACACCCATCGGTAGGGCGCCGTGATCCCGTCCCCCTGCAGCTCATACCGGCCGGTTGGATACTCGATCACGCTGGGAATAAATGTGGGTGGCGCGGGTGACACGATCACGGTAGACGACGGCTGGTCGTAAGCGGCTGGCGGAGGGCCATATGCATACGCCGCCGGCGGAAAGACGGCGATAGGGACGAAGGCATGAGGGACAAAGGGCCGGGACACGGGACGCCGAGAGGGGTGGATCATGACCTGCCCCGAGGACATCGTCGTCACACGGTCGTGCGACACAAAGCGTCCCTGGCCCGACGCCGTTCCGGGGAGAACGGCCGACACGCCAATCACCGCCGCGAAACAGAGAAGCTCAAGGCGCCTCATCGCCGAGTCCGCGACCAAAGGCTCCCACCGCTTGCCGGTCCCGTCAAGCGAATGGCGACCGGCGGCCTTCCATCAGGCGGGCCGGCCCCCGCTGTGCCTCCGCCACGGTTGCCCAGGAGCAACCTTGACCGACTCTCTGTAAATCATTCCGGTAAGGGTCCCCCTCCTCAGCCTGAAGGGCAGCAAGACGTCCAGAGAAATCGACCAGTTATCGGCGCGTGCGCGCTTTGGCATTCGCCGTGCTACTCCGTGGGGCGATGCGCATGCTTCATCATCTCCTGCTGATCTCAGGCGCCGTCCTTTTCGTGGGCTTGGTGTTCAGCATTGGTCTGGGGCCGGTGGTCGTGTCGTTCGCCGAGCTGTCATGGCGCCTCCCCCTGCTCCTTCTCTTTCCCTTCTGCATCATGACCGTCCTGGACGTGCTCGGCTGGCGGTTCGCCTTTCGCCGTGACGGCATCCCGTTCCGCGCATTGTTCTCGGCGTGGATCGCGGGGGAGACCTTCAACGCGACCACACCGACGGCGTCACTGGGCGGGGAGGCCGTCAAGGCTTGGCTCGTCCGGTCGTACGTGCCGCTGGGCGAGAGCGTCCCCTCGGTGATCATCGCAAAAACCACCGTGACCATCGGCCAGGCTCTCTTCCTGGCGCTTGGCATCGTGGCTGCGGCCTGGACTCTGCCGACAGGCTCGTCCTTTCTCCGCGCCATGCGCTGGCTGCTCGTCCTGGAATGCGTCGGCACCGGTGCGTTCGTGGCGGTGCAGGCCTTCGGGGCGGTGGGCGTGAGCGCCCGGGTCGTTCACTGGCTGGGTCTCGGTCGCCAGGGACGC
Organism: Candidatus Methylomirabilota bacterium; assembly: GCA_046727155.1. GTDB lineage: Bacteria > Methylomirabilota > Methylomirabilia > Rokubacteriales > CSP1-6 > DASSSH01. The sequence goes on along the minus strand of JBKPCB010000019.1, from coordinate 4,743 downwards.
GCCGCGGCCCTGGGAGAGCTCGACCACGAGCTGACCTCCTTCTACCGACGCGAGCCGCGGCGCCTGGCCAGCTCCATTCTCTGCTACTTCCTCAGCTGGGTGTTGGGCGTCTCAGAGGCCTACATCGTGCTTCAGGCGCTCGGGATCCCCGTTTCCCTGGCGACAGCCGCGGTGATCGAATCCTTCGGGACGGGCGTGAGCTTCGCCGCCTTTCTGATTCCGGCAAAACTGGGCGCGTTCGAGGCCGGGTACGTGGCCGTCTTCTCCGCGCTCGGGCTGGGCGCTCCCGCCGGGCTCACCTTCAGTCTGGTTCGGCGTCTTCGCGAGGCGACGTGGGTCGGCCTGGGCTTCCTCGCGCTCTCGAGGCTCCCAGTTCCCGTCCCGCCGCTTGGTGTCCTCGAGTCGGAGGCCTGACGGCGGTGTGCGGGATCGCAGGATTTCTGGCCCCGGACGGCGAGCGCGCTGATCCGCGGGTCCTCGAGCGGATGGTCGCCACCCTGCGCCACCGCGGGCCGGATGCCACCGGCTATCACGTGGATGGTCGCCTGGCGCTGGGGGCGGCGCGTCTTCGCGTGGTCGACCTGGAAACCGGAGACCAGCCCATTGCCAACGAGGACGGAACGGTCCACGTGGCGCTGAACGGTGAGATCTACAACTTCGCCCGACTGCAAACAGCATTGCGGGGATTTGGCCATCGCTTCGCCACGCGCTCGGATACCGAGGTCATTGTCCACGCCTGGGAAGAATATGGAGAGCACTGCCTGGACCAGCTCGACGGCATGTTCGCCTTCGCCCTGTGGGACCGCCGGCGGGAGCAGCTCCTGCTCGCCCGAGATCGGATGGGCGAGAAGCCACTCTATTACGCCAACGCCTCCGGCGGGATCGTATTCGGGTCCGAGCTGCGCGCCGTGCTGGCGCATCCGGCGGTCGGTCGCAAGCTGGACCTTCACGCCGTCTCGCGCTACCTGGCGTACGACTTCGTCGCGGCTCCGCACACCATGATCCAGGGCATCCGCAAGCTCCGCCCGGCTGAGGCCCTGATCGTGAGCCATGGCAAGATCGCCACCGAGCGCTACTGGGACATTCGATTTCGGCCAGATCCGTCGCGAGACGAGGAGGACTGGGGCGAGGAGATCCGCCGGCGGCTCGACCAGGCAGTGCGGAGCCGTCTCGGAAGCGATGTCCCCCTGGGCTGCTTCCTGAGCGGCGGCATCGACTCGACCGCCGTAACGGCCACCGCCGCTCGTCAACAGGCTGGCATCCGCACCTTCTCCGTGGGATATGCTGGCGGACCGCACGACGAGCGCGTCTTCGCGCGACTCGTCGCCGAGCGCTACGGCACCCGGCACGAAGAGCTGGTGGTGACGCCCGAAGACGCCCGCGACCTGCTGCCCAGGCTCGGCGAGCTGATGGACGAGCCCCTGGCCGACATGAGCTTCGTGCCGCTCCACCTCCTCGCCCGTGCGGCGAAGCGCAGCGTGACCGTGGGGCTGACCGGCGACGGAGGGGACGAGCTGTTCGTGGGCTATCCGACATTGGCGGCGGAGTGGTGGCACCGGGGATTTGGCCGCCTGTCGGCTCGCGGCCGCGCGGCGCTCGGTCGCATCGCCCGCCGTCTCCCCGGTCTCCCCGAAGACTTGCGCAAGTTCCTCCGCGCGCTCGAATATTCACCTACTGCGCGCAACCAGGTGCTGCTGGGCGGTCTGCCGGCCGACTGCCACATGGTTCTGCTGGCTCCCGATGCGCGCTCGAGGCTCTTGGGCTTCGAGCCGTACGGCGATATCGACGAGGTGCTGGCGGACTGCACGAGCGCCGATGCCGGCGACCGACTGATCTATCGCTACTGCAAGCTCTACCTGGCCGGCCAGAACCTCGCCAACGCCGACCGGGCCAGCATGGCGGCCGGGCTTGAGCTGCGCGCTCCACTACTGGACCCTGCCTTCGTGGAGATGACGGCCCGAATCCCCGCGGCGCTCAAATTCCGAGGCTTCGGCGGACTCAAGCGCTTGCTCAAGCAGGCCTTGGCCGACCGCCTGCCGCCGGAGATCGCCGCGCGCCGCAAAAAAGGCTTCGAGGTGCCCTTCAGCGAATGGTTCCGCGGCCCGCTTGCCTCGACGCTGAGCGAGATCCTGGCTCCCGAGCGGCTCAACTCTGGCGGATTGTTCGACCCCCGCGTCGTGGCACGCATCCTTGCCGAACACCTGCGCGGAACCCGAGACCAGAGCCAGACGCTCTGGGCGGTGCTCGTCCTCGAAACCTGGCGGGCCCATCACCTGGGCAACGTCCCGCTCGGCTAGCTGAGAAGGCTCGCGACTTGCCCAATAGGAACTCCGGCATGAGTCTTTCGCGGCGAGCTCTCTTGCGGAGCACCGGCGCGCTCATCGCCCCACTGCTCCTCTCGCGGGCCCTTCGGGGCACCGGCGAATCCGCCCAGCTCAATGTGCGCGACTATGGCGCAAGGGGTGACGGCAGGGGCAAGGACACCAGCGCCATCCAGGCTGCCATCGACGCTGCGGGAAGATCGGGCGGCACGGTCTACCTCCCTCCGGGCAAGTATGTATCAGGCACGCTTCGCCTGCGAGATCGCATCACCCTTCGCCTCGCTGCCGGCGCAACCTTGATTGCCAGCGCGGACGACGCGGATTTCGATCCCTATGAAGTGCTTGACTACGATTCGTTTGCGGACCGAGAAACCACGGATTTCCGCTTTGCCCTGCTCCAGGGCCGCGCGCTGCAGGCCGTCGGCATCTTCGGACCCGGCCGGATCGACGGGAACCGGACGGGGCGAGGCGGCCCGAAGCCGATCGCCCTCAAGCAGTGTCGCGATATCCAGATCCACAACCTGACCATCGACAACGCTCCCAACTACAACATCAGTCTGCTCGGCTGCGACACGGTGGATATCGTGGGCGTCACGATTCGAAACGGGTACTCCGACGGGATCGATCCGGACTGCTGTCGGAATGTGCGGATCGCCGACTGCCGCATCGAGTCCCGGGATGACGCGATCGTTGCCAAGGCGAGCTTCGCGCTTGGAGTGCGGGGGTCGACGGAAAACGTGCTGGTGACCGACTGCGCTCTCATCAACGTCCGCAATGCCCTCAAGCTGGGCACCGAGTCGAGCGGCGACTTCAAGAACATCGTGTTCCGCAATTGCACCATTTCCGCGCGGGATGAGGGGCGGAAGCCGTACCCGGATGGCTGGAAGCCTCAGCCGAGCGCCGGCATTTCGCTCGTGACGGTGGATGGGGGTAGCCTCGAACGGGTCCGTGTATCGGGGATCACCATGGCCGGTGTTCGCGTGCCGCTCTTCGTCCGGCTGGGCAGGCGCGGTCTGGGGCAGAAAGTTCCCGCCGCGGGAGAGCTCAGGGACATTTCGATCGCTCGCATTGTGGCCACCGGCGCCATGTGGCCGTCTTCAATCATGGGCATACCCGGCCATCCCATCTCGAACGTCTCCCTGGAAGACATCCGGATCGCAGGCAAAGGCGGCGGCAAGGCCGCGCTCCTGTCGCGTGACGTGCCGGAGCTCGAGAAGAAGTATCCGGACGCCACCATGTTCCGCGATCTACCTGCCTACGGGCTGTATTGCAGACACGTGAAGGGCCTGAGGGCAGATCAGCTCGACCTGAAGGTCGAGCAGCCGGACGCTCGACCCGCGGTGGTCCTCGAGGATGTGCGCGAGACTGACCTGCGGGCGATCGAGGCAACACCGCCGGCAGACGGTGGACCGGTGTTCTGGTTGCGCTCTGTACGGGATGCCATGCTTCACGACCTCCGTCCCCGCGCCGGAACGAAGACGCTGGTGCGGCTCAGTGGCGGCGATACGGCGAGGATTCGACTGGTGGGAAATGACTTCAGCCGGATCGAGCAGGCTGTGACGGTCGATCCGGAGGTGGATGCGAGAGCGGTGCGAACGGAGGGAAAGGTGACGCGGAGGTAGGCTCCGTCTCGGCGTCGATGTCGGCGGCGGCCTGTGCCGACATCGACGCCAGAAAGAGCCTCTACCGCCCTGCGTGGACTTTGTCAGACCTGCCGTGTCACCTCTGCGGTGCGGCCAGGTTCACCGGCTTCAGCTTCGCTGCGAGCTCCGCCGGGAGGTCAGCCCGAAGCGCGACCGTCAGCCCCTCATCCCTGGGTCCGAGCGCTGTGGTCTTCTTCAGCGTGACGCTCACGTCATTGGGCTCCAGCGTCCACATCGCCCCGGTCGCCGGGTCGACGATCAGCCATCCCATCCCCCCGCCGAAGAGCAGATTGCCGCCGATGTACCAGCCACCCGGGGTCCCTTCGAGCACGATCGCTTCCGTCTGGTAGCCGGGCTTCTCGATTGTCACGTTGTACTTGGCCTTCTTGAAGTAGCCCGCGCCCCGTTTCAAGGTGGCGGTGAAGGGGGTCGACCCGACCTGGACCTCCTTGCCCTGACGGATGTCGGTGATCACGACCTTCGCTTCGGAGGGCTCCGACTTGAACGAGACTTTCTGCTCGGAGCCCTTGACGATTGAGGCGCAACCGCTTGCGAGCAGTCCGACGACTGCGAGCGCCATGCCCATGCCGAGTCCTGCCATCGATGCCCGCTTCATGCCAGCTCCTTCAGCCTGCGTCTCAGGCGGTTAATGACCAAGTACAGCACCCCTGCCACGGGAGACAGCCCAAGGAAGACCAGCCATTGCAGCGATCTCAGCACTGGCCGTAGCTCTCGCGCCACGGCGCGGCTTCGGGACGAGCCCGGCGTTGAACCTTTCC
>JBKPCB010000018.1:0-16284 GCA_046727155.1 Candidatus Methylomirabilota bacterium | reverse complement strand
GGGCATGTCCTGCTTCATCGTGGAAAAAGGCGCGCCGGGTCTCGAGGTGGTCAAGTCCATCGCCAAGCTCGGCTACAAGGGTGTGGACACGGCCGAGCTCCTCTTCGACAACTTCCCCTGCCCGGCCCGCAATCTCGTCGGCGCCGTCGAGGGTCGCGGCTTCCAGCACGTGATGTCGGGGCTCGAAACGGGGCGCATCAATATCGCGGCCCGCGCGGTGGGCGTGGCCCAGGCGGCGCTCGAGGACGCGGCGCGGGCCGCCGCCGGGCTCGGGGAGCCGCCGCCCGCGCTGGCCGACATCGCCACGCGCGTCGAGGCCGCGCGGCTCGTGACCTACTGGGCCGCGGCCATGAAGGACCGCGGCGAGCGCTGCGATCTCGAGGCCGGCATCGCCAAGCTCTACGCCTCGGAGGCGGCTCAGGACGTCGCCGTGGCGGCGATGCGCCTCCAGGGCCCCGCGGCTCAGCTCACCAGTGGGCTCGTCGAGCGCCTCTACCGCGACACACCCCTCATGATCATCGGCGAGGGCACCAACGAGATCCAGCGCACGATCATCTGCAAACATCTCCTCGACCGCTACGGCGAGCGCCCCGGCGCGCTGACCTCGCGCGAGGGGCTGGACGCGGAGCGAAAGCAGATGGTCCTCGCGGTGCGGCAATTGGTGGACAAGGAGGTCATCCCGATCGCCCACGAAGGCGAGGCGTCGAATCACGAGCCGGCGGCGCTAATGCGAAAGCTGGCGGAGCTCGGCATCCTGGGCGCCTTGGTCCCGGGACAGTATGGAGGCCTCGAGCTCGATCTCGGCTCGTACGCGATGATCATCGAGGAGCTGGCACGCGGCTGGACGGTGCCGGCGGCCCTCATCGCCGCCCACGCCACGGCGGGGCATGTCCTCGCGCGATTCGGCGCCACCGAGCTGCGCGCGCGCTGGCTACCGCCGATGACCCGGGGCGAGCGCTGGGCTGCCTTGGCGCTGGCCGGCGCGGTGGCGGCACGGCCGGCCGACGGCGCCTGGATCCTCGACGGCGCCGCGCCGCTCGTGGACAACGCCGGCGGCGCCGATCTGCTCGTCGTCCTGGCGGAGCGGGACGATGACGAGCCGGCGGCCTTCGTCGTCGAGCGCGGGGCCGATGGTCTCACGGTGAGCGAGCCCCGTCACACGCTGGGCGGCCGCGGCCTCGCTCCATGCGACGTCGCGCTCGATGGAGTCCGCGCAATTGGCGGGATGGCGGCGGCGACGGAGCTGCGCTCCGTGGCGCGGCTCGGGCTGGCCGCAACCGCCGTGGGGCTGGCCCAGGCGGCCTTCGAGGCCGCGCTCCGCTACTCGCAGCAGCGGTCGGCCTTCGGCAAGCCCATCTGCCAGCACCAGGCCATCCAGCTCAAGCTGGCCGACATGGCCACGCGGATCACCGCCTCGCGCGCGCTCACCTACCGCGCCGCCGAGCGCCTGCAGGCTGACGCGGCCGACGACGCCGGCGCGATCATGGCCCGCCTTGACGCGGCGGAGACAGCCTATATCGTGTCTCTCGAAGCCATGCGAATTCACGGCGGATATGGCTATACGAAAGAGTTCCCCGTCGAGCGCTACTACCGCGACGCCGCACGGCTGCTGACGGCTCCGCCCGATCCCGAGAGCGACAGGCGCGAGCTGGCGAGGCGCTGGGCGGCGGGAGCCGGCCGATGAGCTACGGGCGCTATTTCGAAGAGTTCGAGGTGGGGCAGAGCTTCAAGCACTGGCCCGGCCGGACCATCACCGAGGCCGACTGCACCTGGTTCGCCCTGCTCACGATGAATCAGCACCCGCTCCACTCCGACGCCCATTACGCCGAGACCTATACCCAGCACAAGCAGCGCGTGGTGCTGGGACCGCTGGTCTACAGCGTGGTGATCGGCATGAGCGTGGCGGACATCTCGGGGCGGGCCATCGCCAACCTCGAGGTGGATCGCCTCAAGCACGAAAAACCCACGTTCATCGGCGACACCCTCTACGCGCAGAGCACGGTCATGGACAAGCGGGAGTCGAAGCAGGGCGATCGGGGCGTCGTGACTGTGGAGACTATCGCCGTCAACCAGCGCGGCGAACGGGTTTGCTCCTATACGCGCGCGGTACTCGTGCCCAAGAAGAGCCACGCCACGCTCGGCGAAGGCAAGCTGCCGTACTGATGAGAGCGCCGCTCGAGGGCACCCGCATCCTGACCGTCTCCCAATTCGGCGCCGGCCCGTTCGGCACCCAGCTCCTGGCCGATCTCGGCGCCGAGGTGATCAAGATCGAGGACCCCGGCGTCGGGGGTGACGTCTCCCGCTACGTGCCGCCCTATCTGGCCGAGCGGGACTCGCTCTACTTCCAGTCCTTCAACCGCGGCAAAAAATCGGTGACGATCAATCTCCAGCACCCCGCCGGTCAGGCGGTGCTCCACGACCTGGTCCGCGTCTCGGACGCCGTGTTCAACAATGCGCGCGGCGATCTGCCCAAGAAGCTCGGCCTGACCTACGACGCGCTGAAGGCCGTCAACCCGCGCATCGTCTGCTGCTCGCTCACCGGCTTCGGCACCACCGGGCCGCGCGCGGCGGAGCCGGCCTTCGATTACCTGATCCAGGGCTACGCGGGCTACATGGCGGTGACCGGCGAGCCCGACGGGCCGCCGGGCAAGTGCGGCGTGAGCGTCATCGACTTCGCGGGCGGCTACGCCGCCATGGTGGGCCTCATGGTGGCGCTCTACGACACCCAGCGCACCGGCGTCGGCCGCGACGTGGACATCTCGCTCCTCGACACGGCGGTGAGCATGCTCTCCTACTTCGCCATCTGGGCGCTCAACCGCGACTGGGAGCCCGAGCGCGTGGCCGATTCGGGCCACCAGACGCTGGTGCCGGCCCAGAACTTTCCCACGAAGGATGGCTGGATCGTGGTCTTCTGCAACAAGGAGAAGTTCTGGCGGAGCCTCGTGGAGATCATGGGCGCGCCAGAGCTGCTGGGCGACTCGCGCTTCCACACCCTCGCCGGGCGGCTGGCCCACAAGACCGAGCTGATCGCCTCCCTGAAGGAGCGATTCCGGATGCGGACCACCGCCGAGTGGCTCGGGCTCCTGCGCGGCCACGTGCCGTGCGCGCCCGTGAACACGGTCCGCCAGGCGCTGGAGGACGAGCAGGTGAACGCGCGCGAGATGATCATCGCGGTGGAGCATCCGCACTTCGGGCGGATCCGCGAGGTCGCCAGTCCGATCAAAACCGACGGCGCCGTGACGCAGCCCGCCCCGGCGCCCTCGCTGGGACAGCATACCGAGAGCATTCTCACCGACGTCCTCGGCTACGGCAGCCAGACCATCGCAAGGCTGCGCCAGGAAGGAGCCATCGGCACATGAGCGACGAGCGCTTCAAGGCCATCGGGATGGACGACATGACCATGCCCGGCGGCTGGTCGGTGAGCGACGGCCAGGTCTTCCTCTACACGGCCGCCGAGCGCGAGCTCATGCTGCAGGCCCGCGCGTTCGCGCAGAAGGAGATCCTGCCCCACGCCGCCGAGGCCCACCAGCAAGTGACGCAGATCAAGGCCGGGTTCCAGGGCAAGGAGCGCCGCGCGCGGCTGCGGCCCATCGCCCAGCGGTATCTGCGAACGCTGGCCGAGGCGGGAATGACTGGCGCGCTGTTCCCGGAAGAGTACGGCGGCAATGGGCGCGGCGTCGCCGCCGAGTGCATCGTGGACGAAGAGCTGGCCGCCGCGGGACACCCGGGCGACACCATTCGCTCGGTGTCGCTCACGCTCGGCACCATCTCGATCCTGCGCTACGGCACCGCCGAGCAGAAGCGCCGCCACATCCCGCCCCGGCTGCGCGGCGAGGAGCTGGCCGCCCTTGCGATCACCGAGCCCCAGATCGGCTCGGACACGGCGCGCATGGAGACGCGCGCGACGCTCAAGGGCGATCGCTGGGTGATCAACGGGCAGAAGCGGTTCATCACCGGCGGCGGGCTCGCCGACTACCTGACGCTGTTCGCGATTACCGAGGCGGGCGTGCACCCGCACAAGGGGATGTCGACCTTCATCGTGCCGATGGACCACCCCGGCGTCACGATCCGCCGGCAGATGGACGAAGTCATCATGGCGGACTGGATGGACAATGCCTGGATCGACTTCAACGACGTGGACATCCCGAAGGAGAACCTGCTGGGGCCCCTCAACGGCGGCTACCACGTCCTCATGGACGAGCTGGACACCGAACGGGTGACCTACTGCATGGCCGCGCTGGGGAGCGCGCGCCGGGCGCTCGAGGTCGCCGCCGAGTACGCCACAAAGCGCGTGCAGTTCAAGCAGCCCATCGCGATGTTCGAGGGCGTCTCGTTCAAGCTGGCCGAGATGTACGCCGCCCTCGACGCCGCGCGACAGGTGATCTATCGCACCGCAAAAATGGTGGAGGCCGGCGTTCCCGCCCAGCGGGAATCGGCGGTGACCAAGCTCTTTGTAGCGGAAGCGGTCTGGCGTATCGTAGACCACGCCATGCAGGTGCTGGGCGGCATCGGGTACACCACGGACTTCCCCATCCAGGCCATCTTCCGCAATGCGCGGCTGCTGCGCATCGGCGCGGGCTCCGACGAGATCATGAAGTTCCTCATCGCCCGCGAGATCCTTCGGGAGATCAAGGGATGACCGAGCGGCCGGCGCCGTCCGATGTCGAGGCTCCCGACGTTGCCGAGCAGGAGAGCACGGCAGTCGCCGTCGCTCCGCCCTGGATGACGATCCTGCACAACTGCGATTGCCATACCTTCCTCGACGTCGTGAAGCAGCTCATGAAGGCCATCGCCTGCTCGGAGCAGCGCGGCTGGGAGCTGGCGTGGCAGGTGCACAATACCGGCAAGGCCGTGGTCAAGGTGGGGCCGGAAGTCGAGTGTGTCCGGGTCGGCAATGTCCTGGCCGCCATCGGGCTGGTCGTCACCGTCGCGCAGTCCTGACGGCCCTCCCACCCGCCGCCGTCGCTAACGCTCGCCTTCCATTTTTTGTCCTCCCGCCTAACCTTTTTGGCTCTCGCCGGCGCTCATCCCTCCCCGCCTTTGAACGGAGGGCAGGAATTCCAGCTATTTGGGTCCCATGGGCCGGCTGGCATCGGGGTTGCTCCCTTTCGAGTGAAGCGACGTCAATCCAGGGGGAGGACGGCTCATGTATAGACTGCTGAGGGCGCTGTTTGAGTCTCGAAACAAGAGGGACGGCTGGGCGTGGAGGAATCCATGGCTCCTGGCCGCCTCTCTGCTCTTGCCGGTCGGCGTGGTCCTGCCGCTGGGACGTCTGGCGCGCGCGCGCGTCAGCACCCGGCGCAGCCGCAACTTCTACTCGAATTAACCGGTCTCACCCGTGAGTCCCGGCGGGCATCTGGTCACCACGGCGCTCGCCTGTGGTGCCGTCTATGCCGCGACCGGCTCACCCGCCCTCACCGCCGGGATCGCGGCCGGGGGCTTTCTCATCGACGTCGACCACGTTGTTGATTACGTCCTCTTCGAAGGCCGTCGCGACCTGCGCCCGGCCGCGTTTCTGCGCTACTACCTCGAGGGTCATGTCCAGCGCGCGGTCCTGCTGCTGCACTCCTACGAGCTGGCGGCGCTGCTGATACTGCTCGCCTGGACAACCGGCTGGACCTGGCTCTGGGGCTACTGCTTGGGCATGGCGCTGCACCTGCCGCTCGACATCATCTTCAACGGCCGGTACGTACCCGGATGGTGGGCTTCTACAGTTTTACCCGCCGCTGGCGCGCGGGCTTCAGGGCGGATCGCTTCTGGGATGCCGCGCGGCTGGCGCCGCTCGACGAGAACTTCTGGATCACGTTCTTCAGAGGCGCGAGGCTCCGCGAGGCGCAGCCGGAACCCGAGCGGGCGCCCGCGGCCGTCCTAGACCCGGGGCGGCTCGCTCACTAGAGTCCAATCGTCGATGCCGTCCACCGTGGGCGGCTCGGCCGAATCGGTCGTTACCGTCCGTCCCTTGCTCGGAGAGAACCACACGAATTCGGTTGGCGCGTCGGCCACCGCCGGCGTGTCGTCGATCTCCGGACCAGTGGCGCCACTCTCTTTTCGCTCTGCTTTCCGTGCGCGCTTGGCCTCTTGCTTGGCCTTGCGCAGATCTTCCTTGCGGCGCCGATCGCCGCGATACATCCCGGGACGTCCCGCCATCAATGGCTCCTCCGCCGCTCGAGCTCAGGCGCGGCGTCCTGTGAGTATACCTCGAAGTGGCGCGGATCGGTGACGCGCGAGGACGCCAATGGGCGCCGCGGCTCTACGCCCCGGTCCGCCACCGGGCGCGCCATACCACCAGCACGCTCGCGCCGAGCGAAAGTAGCCCCAGCCCGCTCAAGATCACCAGGGCGCGACCCCGCTTTGGATCTGCCGCCAGCGAGGCCTTCAGCCGCACCGTCACCATCTGGGGTTGGTACACCCAATCGGTACGCTGCAATGGGTGGCCACCCGGCCGCGTAAAGATGGCGCCGAGCGGCATCATTCCCACTGCGCGTGCCGGAGGGTGCATGGGCCCCGCGATCGGTGCGAAACCGCTCGGCGCGAGCCCCGCGCGATAGGCCGCCGGCTCGCCCGACCATTGCCCGGACGCCGTCAGGAAGACGGCGCCCGGGCCGGAGAACCAAATGACGTAGAGATCGAAGCCGCTCCGGGAAGATCCACTCCCTGCCGCCGGCTCGACCTCGATCGTCGCCGTCTCTCCCTCTCTCACGGTAGCCGGGCTGATCCGGAAGACCGCGGGCGCGGGAGTCAGCGCGGCCTCCGCCGCCCCGCTCGCCAGAGCCAGCGACAGGACCAGCGCCGCCACTCCGCGCTGAATGCCCGCGCTCATTCGGCCACGCGGCGCTGCCACGGCGGCAGGACGACGAGCCCCACGCACATGAGCGCCGCCACGGCGCTCAGAGACAATCCAAGCAGGAGCGAGCCCGGCCGGTAGCGAAAGACCACATCGTGAGGCCCCGGCTCGAGCCTCACCGCACGGAAGGCGTAGTTCGCCCGCCAGACCGGCTGCTCGCGTCCGTCCACCCATGCGCGCCAGCCGGGGAACCAGGTGTCGGCGAGCACGAGCCAGGTCGGCGCGGCCGCATCGGTGGCGACCCGGACGCGCTCCCAGCCGTCCTCGACGATCCGCGCCGAGCCCTCGTCGCTGCTCGCCGCATCCGGAAGCGGCGCCGTGCAGCCGGCCAGCAGCACCTCGCGGCGGAGGTCGACCCCACGCTGCCAGATCAGCCGCAGCGCCGCGTCGTCCTCGGCGCAGCGCGCCCGGCCGACCAGGCGGGCCCGCGGCAGGGCCTGATCGTTTCGATACACGCGCGCGTCGGGCCCCTCGTACTCGAGCGTGAACCGCGCGCCGAACAGCGCCGCGTTGGGCCAGACGACGACGCGGCGGACAGCCAGCATGTCGATCAGCGGCGGGGCAAGTCCGGACAGCGGGCTCAAGTAGCTGCTGCCCGTGATGGACTGGAGCTGCACATCACCCGTTGGACGGAGCAGGCGGTCGATGCGCCGGGGGCCGAGGCTATCGTATCCCGACACATCCGAGAGGCCGTAGAGCGCGGGCACGTTCGCCTCGAGCAGCACACGCCCCGGATCCCGGCTCATCTCCCGCTGCAGGTGCGCCACGGCCGGCGGCGTGGGGTAGAGCCAGCGCGATTCGATCACCGGATTGTACGTCGCGGCGAGCGGCAGGAGCGTGGCGAGCTCCAGCGCGATCACCGCCGCCCACCAGCCGGCGCTGGCCGGCGCCGAGGCGCCCACGCGCGCCAGGACGAGGAGCACCGCGGAAGTAAACAGCGCAAGGAAAGCCGTGTATTCGAGAGCCGGAGAGCCCGTGAGTCGAGCGTGCGAGATCGAGGCCCAGTCGTCAACAAGCGCGGCGAAGAGGAGCGCGACGATGAGCACGAAGGCGCCGGCCACCGTCCAGCGCGCCCGGCGCGTGCCGGCGCCGGCCGCCGCCGCGTCGAGCCCGATGGCGCCGAGCGCGCACAGCGGGAATGCCACCAGCGCCCCGAAACGAAGGTTGATCGCGAGCGACAAGCCGGGCACGATCGCCCTCACCACACCCGTGCCCGGCAGTCCATAGAGCATGGCCGCGGCGACCAGCGCCATCCCGAGAAAGAACCGCGTGCCGGTCCGGCGCCACGCGGCGGCCACCGCAAGGGGGGCCACCGCCCATGGAATGAGTCCCACCGTCAGCGCGATCTCGTTGAAGTTCCACTCGCCCCAGTACTCTCCGCCCGCCGGGCCGCCATAGTAGTAGGGAATGAAGAACGCGACCGCCGCGCGGAGCGACAAGGTCAAGAGCGGCATCCACTCCGTGCGATAGGCAAAGGCCGCGCTGTCCCGCATGTACTCGAGGAAGGGCAGCAGCTGCACCGCGGCCAGGAATCCGCCCAGGACGGCGCCGGCCGCCGCGCGGGCGAGGAACGGCAGGGCGCCGCCGGGCGCGCCCGCGGCGCGGGACAGCGCCCAGGCTCCAGCCGCCAAGAGCCCGAGGTAGGCGCCCTGCGGATAGCCCGAGAAGAACGCGACCGCCGTGACGAGCGCGAGCGCCGCCACGGCGCGACGATTCGAGGCTTCGCGGATGCGTTCCACCGCGGCGAAGAGCAGCGGCATGCAGAGGAAGGCGCTGCTGATTGGAAACTCCAGCCACACGATCATCGAGCCGCTCAGCATGAAGGCCAGCGCGCCCACCCACGCCGCCCGTCGCCCAATCCGGAGCACGCGGAGAAACCAGTACATCCCGCAGCCGGCCGCGGAGAGCTTGAGGATGGCGATGACCGTGAGCGCCGTGGCGACCGGGAGGACGGCGGCCAGCCAGGTCAGCGGGAAGAGCAGCGCCGTATTCGGATTGGCAAAGAATGGCGCCCCGGCGTACGCGTGAGGGTTCCAGAGCGGGAAATGGCCGTGAGCGAGCTCGCGCCCCGCGAGGATTAGCCAAGGGTGAAGCGCCACCGCCACATCGCTGAGCGTGGGATTGGCCACGGCGAGCCCCGGCGCCAGGGCCTTCCACATGGGCGTGAGGAACAGAATGTCGGCCGGCGAGAGAACGCGGCCCGGAAGGAGCGCCCGGCCGAGAAGCGCCCACGGCAGGAAGAAGAGCGTCAGCGCCGCGACCGCGTCCGGATGCCTCCGCCCTGCCTCGATCAAGCGGCGCGCGGCCCGGCCGATCCGGGGGCCGGAGCCCCTCACGCTACATCACTGGGCCGATGATCCAGGGCGCGAACTCCTCCTCACCGACGCCGCTCAGCTCGCTCTTGCTGCGCTTGCCGGAGGCGACGGCGATGATCTCCTCGAAAATCTGGCGGCCCACCTCGGGCAGCGGGGTGCCCTCGAGGATCACGCCGCAGTTGATGTCCATGTCCTCGGCCATGTGGCGGTACATGAGGCTATTGGTCGCGAGCTTGATGGACGGCACGGGCTTGCAGCCGAACACCGAGCCGCGGCCGGTGGTGAAGCAGATGATATTGCAGCCGCCGGCCACCAGCCCCGTGATCGAGACCGGATCGTGGCCCGGGGTGTCCATGAAGACGAAGCCCTTGGTGCTGATGGGCTCGCCGTACTGGAACACGTCCATCATGGGCGTGGTCCCGCCCTTGGAGACGCCACCCAGCGACTTCTCGAACACCGTCGTCAGGCCGCCCGCCTTGTTGCCGGGCGCGGGGTTATTGTCCATGGCCTCGATGCCGCGGCAGTACCACTCCCACCACTTGTAGCGATCGATGAGCTTCTTGGCGACGCCCTCGTTGATGGCGCGGCGGATCAGCAGGTGCTCGGCGCCGTAGATCTCGGGCGTCTCGGCCAGGACGCCGGTGCCGCCGTAGCGGACCAGTTCGTCCACGGCCCACCCGAGCGCCGGATTGGCCGTGATGCCCGAGTTGCCGTCGGATCCGCCGCAGTTGGTGGCCAGCGTCAGCTCGGAGATGGGCTGCTTGGTCCGCTTCGCCTCATTGGCATAGGGCAGCAGCTTGGCGACCTCGGCCGCGGCTTTTTCCACCGTCTTTCGGATGCCGCCCGCCTCCTGGATATTGACGACCATCGGCTTCCGCTCGGGGTGCCCGGGGGCGGCCATGCGCTGCTTGTCCACCATGACCGCGGCCTGGTTCACCTCGCAGCCCAGGCCGATCAGGATATAGGCGGCGACATTGGGATGCTTCGCGTACCCTGCGAGGACGCGCTGGAGCGCCATGTGGTCCTCGCCGAACAGCTTGGTGCCGCAGCCCGACTTGTGCGTGATGGCCAGCACGCCGTCGATATTCGGATAGTCCCGCTGGACGTCGCGGAACTTCTCCTTGACGAACTGGCTCACGCTCGCCGAGCAGTTGACGCCGGAGATGATGGCGACATAGTTGCGCGTGCCGACCCGCCCGTCTTCCCGCCGGTAGCCGTCGAAGAATCGCATCTGCGACGGCGGGTAATAGTCCACGGGCTTGACGTCGGTGCAGAACTCGTACTCCTGGTGGAGGTCGCCCACGGCCAGATTCTGGGTGTGGACGTGATCGCCCACGGCGATGTCGGCGGTCGCGAATCCGATGGGTTGCCCGTAGCGCCGGACCACGTCGCTCGTCCGCTTGGCCCGCCGCGCCACCTTGTGGCCCGGCTTGATGTCCTGCCTCACCTCGATGCGGCCGCCGGCGTCTTCAAGGATGGTGCCGGCCGGGATCTCGCGCTTGGCGATGGCCACGTCGTCTTCGGGCTTGAGGATGATCGCGAGATCGGTGATCGCGTGTGTGGCCATGACGCTCCCCTCGGATTGCCCTCTACTCTCTCAACCGCTGGTACCGGGCCAATCTACCTGTTATGACGGGCACTTTGCAAGTTGTGAGCGGTAAACCCCCGCCGGGTCAGTATCATCTAATAGGCCTTATCGGCCCCTACTGGATAACCTCATCCGCCCGCCCCAGCACCGACGGCGGGATCGTCAGGCCGAGCGCCTTGGCGGTCTTTAGGTTGATCACCAGCTCGAACTTCGTCGGCTGCTCGACGGGCAGGTCGGCGGGCTTAGCGCCCTTGAGAATCTTGTCCACGTAGGTGGCGGCGCGCCGAAACAGATTAGCGACGTTTGGTGCATAGGACATCAGGCCCCCGGCATCGACAAACTCCCTCGCTAGATACATTGCCGGTAGCCGGTGCTTGGCCGCCAGGTCCACGAGGCGTCTTCGCTCCACGAGGAAGATGTTGGTTGACTGCACGGTCACAGCATCCACACGCATCCTGGTCATTTCCGAGAAGGCCCTGTCGAAGTCCTCCGGCCCTCGCGCCTCAACGACTTGAAGCCGCACCCCCAGCGCCCGTGCCGCGACGTCTGCTTCCCCCAGCATTTCTCTTTCCGTGCGTTCGCCGTAGTCACCTGGACGCCAGAGGACAGCGATCCGACTGGCCCCCGGGACGGCCTCCCTGAGCAGTTCCAGACGCTTGCCGACGAGCTCCGGGGCGAGGACAGACAGGCCCGTGACATTGCCGCCCGGCCGCGCCAGGCTGGTGACAAGCCCGCTCCTAACCGGATCGGCAGCCCAGGTGAAAACGATGGGGATGGTCCTGGTCGCTTGCTTGGTGGCCAGGGCGGCGGGTGTGCCTGGAACCACGATGACATCAACCTGGAGCGCAACCAGGTCGGCCGCAAGAGCGGGGATCCGGTCTAACTTCCCCTCGGCATCCCGGTATTCAATCACGACGTTGCGGCCCTCGACGTAGCCAAGGTCACGCAGTCCTTGACGGAAGGCCTCATTAGCAGCGGCTAGGGTGCTCGCCAGGTAGCCTATTCGAGGGACCTTGGCCGCCTGCTGGGCCTCGGCCGCGAATGAGGCGGCGAGGAGGCCACCAGCCAGAGTGCCGATGAATGCCCGCCGTTCCATCACTGGATCACCTCGTCCGCGCGCAGCATCAGTGACGGTGGGATCGTCAGGCCGAGCGCCTTCGCGGTCTTGAGGTTGATCACGAAGTCGAACTTTGTCGGCTGCTCGATAGGGAGATCGGCGGGCTTCGCGCCCTTCAGGATCTTGTCCACGAAGGTCGCGGCGCGCCGGAAAAGGTCCGAGAAGTCCGCCGCGTACGCCATAAGGCCGCCAGCCTCGGCGTACTCTCTCTGCGCGAACACGGTGGGCAGCCGGTTCTTCAGCGCGAGGTCCGCCAGTCGCGTTCGCGACGTAAACAACATCGAGCTCGACTCTACAATGAGAGCACCGGCTTGCCCTTCCTTCATCGCGGAAAATGCACGGTCCAACTCGCCCGGACCGCGCACGCCCAGGGATTGAAGCTGCACGCCCGCCGATCGGGCCGCAGCCTGTGTGCCTTTCGCAATGAGCACGGTGCCAGGGCTGGCCTCATCAATGAGCAGAGCAAGACGAGAAACTCTCGGAACGACCTGCAGGAGGAGTTCCAGCCGTTTTCCGCCCAAATCGGCATCCTGTGTCGTCAGCCCCGTGACGTTCCCACCCGGCCGCGCGAGGCTCGCGACGAGCCCTGCGCCCACCGGATCAGCGAGTTGTGCCATGACGATGGGGATCGTGCGCGTCGCCTGTTTGGCCGCCAGGCTCGCTGGCGTACCAGACGTGACGATAACCTCGACCTTGAGGCCGACCAGCTCGGCCGCAAGACTGGAAAGCCTGTCGGGTTTTCCCTCTCCGAATCGGGACTCAAAGGCGATGTTCTGTCCTTCCAGGTAGCCCAACTCGCGCAGCCGTTGCCGTAATGTCTCCCAGAGGAGGACACGGGCTGGGGAAGGCGAGCTAGTTTCTAAGAGACCGATCCGCCGGGTTCCTGCCTGCTGAGCCTCGGCGGCGAGCGGGGCGGCAAGGAGCACCGCGCCCGTGCTAGTAAGGAACGTGCGACGGTCTATCACTGGATGATCTCATCCGTCCGCAGGAGCAGCGACGGCGGGATCGTCAGGCCGAGTGCTCTAGCAGTGTTGAGGTTGATGCTCTATCTCCTTCGATGTGGGTCAGCGAGTTCGGGAAAAGGCCTCCTGACCTTAGCGTCCGGGGGCGGAGTGGTCAAGCGACGTTGGCCTGCGCGCCCGGGGATGCAGGACGTCGATCGCCCAGCCCAGATCGAGGCGTTCCCCGAGCCAACCGGCGCACGCCGTGCGCGCGTCGACGTGAAGGCCGATCGAGTCGTGACATGCGCGGAGCGCCTTGACGGGATCACCGGGCACTGCAGCAGGCGGCGGCACCTCAGGCAGCGGGCGGCCGTCCGGCCGCTGGAAGCGGAGCGAGCCGTCAGGCCCGCGCGCGACCTGGTAGCCCTCCTCGTGCACCGCTCGGTGATGTCGCCAGCAGAGAAGCGCGAGGTTCGAGAGCGTGGTCGGCCCCCCGTGCGCCCAGTGGCGGAGATGATGCCCTTGGCCGAAGCGGACGCCGCAGCCGGGGAAGCGGCAGCCCCGGTCCCGATGCTGGAGCGCGCGCCGCAAGGCGGGGGGAATCGTCCGGGTCCGGGCCCCGATCTCCAGCAGACGGCCGGCATCATCATGGCGCATTACCACCCGGCTCGCGTCACAGGCCAGGCGCCGGGACGTTTCCGCGGAAACGCGCGCGCCATCTTCCATGACCGACTGGCCCGGCTGCTCCGGCTCGGCCAGGGCCTGGGCGTCGACGTGGACCACCACCTGGTAGCGCTCGCCCGGTGCGCCGGGATCGAGCCCCTGATGCAGGGCCGTCTCAGCGAGGAGGGCCAGGGCATCGGCCTGCCGCTGGGCCATCGTCGGCGTTTCCGCGGAAACGTCTCCCTGCCCGTCCGGCACGCGGGCCCGCTGGTACAGCGTCTCGCGCGCGGCGGAGAGCGCCTGCACGAGCAGCGCCCCCACCTCGGGCTCGAGCCGCCCCCTGAGGACCACTAGGCCGTCCTCGTCCTGGTAGACGTGAAGTGCCCGGCTCGCATGCCGCAGCGCGGTCTCCCGAGCCTCGGCCCGCCGGTCTACCCAACGCCAGCCGCGCACGATCCGCTCGACGTGAGCGGCCGTCCCAGCGCGCGCCACCGCCAGCAGCCGCGCTTCCGTCTCCGGCGTCGCCACGCGGGTGATGGCGCGGACCTTGGCGTACGACACCTGCCCGCCAGCAAGGGCCTGGGCGACGAGTGGCAGCGTCTCGAGGGCGCGCGCGACCCGAACGCGTTCGCGGGCGGCGCCCAGGTCGAGCCCCACTCTCCAGCTCAGCCACGCGGCGCAGGAGCGAAAGCCCGTGTTCCATCCTCCTCGCGCGTCGAACTCCCGGATCAGGGCGAGGAGGCGCGCGGTGGCGGCGTCGAGGTGCGCGGACAGCTCGGCGATCTCGTCGCCGAGCCGGTCCAACTCCGCAAAGGGATGCTGCGAGACAGGCACGGGTGAGACGTGGCTCTGCATGGCGAGCCCTCCTGGGCCGACTCTACACCCCGGTTTCCGCGCCTCCGTCCTGCGCCGGGGCGAGTGTTTTCGAGACGGGGAATGATTTTTGACTCGGGCCCACTCGAATCCGCGCCGGCCGGCGAGCGTGGACCGCTGGGCCGGTACCTTTAGAGCGCTGCCGCCGCGTGACCATGGCGACCCGAAGAACCTGTCAAGCGGAAAAGCGCGGGAGGGAACTCACGCCGATCCATCCGCTCCGCGGCTTGACGGCCGCAGCGAAGCCATCCATAGTGTTTTCGCCGGCGGAGCGCCATGGCGACCCAACCTAAAACCCAATACGCGAAGAGCGGCGACCTTCACATCGCCTACCAGGTGGTGGGCCAGGGGTCGGTGGACCTCGTCCTCGTGCCGGGCTGGGTTTCGCATATCGAGTTCGCTTGGGACGAGCCATGGCTCTCCGCCTTCCTGAAGCGCCTGTCTTCCTTCTCCAGGCTCATCCTCCTCGACCGGAGGGGTACCGGGCTCTCGGATCGTGTGGCCAACCTCCCCACCCTCGAGCAGCGCATGGACGATGTGCGCGCCGTCATGGACGCCGTCGGTTCCGAGCGCGCCGCGATCTTCGGAATCTCCGAGGGCGGCCCGATGTGCCTCATGTTCGCGGCGACCTACCCCGAGCGGACAACGGCGCTCATCCTCTACGGGACCTTCGCACGGCTGACGCGTGCGCCGGATTATCCGATCGGCATGCCTGCGGACGCGCTTCAGATCTTCCTCGAGCGCATTGAGCGCGGATGGGGTACCGGCTTCAGCGCGGACATCTTCGCGCCGAGCATGGCTGGGAACGACCGGTTCCGGGAGTCGTGGGCACGGCTCGAGCGGTTCGCAGTGAGCCCCGCCAGCGCACGGAGCCTGATCGCCATGATGTACGAAACCGACGCGCGACAGATCCTCCCGGTCATCCGCGTGCCCACCCTCCTCCTTCAGCGGGTCGGTGACCGGGTGAGCCGGATCGAGGGCGCGCGCTACATGGCGGAGCGAATTCCAGGAGTCAAGTACGTGGAGCTTCCCGGTGACGATCACATCCCGTGGGTCGGCGATGTGGAGGCCATCCTCGGCGAGGTGGAGGAGTTCGTGACGGGCGTGCGCCACGGCCGGGAGGCCGACCGCATTCTCGCCACCATCCTCTTCGCCGACATCATCGGCTCCACCGAGAAGGCCGCCGCCCTGGGCGACCGGCGCTGGCGCGAGCTGCTGGACGCATATTACGCGCTTGCCCGTCGCGAGCTGGCTCGCTTCCGCGGCCGAGAGATCGATACCGCGGGCGACGGCTTCTTCGCGGCGTTCGACGGCCCGGCCCGCGCCGTGCGCTGCGCCCAGGCTATCGGTGGCGGCGTCCGTCCCCTGGGCGTCGAGATTCGTGCCGGCCTTCACACCGGTGAATGTGAGGTGATGGGTGAAAAAGTCGGCGGCATCGCCGTGCACATCGGCGCCCGTGTCGCCTCCCACGCGCGCCCTGGGGAGGTGCTCGTCTCGAGCACCGTCAAGGATCTGGTCGCCGGCTCAGGCCTCCACTTCGACGATCAAGGCACTCACACTCTCAAGGGCGTGCCGGGCGAGTGGCGCCTCTTCGCGGCTCGCGCGGGCAATTGACCCCTCGCGCCACGCCGATTAGACTGAGCAAGTCCATGTCCTTTTCCGATCGCGCCGTGAAGGTCAACGGCCTCAGCCTCCATTACGCGGAGTGGGGCTCGCCCGACGCCCCGCCCGTTATCCTGCTCCACGGCATCACCGGCCATGCGCGCGTCTGGGATCATTTCGCCGAGCGGCTGATGCCGGGTTTCCGTGTGCTGGCGCTCGACCAGCGCGGCCACGGCGACAGCGACGCCCCTCATGACGCCGACTATCGGATCGCCAGCATGGCCGACGACCTGGCGGCGCTCACCGACACGCTGAGGCTCGAGCGCTTCCATCTCGTCGGG
>JBKPCB010000017.1:0-12680 GCA_046727155.1 Candidatus Methylomirabilota bacterium | reverse complement strand
GCGTTGGGCTGCGAGTAGAGCCGGCATCCTTACGGAGCCGCAGAAGGACGTGAGGACGTTGGGACCTCGGGCCGGAGCGACGCACCTGCTCCGGCCTGTTGGCCTTTCCAGCGCAATGGGGTCGGGCCCCGGCTTACGGCGCCTGATGTTCACCGGGAGCTCTCCCTGGAGTGCCGCTCGATCAGCCGTTTCGTCAACAGTACGAGACCGAACACCTGCGTCCATTCGGACACAATGTTTCCGACGACCTGCCCCCACTTGGCCTCGGAGTCCATCGAAGCATAGAGCGCAATCCAGCCGATACCCGTGATGACGAGAAAGATGCTGAGAGAGTGGTCGCGCAGTCGCTCCAAGACGGGACTCAAGAGGTTTCGCGGTGGACGCCGACTTTCGGCCGAGCCCTTCTCGTACAAGTACTTGGTCGCAAATACCATCACCACGACGCCCGACCAGTCGGCGATCGCATTGCCAAAGAATGAACCAAGATGGGTCCCGGAGCTGGAGCCACTGTATAGACAAATCCACAGAACGAGGATACCGATTGAGGCAATGCTCAACGAATGCTGCCGGATGAAGCGGTGCGTGCGACTTGTGCGACTACGTGGCTTGGCCATTCCCAATCTCCTGTCGCTGGGCTGTCAGCGGCACGGCAAGAAGACCGCCAGCGATCACCCCAATGAACGTGCGCCGCACCAATCACTGGTTCCTCCCGCTCCGGTTGAGCCACCTCTGCCGCCGCAATCGGCACTCCTCGGCCAGGAGCCAGTGCAGGTCCATGGGGCGCTAGCGGATCCGTTGTGAGGGCGGCGGCGAATGTCCCTCGGCCGGTTCCTCGTCCAGAGGCTCCGTCCCGACGCGACGATACCATCGCCACACGCCGACGACCAGCACCACCGCAAGCGCCACGAGGCCGGCGAGAGCGAGCCAGCGCTCTGCCCGGTGCACATCGGCCATGATCGCTTTGATCTGATCCGTGAAGAAGTAAGCTAACCCGAACGCCAACGGGACGCCGATTAAGGCGGCGCCCGCGTCCGCCGCCACGAACTTCCAGAACGGCACCCTCGCACTGCCCGCGGTCAGAAACGCGGCGGCGCGGAGTCCCATGACGTGCCGCGCCGTGACGACGGTCTTCAGTGCATGCCGTCGATACGCTGCGTTCAGCCACTGCTCCCGCGCGGGCGACAGTACCAGCCGGACCAGTCGCCAGTTGAGGACCTGCTCACCCCAGTGCCGGCCGACCCAGTAGAGCACCATATCGCCGGATAGCACCCCCAGCAGGCAGACGGGCAGCGCAAGCCACCATCGGACGATACCCTCGTGGCTCAACACGGCGGCCGCGATGATCGGAATTTCCTCTGGGATTGGCACCCCCAGGCTCCCGAGCAGGAGCACGGCGAAAATGCCAAGGTACGTAAAATTGTCGAGGAACTCTTGAAGTGCCTCCACTGCTTCCTCGTGTCCAACGGGAGACGAAGGGGATCGTCTGCTTAAACACCACGTGGGTCGCGCGGTCGGCCCAAGAGACCTTCAGTTTTCTCTCTTTGCGGCCTGCTACATCTGCCCTTCGTACTCGCCCTTGTCAATTACGACCTCGATTACCGTGAAGCGGGTCCCGCCGAGGGCCTCGCGGCAGGCGGCGGCCAGCGCGGCCTGATCGCGCACCCGCACCCCGTGGCCTCCGTAGGCCTGGGCGACGCCGACAAAGTCGGTGCCCGGGAAGTCGACGCCCAGGTTGGGGAGCTTCATCCGGCGCTGCTTGAGCTCGATCAGGGCGAGTGAGCGGTCGGCGAAGCACACGATCGTGAGCGGCAGGCCGAGATCCCGGAGCGTCGCCAGCTCGCCGATGGTCATCTCGAGGCCGCCGTCGCCGGTGAAGCAGACCACGGGGCGATCCGGACGGGCGATCTTGGCTCCGATGGCGGCGGGCAGTCCGTAACCCATGGTTGCAAGGCCCGTCGATTGGAGCAACCCGAAGGGCTCGAAGCACTCCCAGACGTGACTCAGGAGGATGCGATGCGAGCCGGTGTCCACCGTCGCGACCGTGTCGCGCGGGAAGGCCGCGCGGCACGTCTCGATCGCGGCGTGGGGGCCCCAGCTGCCGCTCACCCGCGGGCGGAGAGACACGGCGATCTCGCTGCGCACCGTCGCGGGAAGCCCGTCGAGCCACGTGGTGCCGCCACGGTCGGGAATCCGCGCGGCCAGCGCGGCCAGGGCGAGGCGCAGGTCGGCGACGAATTCGAGCTTGCAGTGATGGACCTGATGCTCCAGGGGCGCCCACGCGATCTCGGCGGAGTTCGTCTTCCGGTCCCACGGCTGGATCCACGAGTCCCGCATCTCGACCGGATCGTAGCCGAGGCACAGGATCAGGTCTGCTGCCTGAAGCGCCTTGAAGAGCACGCGGTCGGCGACGGGTGAAAGCCCGGCGCCGCCGATCACGGCCGGATTGTCCTCCGGAACAACGCCCTTGGCCTTGTAGGTGGTGATGAGGCCGGCGCCGGCGCGCCTGGTGAAGGCCGCGAGCTCGGCATGCGCCCCGTGATAGAGGATGCCCAGCCCGGCCAGGACGAGCGGTCGCTCAGCCTGGCCCAGCCAGCCCACCAGCGTGTCCAGCTCACGACCGGGCGTGAGCCCGAGCGGCGCCCGCGTCGGGAGCGGCTCGAGGGAAGCCTCCACGACCGCGCCGGCCACCCGCGTCGGCACGTTGAGATGCACGGGGCCGGGCACCCCGCTCGTGGCAAGCGCCAGCGCCCGGTCGACCTGGGCCGGCGCCCCACGCTCGGTGAGCGTCACGCTGCACTTCGTGATCGGCGCGAGCAGCGCCGTCTGGTCGAATACCTGATGAGTGTAGGTGGCGGTGGTGCCCGGATCGAGGCAGGCCGTCAGGACGACCATGGGCGTGCGGTCGAGGTAGGCATTCGAGACCGCAGTCACGAGGTTTGAAACCCCGGGCCCGAGCGTGGCCACGAGGAGCGCCGGCGTGCCGGTGAGCTGGGCGATGGCGTCGGCCATGAAGCCGCCGGCGGTTTCGTGCTTGACGAGGTGGAAGTCGACACCCGCCCGACGGAGGGCCTCCATGACTTCGAGGACCTCTCCGCCGGGGATGCCGAAGGCGTGACGGACGCCCAGCTGATGGATGCGCTGGGCGAAGTACTCGGCGACGGTCGCCACCCGCATCACCCTTTGGGGTCAGGTCTTGAAATACGACAAACGGTGACGGCAATTGCCGTCACAAAATGTTGCATTTCAAGACCTGACCCCATCACACGTACTCGAGCGTCTTGCCCTCGAGCCCGGCCAGGATCTTGCCGGCGGTCTCGAGACACCGGTCGTTGGACGGCGACATAACCGGCCCGCACATCGCGTCGCGATGCCAGCGCTCGAGCGGGTATTGTTTGAGGATCCCGCGGCCGCCGGCCAGACGAATCGCGCGATCGGTCACGTAGGCTCCCGCGTCGGAGCAGAAGCACTTCGCCTGGTTCACCGCCAGGGTCGTCGCGACGCGGTCCCCCCGCATCTTGACTTCCGCCGCTTCGCGCAGCAGGCTCCGCGCCGCCCGGATCATGGTCGCCATCTCCCCGAGGGACCGCTGCGCCGAGGGGTGATGGGCGAGCGGCTCCGGGAGCTGGAAGCTCTTCGTCTTCGCGTACTCGAGGACGTAGTCGAAGGCCGCCTCGCCGATGCCGAGGTAGATCGCCGCGTACCCGAGGGCGAAGCCGGTGATGTCGATCCCCGCCAGCGCCGCGATGCCCCCGAGGCAGTCCTCTTCGGAGACGAAGCAGTCCTCGTACTTGATCGTGTCGCTCGAGGTGCCGCGCATTCCGGTGGCGTCCCAGTTGTGCACCACGCTGATCCCCTTGCTGGTCTTCGGCACGAGGGCCGACCGCTGCCCCTCGCGGGCCGTGGTGGTGCCCTCGATGAGCGCCGTGACAAAGTGGAAATCGCTGTGCTCGCCCAGCGAGGCGAAGTGCTTGGTGCCATTCAGGAGGTACCCGCCGTCCACCGGCTTGAAGATCGTGGTGAGCACGAACTTGTGCCGGAAGCTCGACTGGGGCTCGCTCGTCACGGACGAGAACAACCGGCCGTCGTCCACGACCGCGCCGAACCAGCGCTTCTTCTGGACGTCGGTGCCGAGGGCGGCGATGAAGTCCAGGATTACGGCGTGCATGTTGAAGGTGAGAGCCGTGGCCGAGTCTCCCTTGGCGATCTCGAGCATCGTGAACGCATAGGTCGGCCAGTCGGCCCCCACGCCGCCATAGGCCTTGGGCACGGTGAGCCCGAGCAGCCCGGCCTTGCGGAGGTCTGCGTAATTCTCGGTCGGGAAGGCCGATTCACGGTCATAGCGGGGCGCGCGCTCCGCGAAGGTCTTCTGCAGCGCCAGCACGCGCTCGACGATGACCGACTGCTCTGCGCTCAGGCCTGGATACATACATGTCCTCCTTGTGACCGGTCTCAGATTGGGCGCGCGGCGCCGCGGGCGACGTCGCGTTGAGCCGTCTTCAGCTGTCCGACTCCCAGGTGCTCGGCGATGACGTCGGGCCGGCCGAGGAGCTCGCTCCGGCTCCCGCGGAAGGCCACCGCGCCACGGGCCAGCACATAGAATACGTCGCCGACGCCGAGGGCGAGCTGCAGGTTCTGCTCCACCAGCAGGATCGCGATGCCGCGGGCACGCGCGGCCAGGATGCCCGCACGGATGGCGTTGACCAGGCTCGGGGCCAGCCCCTCCGTCGGCTCATCCAGGAGGATGAGGGCCGGCCGGCTGGCCAGAGCGCGGGCCACCGCCAGCATCTGCTGCTGGCCGCCACTTAGGCTCGAGGCGATCTGGTGCGCGCGCGGCACGAGGTCCGCGAACGTCTCGAGTGCCGCGCAGGCGTCCTGTCCATCCGCCCGGCCCGTCGCCTGAGCGGCCACGCGGATATTCTCCTCCACCGAGAGCGAGCCGAACACGCGGCGGTCTTCCGGCACCCAGGCGATCCCCAGGGCGGCGATGCGGTGCGGAGACTGCCCGTCGATCTGGCGGCCTTCGAAGACAATGCTCCCCGCACTCGGTCGCAGCAACCCCATGATCGCCTTGAGCGTCGTGCTCTTGCCGGCCCCGTTGCGGCCGACCAGACAGGCGATCTGTCCCCGCTCGACGCCGAGCGCCACGCCGTGCAGGACATGGGCCGGGCCATAGTGGACGTGGACGCCGTCGAGGGTGAGCATCACGCGCTCCCCACGTCCACGGCGCCGAGATAGGCGTCCTGCACCATCGGATCGCGGCTGATCGCATCGGGCGTCCCGCGCGCGATCACCTGTCCCTGGGTCATCACCGTGATCTCGTCGGAGATCGCCAGCACCATCTCGGTGTCGTGCTCGACGAGCAGCACGCTGGTCCGGTCGGCGAGGCGCCGGATGAGCTGCGCGATCCGCTCGGTCTCCGCCCGCGACATCCCGGCGGTGGGCTCGTCCAGGAGCAGCACGACCGGCCTCAGCGCGATTCCGATCGCCACCTCGAGCACCCGCCGGTCCCCGTGGCCGAGCTGGTCCGCCCGGACCTGATGCCGGTCCGCGAGCCCGACCAGGTCCAACACGTCCTCCGCCTCGCGGCGGGCGTCGGTCAGGGCGCACGCGCGATGCACCACATCGAAGTTCAGTCCGAGCCGCGACCGGACGGCCAGCTCGACGTTCTCCAGGACGGGAAGCTCGTCGAAGACCTTGGTGATCTGGAAGGTGCGGACGAGCCCCGCCGCCACCAGCCGATGCGAGGGCCAGCCGGCGATTTCGGCTCCCCGGAGGAGGACGCGGCCCGCGTCGGGCCGCAGGAAGCCCGTGACACAGTTGAACAGCGTCGTCTTTCCCGCCCCATTCGGCCCGATCAGCGAGTGCACGTGTCCCGCCTCCACCTCCAGGCTCACCCGGTCGACGGCACGGACCGCTCCGAACGACTTCGAGAGCTCGCGGACCTGGAGCGCCGGGGCTATGACCGGCTCCACAGGCGGCCCGCGACACCCGCCAGGCCGTTGGGGAAGAGAATCACCACCAGGACGAACACCAGCCCGAAGCCGAACTGCCAGGCCTGGGTCTGCGTCGTCAGCTCGTCACGCAGGAAGACGAACGCGACCGCGCCCACCACGGGGCCGAGAAGCGTCCCGAGCCCGCCGAAGATCGTCATGGCGAGCACATTGCCGGACTCGGACCAGTGCAGCACCATCGGCGTCGTGCCAGCCTTCATGAAGACGAACAGCGTCCCCGCCACGCCCGCGACCGCCCACGAGATCACCACCGCCGCCCACTTGTGCAAGCGAACGTCGATGCCGACGGCCGCCGCCCTCAGCTCGCTCGAGCGGATCGCCGCGAGCGTGCGCCCGAAGGGCGATCCCACAAGCCACCGCAGCGCCAGGTAGCTCGTCACGAGGAGAACAGCGCTCAGCGTGTAGAAGGCGGGGCCCATGGCGATGGCGCGGCCGAACAGCCGCGGGAGCGGCACGCCCACCAGCCCGTCCATCCCCTGGGTGACGGAGCGCCACCCGACCGCGATCTGGAACAGCACCTGGCACACGGCGAGGCTGATGATGGCAAAAGCCACGCCGGAGACGCGCGTGGCGATGAAGCCGGCGAGGAGCGCGACCGCGACGACGACGCCCTCGGCGACCGCAAGGGTGAGGAGGAAGTCCGCCGACACCTCGCGGGCGAAATACCCGGCGGCATAGGTCGCGAGGCCGAATCCCGCCGCGTGCCCGAAGGAGACGAGGCCAGTGAACCCGACCAACAGATCGAGGCTCAAGGCCCAGATGGCATAGATGAGCGCCTCGTTCAGCAGCGTGGCGGTGAAGATCGGCGTCCCAATGAATGGAACGGCCAGAAGGGCTGCAGCCGCCAGGGGGAGCGCGAGCTGTCCCCAGAGCTCACGCGACGAGAGGGCGCGCCGCCCGGCCGCGACCGTCGCCGGCGCCATTCCGGGTGAGTCAGGCCACACGGCCACGACCAAGGACACCAGTGGGGCGGAGCACCAGCACGATGCCGACGACGAGGAAGAGAAACGCCACGGACCAGTCCGCGATATAGCCGCCGCCGATGGACTTCGTCATGGCCACGATGAACGCCCCCAGCGCTGAGCCGGGCAGGTTCCCGAGCCCGCCCAGGATCACGGCGAGGAAGGAGTCCAGCAGGATTCCCGTTCCCATCTCCGGCTGCACCGCGAAGATCGGAGCGCCGAGCGCCCCGGCGAAGGCCGCCAGCCCGGCCGCGCCCCCGAAGACCAGAGTGAGGATCCACTTGGTATCGATGCCGAGGGACTCGGCCATGTCGCGGTCGTCCGTGATGGCTCGGATGCGAAGGCCGACGGGCGTGAGCTGCACGAAGGCGAACACGCCGACGGAGACGACCAGGGACAGCGCCGCGGCGAACAGCCGGTAGAGGGGGAACTGGTTGCCCGCGATGCTCACCGTGCCGGTGAACGGCCGCGGCGTCGCGATCAGGACGGTGCCGGTGCCCCATGCGTACTCGATCCCGCCGATAATCATGAACGAGACGCCGAAGGTGACGAGCAGCGTATAGATCTCGGGACGGTTCCGGACGGGGAAGATCGTGAGGCGCTCCATCACGATGGCGAGCGGAACCACCACGAGCGGCGCCGCCACGAGCGCCGGCCAGTAGTCCAGCCCCGCCCGCCGCATCACATCCGCGAGCGCGTAGCCGCCCAACGCGTAGAGGGCGCCGTGAGCGAAGTTCACCACGCGGCCGAGCCCGAAGACGAGGCTCAGGCCGAGGCTCGTCAGCAAGAGGAAGGCGCCGTAGACGACCCCGTTGAGCGCGCTGACGAACAGGAAGTTGGCGTCCATTCGCGGCCCGCGGCTATTTAAGGTTGCACCCGCTCTCCTTGGCCGTGACGGTCAGTGACTTGCTGGCCGGAAACGCCTCCACCCGCTGGGCGAAGCGGGCGGCGTAGCGGGGCGGCGCGACGCTCTCATACGGCCCGAGGAATAGCGGGGCCTCGGCCTGACGCCCGCCCGACTGGAACTTGAGCGGCCCCACCGGGGTGCGCACCTCGACGGCCTCGAGAGCCTTGACGACGGCCTCCGGGTCCGTCGACCCGGCCTTGGCGATCGCGTTGTAGAGCATCAGGGCGGCCGCGCCGGCCTGCAGCGACTGCATGCCCGCCACGCGGCCGTTCAGCTGGTAGAAGGCCTCGTTGAACCGCTTGGTGGCCGGCTCCTGGTCCTCGTAGCGCCAGGCCGCCCACGAGCCCGCCGACACGACGCGGGTCGAGGTGTCCCCGAGCTTGTCCACGAGCCAGTCGGGCAGGCCGATGGGCGCCACGAGCACCGCGTCGTTCGTCAGGCCGAACTCGCGCGCC
Organism: Candidatus Methylomirabilota bacterium; assembly: GCA_046727155.1. GTDB lineage: Bacteria > Methylomirabilota > Methylomirabilia > Rokubacteriales > CSP1-6 > DASSSH01. The sequence goes on along the minus strand of JBKPCB010000017.1, from coordinate 4,345 downwards.
TGCTGGATGAACTGGAGCAGCGGAGTCCCGAGCGTCACGGGCATGACCACCGCCGTCGCCCCCGCCGTCCGCGCCTGGGCGATGAACGGCGCCCAGTCGCTCGTATCGAGCGGCGCAAAGGTCTCGCCCACGTACTTGAGATTCTTCACGCCCTTGACCGAGCCCGCCACGAGCCGGCTCCACGGGTAGTCGTGCCCGATGGTGAACCACTTGGCGTTCTGCAGCCGGGGATTCCCGGTGATGAGGTATTGCAGCGCGGCGGCCGACATCAGCTCGTCCGGGTTGGTGCGAAACACCCACTTGCTGCAGCGGTCGCGGGTGATGGCCGCCGAGCCGCTATTGGAGGTGACGATGGGAACGCCGAGCCGGTCCGCGACCGGCAGGAGCGCGAGCGACTCGATGGTGCTCGTCCCGAGGATGGCGACGACCCGATTCTGCTGGACCAGCTTGGTCGCCTTGGTCACCGCCTGCTGCGGGTTCCACAGGCTGTCCTCGACGACCAGCTCGACGGAACGACCCAGGACGGGTCCGTACATCTTTGTGGCCGTCTGGATGCCGGCGAGGATGTCATCGCCCACCGGCGTGGCGGGCCCGCTTCGGATGGTGAGCACGCCGACCTTGAGGCTCTCCTGAGCCTCCACGCCAGCGGCCAGGACCAGAGTCGTTACGGTCATGATCAGGATCGCGAGCCGCAGTGCGCGCATGTCACTCCTCCCGTTCCGCTCAGCCGCGAGCGATGCCGCCGAGCAGCCGCTCGGCGATGAGGTTCCGCTGCATCTCCACCGTGCCGCCGCCGATGGCGAACATCCGCGCATCGCGGACCATCCGCTCGAGCGGCAGCTCACACGAGTACCCGACCGCCCCATGGATCTGCAACGCCGCGTTGGTCACCGCGATCGCGGCCTCCGCCGCGCTCACCTTCGCCGTCGCGGCCTCGAGCGCATCGGGGAAGCCGTCGCCCGCGTTCTGCGCGGCGTGGTAGAGCAGGAGGCGGGCGGACTGCAGCTGGATGTGCATGTTGGCCAGCATCCATTGCAGCCCCTGGAACTCGCCGATCTTCCGGCCGAACTGCTCGCGGCGCTTGGCGTAGTCCACCGCGAGGTCGAAGGCGCCCTGGGCGATGCCCAAGGCCACCGTCCCGGCCCCGACGCGCTGGCTATTATAGGCGGTCATCAGCCGCTTGAAGCCGTCCCCCGGCGCCACCAGCACGTTCTCGGCGGGGACGCGGCAGTTGCGGAAGAGCACATCGCCCTCAGGCATCCCGCGGAGCCCCATCATCCAGCGCACCTTGGGCACCGACAAGCCGGGCGTCGACGCCTCGACGAGGATGCCGCCGACACCGGCGGCGCCCGGGACCTCGTCGAACCGGGCGAAGACCAGATAGAGCTGCGAGACGCCGGCTCCGGTGATCCAGCGCTTCTCGCCATCGAGGACGAGCGCAGCGCCGTCCCGGACTGCACGCGTGGTGAGCGAGGTGGCGGCCGAGCCCGCCTCGGGCTCGGTAATGGCGATGGCCGGCTTTTCGCCTTCGACTATCCAGGGCAGGTAGCGGCGTCGCTGGGCCTCGGTGCCGTAATGCCGGATGGCGCCGACAATGCCCATATTGCCGTCGACGACGATGCGGGCCACCGTCCCGCAGACCTTGGCGATCTCTTCCACAACGAGCGCCACGTCGAGGAGTGATCGCCCCTGCCCGCCGTATTCGGGCGGAACGTTCATCCCCATGAAGCCCTGCTTGGCGAGGGCCTTGACGATGGACCAGGGGTACTCGTTGGTCCGGTCCATCTCCTCGACGTGGGGCGCCACGACCTCGCGGGCGAACCGCCGTGCGCGCTCGCGAAGGCTTTGCTGATCGTTGGTGAGCGGGAACATGGCTTACCGCGACTCGAGGGTCATCGGGCCATTCCTCCTTCGCCGTCGGACACCGAGGCGAGATCGACCGGACTGTGGTGGGCAAATGTATGGAACGTCGATCCATGTGTCAAATGCATTTCCCGGATACGAACGAAGTGCCCTGCCCGTGGCCAAGTCCCCGGGCATAAGCCGCATGAGCCCGAAGATGATGACGCTCACGGGAAGAGCGTGGGGAGCGCCACGCTGCGCAGGACGTACTGCTTCACGCGAAACCCGGCGGCGGCTTGAAGCCGCCTGTGAGGTCGGCCAGGAGCCCCGCGATCTCGATAGGTGTTACGTCCTCGAGGTACGGGCCCATGATCTGGATGCCCACGGGCAGGCCGTCGCGCGTCAAACCGACCGGCGCCGTCGTGGCAGGCAGACCGGTCAGCGTTGCGAAGGCGATCCAGAACGCGAGATCCAGATAGCGTCGCGGACCGGCCGGGGTGTCGATCGTGCGCTGTGGGAACGGCCGGCGATCGTGGGCAAAGGCGCTGACGAAGGCGGTCGGCAGCAGGAAGCCGTCGTGGGTCCGGAAGTACGCCTGCCAGATCGCGCGGGCCGCCAGCCGACGCCCGTGCATCTGCTGTTGGTAGCGCGGCGGAGCGGTCACCGCGAGCGCTTGCTTGGCCTCGAACGAGCCGTCCTGGTTCTCGGCGCGCTTGCGTGCCGCCTCCATCTGTTCGGGCGTCAGGTCAGGGGCCGTCACGCTGAACAGCAGGTGCAGGTACGTGTCGAGCTGGCTCGTGGCGTCGACGCCCTGGGGCCAGCCTTCTTCCAGCGTCGCGCCCGCACGCCGCAACGCCTCGAGCGCGCGGGCGAGGACCTCGGCGACGTCGGACGATACGGGGCAGCGTGGGTCATCGAGAACGTAACCGATGCGGTAGTCCGCCAGGCGCGTGCCGCGCGCCGGCGGCAGCGACCAACGATAGGCGCGCGCTTCCCCGTCGTCGGGGCCGCCGAGGATCTCGAGTGCCAGACGCAAATCGGCGGCCGAGCGCGCGAGCGGACCGCCGACCGCGAGCGTCCCGGGCCCGGCGGGCGCGCCCGGCGGCGGCGGGATGTGGCCGCGCATGGGCACCACGTTGAGCGTCGGCTTGTGGCCATAGACACCGCAGAAATGCGCCGGGATGCGGATCGAGCCGCCGATGTCGCTGCCGGGCTCCAGGTACGTGAGGCCGGCCGCCAGTGCCGCAGCGCCGCCGCCCGTCGATCCCCCGGGCGTGCGCGCGGCGTTCCAGGGGTTGTTCGTGGCGCCGAAGATCGGGTTGTCGCTCTGCCAATCGGCGGCCATCGGCGGCACGTTGGTCTTGCCGAGGATCACCGCGCCCGCCAGGCGGAGCCGGGCCGCCACAACCGCGTCCGTCTTCGGGACGTGGCTCGCGAACGATGGGGCGCCCGCCGTTGTGCGCACGCCGGCCACCTCGTAGGTGTCCTTGATGGTGATGGGCACGCCGTGCAGCGGTCCCCACCACTCGCCGCGCGCGCGGGCCTCGTCGGCAGCCTTCGCGCGCTCGAGCGCGGCGGCGTCGGTGAGTGTGACGATGGCGTTGAGCGTGGGGTTATAGCGCTTGATGCGCTCGAGCGAGCGCGTCACCACCTCCACAGACGAGACCTGCCCGCTCCGGATGGCGAGCGCGACCGCCCGGGCGTCAGCGAAGTCGAGGTCCGCGACGGCGGCGCGGGCGCGCCCGCGGGTGAGCAGCGTCCCGCAAGCGAGCGCAACCCCGCCGGCGAGGAAGGCGCGGCGGCCGATCGGAATGTTGGCGCGCATCATTTGTCGAGCCAGGTGTACATCAGCCGCAGCCCCGCGCCCTAGCCGTCATGGCGCTTGAAACCCTTCACGTAGAGCACAGGAAAGATAAAGGCATTATCAGCCACGAACGCTCCTGTCCACAGAGAACCGGGCCCCTTGGGGGACTCGACCTTAGCGGCGCGTCCGGCGCCCTGTCAAGGCGCCGCTTCGCCCGGGACGGTAAGGAGCGGACCAAGTAGAATGGAGGTCGGAGGTGCCATCGTGCCATTCGGAGGCAATGACTGGCTGGCGTTGACCCAGGAACCGACGGTGGAACCGGGGATGCCCATTTGCGATCCCCATCACCATTTCTGGGACTTCCGCACCACGCGCATCCCTTACCAGCGGTATTTGCTCCACGAGCTGGCCGCCGACATGCACAGCGGTCACAACGTGCGCTCCACGGTGTTCATCGAGGCACGAGCGATGTACCGCGCCGACGGCCCGGAGGAGATGCGCCCCGTGGGGGAAGTGGAATTCGTCCAGGGGCTGGCGGCGGCTAGCGCCAGCGGTCTCTACGGCCCCGGTCGGGCTGCCGCGGCCATTGTCGGTCACGCCAACCTGAACCTGGGCGCACGGGTGGCCCCGGTGCTGGAGGCCCTGCAGGCCGCCAGCCCCAACCGGTTTCGGGGCATCCGCCATTCCGTGACGTGGGAT
>JBKPCB010000016.1:0-21930 GCA_046727155.1 Candidatus Methylomirabilota bacterium | reverse complement strand
ATCTCGGCCAGACCCTGGCCCTTCCGGAGACCCTTGCCGCGGCTTTCGCGGATCCGGTCGAAGACGACGATCGTGTCATTGATTGAATACCCGACGATGGTCAGGAGCGCGGCCAGGACCGGCAGGGACATTTCTCGGCCGGATACGGACAGGGCACCCAGGGTCACCAGCACGTCATGTGCCAGCGCCACGATGGAGATGACGCCGCCCCGGAGATCGAAGCGGATGGCCACGTAGATCAGGATGCCGGCCATGCCAGCCAGGACGGCATAGAGCGCTTGCAGCTGGAGGTCGCGTCCGACCTGGGGCCCGACGAACTCGACCCGGCGGATCTCCACCTGGCCACCCGCGGCGTGCGAGAGCGCGCCCTGGAGTCGAGTCGACAGCTCCTCGGTCTTGCCCTCGCCCTGTGGCAGCCGGATCATGAACTCGCGCGCGTCGCCGAACTGCTGGATGACCGAATTACCCAGCTTGATCTCGTCGAGGCCGCGGCGCACCTGGTCCACCGTCGCGGGCTTGTCGTATCGCACCTGGATGAGGGTGCCGCCGGTGAAGTCGATGCCGTAGTTCAGCCCGCCGTGCAGGGCGATGGAGAGGAGGCCCAACCCCACGAGAGTTGCCGAGGCGAGGTAGAACCATCGCCGCTTGCCCACGAAATCGTAGTTGGCGTTGACGAAGATCTGCAGCATGGGGTTCCCTAGATGGAGATGGACGCGACCCGGCGCTGCCCCATATAGATGAGGTCGAAGACGAGCCGGGTGAAGAAGACAGCGGTGAACAGGCTGGCCAGGATGCCGATGGCCAGGGAGACGGCGAAGCCCTTCACCGGCCCCGTGCCGAACTGGTAGAGGATCGCCGCCGACACGAGCACGGTGACGTGGGTGTCGATCACGGTGCGGAAGGCGCGGCTGAAGCCTGCTTCGATGGCCGCCCGTGGCGGCTTGCCGAGCCGGAGCTCCTCGCGGATTCGCTCGAAGATCAGAATGTTGGTGTCCACGGCCATGCCGATGGTCAGGACCACTCCTGCGATGCCCGGCAGGGTCAGTGTGGCGTGAAAGCCGGCCATCGCCGCCATGAGAATGACCAGGTTCAGCGCCAGGGCGCAGTCGGCGATGAGGCCGGAAAGGCGGTAGTAGAGCAGCATGAAGACCACGACCGCGAGGGCCGCAGCCAGAGTGGAACGCAGGCCTTTGCGGATCGAGTCGGCGCCCAGCGACGGGCCCACCGTGCGCTCTTCCAGCACCTGCACGGGCGCCGGCAGGGCGCCCGCCCGAAGCACGATGGCCAGGTCAGTGGCCTCGTCGCTGGAAAAGCCGCCGGTGATCTGGGCGCGGCCCGACGGGATGCGCTCCCGGATCTGGGGGGCCGAGTGTATGTTGCCGTCGAGGATGATGGCCAAGCGCCGGCCGACGTTGGCATCGGTGAGATCCCCGAAGGCCTTGGCGCCGGCCGCGTTGAAGTCAACGGAGACATAGGGCTCGCTGGTGTTCTGGTCGATGGACACGCGCGCCGTCGCCAGGTCGCGCCCCGTGAGGAGCACCTTCTTCTGCACCAGGTAAGGGATCTTGCGCTCTTGCTTGGTCTCCTTGTCAACGCGCCGCTGATAGAGGATCTCGTCCCCTTCGGGGATCCCCGACCGAAGCGCCGTCTCGGCGTCCGTCCGGTCGTCCAGGAGCTTGAACTCGAGCAGGGCCGTCTTGCCGATGAGTGCCTTCGCACGCTCGGGATCCTGCACGCCAGGCAGTTGCACGAGAATGCGGTTCTCGCCCTGTTGCTGGATCGAGGGCTCGGCCACTCCGAACTGATCCACGCGGTTGCGAATGGTCTCCAGTCCCTGACGAACGGCCAGGTCCTTGATCGCCGCCGCCTCGCGGGGCCTGAGCGTCAGCACCACGCGCCCGGCGCCCTGATCGGCCTCTTTTATCTCGAAGATGGCCATGTCGCGAAAGACGCTCTGGGCGTCGTTCCAAGCCTGCGGCGAGGCGAGCCGGACGACCAGCTCGGTGGGGCCGCGCCGCTCGATTTGGGCGACGCCGATTCCCTTCTTCTCCAGCTCGGCGCGCACGCTATCCCCCGCCCGCTCGACCTGCGCCTCGACCGCCTTGTCCACGTCCACACCCAACACCAGGTGGATGCCACCCTGGAGATCCAATCCGAGGTTGATGGGCGTGGGCGCCGGCCGGTTGTAGCCGAACAGGCGCGCCACCATGATGTGGACGTCGAGGTAGGCGAGGGAGGCCAGGATCACGACCACGACGATGCCGATGCGAAGACTGAGGTTCTTGCGCATCAGGACGCGGGCTCCTTCTCGCCTCCCGCCGGCACGATGCGGCCAATGGCAGACCGGTCAAAGTCCAGCCGCACCTGATCGGTCACCTTGAGGGTCACGGTATTGTCATTGAGACCCACCACCGTGCCGTGCAGCCCGCTGGTCGTGACGACCCGATCGCCCTTCTTCACGGCGGACAGCAGGGCCTCGCGCTCCTTTCGCTGCTTCTGCTGCGGCCGGACCAGAAGAAAGTAGAAAATCGCGAAGATGGCCGCGAAGAAGATCAGCTGGGTCATCACCGAGCTCGAGCCGCCGCCGTTGGGCATTTGGGCGGCGGCGTATGCGAAGTCCACCATGAAGATCACTCCTCCGTTTCTGCGATAATGCCCTGCGAACCGCTCACGGATTCTACCCCATAACGGTCCAGGAACCCAGAGCGGAATGCCTCGAAGCGGCCCTCCGCGACGGCGCGCCGCATGCGCGCCATCAGCCCGAAGTAGAAGCTCAGATTGTGCAGCGAGAGCAGGCGATAGGCCAGCAGCTCACGCGCGAGGAACAGGTGCCGGAGGTAGGCGCGCGAGTAACGGCGACAGGTCTCGCAGCCGCAGTCCGGGTCGAGTGGCGCGGGATCGCGCGTCCACGCCGCGTTACCAATGGTCACCGGACCATCCGCGGTGAACGCCTGGCCGTTCCGCCCGTTCCGCGTCGGCATCACGCAGTCGAAGAGATCGATCCCTCGGGCGACGGCCTCGACGAGATCGGGCGGCTTGCCCACGCCCATGAGGTATCGGGGACGATCGGCGGGCAGCAGGCCCGCGACCAGCTCCGCGATCGCGTACATGACGGGCTTGGGTTCGCCGACTGCAAGCCCGCCAATCGCGTAGCCGTCGAGCGCGAGCGCGCAGGTCTCGTCGACGGCGCGCCGGCGCAGGTCTTCATAGACACCGCCCTGCACGATGCCGAAGAGCGCGGAGTCTCGGTCAAGCTTCCGGTGGGCGGCTGCGGAACGTGCGAGCCAGCGGAGCGTGAGAGCAAGCGAGCGCTCGGTCTCGGCCGACGTGGCGGGATGCGCGAGACATTCATCGAGCGGGTGCAGAACATCGACGCCGAGCGCGTGCTGAATCTCAACGCACGACTCGGGCGACAGCACGCGCAGGGAGCCGTCCACGTGGGAGCGGAACTCGACGCCTTCCTCGCCGACTTTTCGGAGCTTGGCGAGACTGAATACCTGAAACCCGCCCGAGTCGGTCAGGATGGGACCGTCCCAGCCCATGAAGCGGTGTAGGCCGCCCAGCTCGCGAATCAGATCATGCCCGGGTCGCAGGAACAGATGGTACGTATTGGCCAGCACGATCTGGGCGCCGGCGTTGCGCAGATCGCCGGGCGTCAGGCTCTTTACCGTGCCCTGGCTCGCCACAGGCATGAAGGCGGGCGTGTCTACCGGGCCGTGCGCCGTGCGCATGCGCCCGAGGCGCGCCCGTCCGTCCGTCTTGACGAGCTCGAATCCAAATGCCGCCATGTCTCTAGAGGATGAGCATGGCGTCACCATATGAATAGAAGCGGTAACGCGCGGCGATTGCGTGCTGGTAGGCGGCCAGGATGAGCTCGCGGCCGGCGAAGGCCGCGGCTAATAGCAGCAGGGTCGAGCGCGGGAGATGGAAATTGGTGAGCAGCGCGTCCACGATGCGAAAGCGGTGACCGGGATAGATGAAGAGGTCGGCTGCGCCGGCGCCCGGCGACACGCGGCCCTGGCCGTCACAGGCCCACTCGAGCGTGCGTGCCGTCGTGGTGCCCACCGCGATCACCCGGCGGCCCTCGGTCCGCGCGCGATTGACGGCTCTCGCGGTCGCCTCCGGGATCTCGACGGGCTCGGCATCCATCCGGTGCTCCTCCACGCGTTCGCTACGCGGCCGTCGGAAGGTCGCCGGTCCGACGTGCAGCGTCAGGAAATCGACCTCGACACCGCCCGCTTCAAGACCGCGGACCAGCTCGGGGGTGAAGTGCAGGCCCGCGGTGGGCGCCGCTACGGAGCCCTCGTGGCGGGCATACACGGTCTGATAGCGGTCCCGGTCTTCAGGCTTGGGTGCGTCGTGACGGGCAATGTACGGCGGCAGCGGCGGCAGCCCATGCCGCTCGAGCAGCTCACGCGCCGGCCACGGCGCGTCGATCTCGACGACCCGGACACCTTCGGCGCGCTGCTCGACGACCGTGGCCCGCGCCGCGCCACCCGCGAGCAGTACGCGGGCAGCCAGACGGCAGCGCCGCGCCGGGCGAACGAGCGCCTCCCACCGCGTGGGCGCGATCGGGCGTAGCAGCAGCATCTCCACGCGCTGACCGCCGGACTCGAGCGCCCCTAAGAGCCGCGCCGGAATGACGCGGCTCTCATTCGCGATCAGACAGTCCCCCGGGCGCAGGAGGGCGGGGAAATCGCCGAAGCGCCGGTCTTCCCAGCCGCCGCGGCGCCGGTCCAGGACCAGCAGGCGTGAAGCGTCGCGTGGCTCGGCCGGCTCCTGGGCGATCAGCTCCGAGGGAAGCTGGTATTCGAACAACGACAGGTCCATGACTGGCGCAGTGTAACGTGGGGACTGAGTCGGAGCCAGCGACCGGGCCGACGCGCGCGTCGGCGCGCTCGAAGTCGAGTCAGGACATCCTCGTGCCAGCAGCCGGCGGCTACCGCAGGACGGAAAAGGCCGGCAGCGTGGCCAGGACGGCTCCCGGATAGTAGTACTCGACGATCTGGCGGGCCGTATAGCCGAGATCCGCCATGGTCTTGGAGCTCCACTGGTCCAGCCCCACGCCGTGGCCATAGCCCCGCCCCGCGAAGCGCGCCACGGAGCCGGCCACCGCCACCGCGAAGAGCGTGCTCTTGAGCGCGTCATAGCCGACCAGCCGCCGGAGCTCATTGCCGCGCAGGGTGACGGCGCCGGTCGTGCCTCTGACGGCGATGCGCGAGACGCGAAGCGAAGTGCTCCGCTCGACGACCTCGAGGCTGATCACGCGCCCGACGTTGACGCCGCCCCGGTGGAGCAGCGCGGCAAGCTCGCCGAGGGGCAGGTCGAGTCGCCACTGATGATAGGGAGAGGCCGAAGGGAACTCCACCCGCACCGGCCGGAGCGCCGGCAGGTTGTTCGACGCGAACACCGCGCGCGGATCCTCGGTGTGGCCGCCGCTATCGGTGTGGTAGAAGGCCGGGAAGAGACCGCCGTCCCAGAGGAGGATCTGGCCCTCCGTCTCCCGCACCGCCGTCCAGACCGTAGAGTCGGGGAGCACGCGGCCCGCGTACTGCTGGTTCACGTTCGACGCCACGATGTGGTAGGGCTTGCCCGCATTGAGCTGCCGATGGTAGGCGGCATAGGTGCGGGCGACGATCGCCTGGGCCTTGAGCATCTCGACCGGCATCTTGTCGCCGGCTTCGGCCTGGACCGCGCCCGCCAGGTACTCTTCGAAGGGCACCTCATTGACCACGGCGAGCCCGTCGCCGCTGGCCACGATCTCGATTGCGCCGGGATATTCGCGGCCATTGAATCGGAGGTAACCGGCACTTGCCGGCACCAGCCGCACCCCGTTCACGCGACGTCCCCTCACCTCCACGCCGCCATTGCGCTGGACGCGAAGCCAGGACGGAGTCTCGTCCAGCACGACCTGACCGCCGAGGTCGCTCACCATCATGGGCCCGCCGCCAATCTCCACGGTCCGGGCATTCTCGCTCAGCGCGACCCGGATGTCGTCGGCGGCCGAGGCGGGCAGGCCCCAGGCGAGGCCCACGGCGAGGACAAGGGCCGAGAGGAGGACGGCGCGACCGCCTAGCGGCGGCCGAAGAAATACAGCAGCAGGCTTACGACGACGGAGATGAGAAGGGAGGTGGTGACGGGAAAGTAAAACTTCCAGTTGCCACGGTCGATATAGATGTCTCCCGGCAGTCGTCCGAGCCATGGCACCTTTCCCGAGAAATTTCCTGCCAGGAGCAGGATCACTCCAAGAAGTACCACGACAAGGCCGAGCCCCACAAGGATCTTCCCCAGCTCGGACATCGTCGGCCCTCCCGCAGGAGCCTTCTTACTGGAGGGGCAGCTGCGTCTGGCCGCCGGAGGACGACGGCGAAGCGTAGCGCAGGTGCGCATAGGCGGCGGGCGTGGCTTTTCTCCCGTTGGGAGTGCGCACCACGAAGCCGATCTTCAGCAGGAACGGCTCCACCACTTCGGCCAGCGTCTCGGCCTCGTCGTTGATGGTGGCGGCGATGGCCTCGAGCCCGGCGGGTCCGCCATTGAACTGCTCGATGATGGCCGAGAGGAAGCGGCGATCGAGCCGGTCGAGCCCAGCGCCGTCGACACCCTCCGCGTCCAGCGAATGCCGGGCGACCTCGCCAGTGACCACGCCGTCGCCCTTGACCTGCGCGTAATCGCGCACCCGCCGCAGCAGGCGGTTGGCGATGCGCGGTGTGCCCCGGGAGCGACGCGCGATAGCCTCGGCCCCGGCGGCCTCGACGGTGGCGCCGAGAATCGAGGCCGAGCGACGGATGATGGCGCCGAGCTCCTCGTCCGAGTAGAAATCCAGATGGTGGAAGATCCCGAAGCGCTCGCGCAGCGGTGAGGAGAGCATTCCGGGCCGCGTGGTGGCCCCGACCAGCGTGAAGGGGCGGAGCGGGATTCGCATGGTGCGGGCGTTGAGCCCCTTGTCCATGACGAAGTTGACCGAGAAGTCCTCCATGGCCGGGTAGAGCAGCTCCTCGACGATTCGCGGCAGCCGGTGGATCTCGTCGATGAACAGCACGTCGCGCTCGCTCAGATTCGTCAGGATGCCCATCAGATCGGCGCCCCGCTCGAGCGACGGGCCCGCCGTGGTCACGATCGCGGCGCCCATCTCATTGGCCAGGATGGTGGCGAGCGTCGTCTTGCCGAGGCCGGGCGGCCCGGAGAGGAGCACGTGGTCCAGCGGCTCCCCCCGCTGTCGCGCCGCCTCCACCGAGACGCGCAGGCTCCCGACGGCGGCGTGCTGGCCCACATACTCGTCGAGCCTTTGCGGGCGGAGCTGCCGCTCGACCTGCACCTCTTCGGGGAGGACGAGGCGGCTCATGACGCGGGCTTCATCCGTCATCGGTTCTGGCCCCGGTAGATCTCGTCGAAGAGCTCCTCGGGCGTGCCGATGCCCGGGCGCCGCCCAAAGGCGGCCGAGATCAGTTGGGCCGCCTCGCTCGGCCGGTGGCCGAGTTGCTTGACGAGCACTTCGAAGACCATGCCGCGCACCCCATCGTCATCGGCGAGCCCGGCCGACACTCCCGCCCCCGCCTCCTCCGGAGCCGGCGCCGTCGGGATCAACGCGAACTTCGCCACCTTCGCCTGGAGCTGCGCCACGATGTTCTTGGCCTTCTGCGGCCCGATGCCCGGCAGGCGCCGGAGATAGCCTTCGTCCTGCCGCGCGATGGCGGCGGCGATCTCGGCTACGGGGGCGGCAAGGGCGCGCGCCGCCACCAGCGGGCCCACGTCCTTGACTGTGATCAGCTTCTCGAAGAACTCCTTGTCGAGCTCCGACGTGAATCCGATGAGGACGGGCCGCGGCTGATTCTGGGTGGCGTGGTAGTGAATGGCCAGCGCGATCTCATCGGCCGCGTCACCTTCGCCCGGCTTGGCGGCCACCAGCTCGCGCTGGACCACAGGGGGAACGAACACCTCGTAGCCGACGCCCGCCGCCTCGACCACCAGCCGGCCCTCGAACTTTCGCCGCAGGCGCCCGCGCAGAGAGGCAATCATCGCGTCGGACGCCGCGCGCCGCGCCCGGCGGGCAGACGCCCGGTCACCCGCGCCATGCCCGTGACGGCCAGCCCTAAGGCATCGGCCACGTGCGAGGGGCGCGGCAGGTCCTTGAGGCCCAGCACGGTCTGCACGGCCCGCTGCACCTGCGCCTTGCCGGCCGAGCCATTCCCCGTTATCGCCCGCTTCACTTCAGATGGTGACAGCGCCAGTACCGCTACGCCGAGCTGGCGGGCGGCCAGGTAAATCACCCCGCGGGCGTGGCCCATCAGGATGGCCGTGCGCGGGAACTTGTACTCGGCGTAGAGGTCCTCGACCACGAGCAGGCCGGGCGAATGGGATTCGATCAGGCGATACACGGCCCGATGGATGGCATTCAGGCGCGCCTCGAGGGACTGGGAGGCGAGGGTGCTGATGACCCCGGCGTCGGCGACCGCAACCCCCGCCGACCCGGCTTCCAGCACGCCGAAGCCCGTGGCGATGAGGCCGGGGTCCACGCCCATCACCCGCAGCACGCTAGGCGGCGGTAATAGCGTCGAGGACTTCGTCGGCGATGTCGTAGTTGGCGTAGACGGACTGGACGTCGTCCTGCTCCTCGAGGGCTTCGATCAGCCGCACCACCGCCGCGGCGTCCTTGCCCTCCACGCGCACCGTGGATTGCGGGACCATGTCCACCTTGGCTTCGAGCACGGGCATGCCCTGGCGCTCGAGCGTCTGGCGAACCGCCTCCATTTCATCAGGTGTCGTCGTGATCTCGAAAACTTTTTCGACCAGCTTGACGTCCGTGGCACCCGCGTCCAGCGCCTTCTCGAGCAGGTCATCCTCCTTGACCTTGTCGGCGTCCACCTGGATGATCCCGCGTCGCTCGAACATCCAGGCCACGCAGCCGGCGGTGCCCATCCGGCCCTCGTGCTTCTCGAAGACGTGCCGGATTTCCGGCCCCGTGCGATTCTTGTTGTCGGTGAGCGTGCGCACCAACACCGCCACCCCGCCGGCCCCGTAGCCTTCGTACGAGATCTCCTCGTACTGCTCGCCAGGCAGTTCGCCCGTGCCCTTCTGAATCGCGCGCCGGATATTGTCGGCGGGCATATTGGCCGCCCGCGCCGCTTCCATGGCCGCCTTGAGGCGGATATTCCCCTTGGGATCGCCGCCGCCATGCTTGGCGGCCACCGTGATCTCGCGGAGGATCTTGGAAAAGAGCTTCCCCCGCTGGACATCCGTCTTGCCCTTCTTCCGCTTGATCTGCGACCAGCGTGAGTGTCCGGACATGGCTCCCTACCTTCCGTCGTGTATGGATGCCCTCAGTCGCTTCACGCGCTCGAGCCGTCGCGCCCGGCGGTCGAGCGCCTCGGCCCAGCGCCGCTGCTCGCCAGGCGTCGTCGGCGTGAATGGCGGGCAGGGCCGGGGGCGCAAGTCACTGCCCCGCTCCGAGCCGAGATGAACGAAGGTCAGGTAAGCCGTGCAGGCGTGGCGCACTTCGCCCGTCCACGGCACCTCGCTGAGCACCTTGACGCCGATCTCGAGCGACGAGGTTCCGACGTGGTTCAGCGCTGCCTTGAACGTGATCACTTCATTGCTCCGGATCGGGCCGTAGAAGTCCAGCGCGTCCAGGCATGCCGTCATGACGAAGCCGCGCGTGTAGCGCATCGACAAAATGCCGCCGGCCTCGTCGATGTCCATGAGCAGCTTGCCCGCGAACATCGTGCTGCCGAACAGCGCGTCTTCCGGAAGGACGGAGCGGCACGACTCGAATCGCCATCGCAGGTCCTCGGCGGCATCGTTTCCCGTCTCCCGCTCCCGCTCGGCCCGGCGCGCGAAGCGCTGGAGGCGCTGGGCCCGACGCTCCTGTGCGGCGGCGAAGAGCACCTCCTCCTCCGCGCCCCGCGGCTCAATCGACTGCGGGACTGGCGCCGGGGTGACCTGCTCGTCCACTTTCACGAACACGAGATGCGATGACAGCGTGAGGGTCCGTCGGCCGGTGACGGGCGCTTCCGCCCAGACCCGCACGCCCACCTCGAGCGAGCAGCGTCCCACGTACTCCACCTGCGCCCGCAGCACGGCGACCTCTCCGACCTTGACCGGGTGGATAAAATCGATGTCGTCCATCGCGCCCAGCACCACGTTCCCCCTGGCCACTCGCGCCGCCGCGACGGTCCCGCACGTGGCGATCCATTGCATCATGCGGCCGCCGTGGATCTGCCCGGGCGCCCCCGCGTGCTCGGGGAACACCCAGTTGACCATCTCGGTGGCCGTGTCGGAGATTGATGGCATCGGTCAGCGCGCGGGAACGAGCCAGCCCCACCCCGAAGGGCTGCAAACTCTCCATTTGTCTATCACGACGCCGGGCCGTTGACAACCGAAGGCTTGCGCCCTAGGGTGAGGCCACCGCACTCATCGCAGGCGGAACGAGGGCCGAGGAGGCCAGACATGGAATTCGAGTATTCGAAGCGCACCAAACAATACATGGAACAGCTGACCGACTTCATGAACAAGCACGTCTACCCGAGCGAGCAGCCCTTCCACGACCAGCTCAACGTCGGGCCCACGCGCTGGCAGGTTCCGCCCGTCATGGAAGAGCTCAAGGCGAAGGCGCGGGAGCGCGGTCTGTGGAACCTCTTCCTGCCCGAGAGTGAGCGGGGCGCGGGGCTGACCAACCTGGAGTACGCCCCGCTGTGCGAGATCATGGGCCGCTCGCCGATCGCGCCCGAGGCCTTCAACTGCTCGGCTCCCGACACCGGCAACATGGAGGTGCTGGAGCGCTACGGCACGCCGGAGCAGAAGAAGCGGTGGCTGGAGCCCTTGCTGGAGGGCAAGATCCGCTCGGCCTTCGCCATGACCGAGCCGAACGTCGCTTCCTCCGACGCGACCAATATCGAGTCCAGCATCGTCCGGGACGGTGAACACTATGTCATCAACGGTCACAAGTGGTGGACATCGGGCATCGGCGATCCCCGCTGCAAGATCCTGATCTTCATGGGCAAGACCGATCCCAGGAACGCGGACAAGTACAAGCAGCAGTCCATGATTCTGGTGCCGCGGGACACTCCGGGCATCAAGGTGATCCGGATGCTTACGGTGTTCGGTTTCGACGACGCCCCCCACGGTCACGGGGAGGTGCTGTTCGAGAACGTGCGGGTGCCGGCATCGAGCATGCTGCTCGGTGAAGGCCGCGGGTTCGAGATCGCCCAGGGCCGCCTGGGGCCTGGGCGCATCCACCACTGCATGCGACAGATCGGCGTGGCCGAGCGGGCGCTGGAACTAATGTGCCAGCGCGCCACCAAGCGCGTGGCCTTCGGCAAGCCCCTGGCCGACAACGACATCACGCTGGAGCGCATCGCTCAGTCGCGGATCGAGATCGACCAGGCCCGCCTGCTGGTGCTCAACGCCGCCTACATGATGGATACCGTGGGCAACAAGGCGGCCCGGCAGGCGATTGCCGAGATCAAAGTTGCCGTGCCCAATGTCACGCTGGCGGTGGTCGAGCGGGCCATGCAGCTCCACGGCGGAGGCGGCGTGAGCCAGGCCTTCCCGTTGGCGTCAATGTGGGCCCACTCGCGCACCCTGCGCTTCGCGGACGGTCCGGACGAGGTGCACCGCCGTCAGATCGGGAGGCTCGAGCTCCGCAAGCACGGCTAGCTGGCGGGGCGACGTCTCGGTTGGCTGGAGCGCGGCGGCGGCGTCAGCGGCCGCCGGGCGGGGTGCCGAAGAGGGGGGCGCCGGCCGGCGCCTCAAGCCAGACCCGGTCGAGTCGATGGTTGCCGCTCGGATGCAGGCGGAAGTTCTTCACTTCGGGCCGGGCGACGGCCCAGTTCAACCTCACGTAGAGCGGGATCCAGGGCAGTTCCTCGGCCAGCATGGCTTGGGCGCGCATGTACAGCCGCTGGCGCTCGGGCCGAAAGGAGAGCTGGCTGCCACGGATCAGCAGGTCGTCCAACCGGGCGTTCCGGTAGAAGGACATATTGAGGGCTCCAGGCCCCTTGGTCGCGCCTTCGCTGCTCGATAGGGGGTAGAGCAGGAAGTGGGGGTCGCCGCCCTCCGCGCGCGCCTCGAGCAGCGCCATCTCATGCTCCCCGCCCTGAGCCAGCGTGAGGGCGGAGTCGGCACTCTCGAGCTGGATCGGCACCGTGATGCCGGCCGCTGCCAGTGAGGCGCGGACCGCCTCGGCAAAGCGTCCGGGGTCGAAGCGGCGGGCACCTTCAGCGACGAGAAGCGCTGCCGCGGTGCCGCGCGCCAAACCTGCCTCGACCAGCAGATGTTTGGCCGACTCTGGATTGCCCTCGAGGAGGGGCGGCCCCTCGCGGCGCGCCCAGACTCCGGGAGGCAAGAAGGCCTGCAGCGGGACCGCCACCTGCCCCAGCGCCGCCGCGAGCTGAGCTGGATCGAGCGCCGCCGCAATGGCCCGCCTCACCTTCACCCGCTTCAGCGGCTCCTTCTCGGTCTGCAGCGCGAGATAGCCCACGCGCCAGCCGGGAACGGACAGGGCCCAGGCCAGCCGCGCCGGCGGGCCGGCAGGGATGAGGATGTCCAGCCCCTGGGTGTCGAGCGCTGCCTCGGCCTGCGGCTCATCGGAGGCGTCGATGAAGGCGACTCGACTGACTCGCGGCGCCCCACCCCAATACGACGGATTGGCATTGAGCACCAGCCGGCCCGGCGCTGCCTCAGCCACGCTGAATGCGCCGGTTCCCTGCCAGCGCTGGCCGCCCACCCCGGGCAGCACAATGGAGAATGCGGGGTGGGCGAGCACCGTGAGCAGTGGAGCATAGGGCAGGACCAGGCTGATCTGGACCGTCCGCTGGTTCACGGCTCGAATGTCCTTGACGATTCCCGGCGCCCCACGCAGAAGCCGCGGTGCCGCAGCGTTCGGGCTCGGAGCGAATGGATGGCCGGCGACGATGAGGCGCTCCAGGCTGTCCACCACGTGGTGGGCGGTGAGCAGCGTGCCGTCGTGGAAGCGGACGCCGTCGCGGAGGCGGAAGGACCAGATCAGGCCATCCCGCGAGGGCGTCCACTGCAGGGCCAGCCCCGGCTCGATATCGCTACTGCCCTCGCGGTACTGCACGAGAGTGTCGAAGACCTGCCGGGAGACGAAGGACAGCGGCCCGTCGCTGGCGGCGGCGGGATCGATTGTGCCTGGAACTGCTGGAATTCCCACCCGCAGGACGGCGCCCTGGGCCCACACTGTCCCCGGTTCGCCCGATATGAGCGATAGAAACAGGGAGAGACCGAGAGCGATCGAGCGAGACATGGTGCTGTTATACGCCCGAACACGTTGCGGCGCGATCCTGTCGATAAGGTGCCGTGCATCACGGCACTGCCCCTCTTTTTTACCTGCCCACCACTCCCCCGGCGGCCATCCTGAGGACGCAAAGTGGGCCATTTTGCCCCTCTTGCAGGGTCCGAAGATCGAGTATCGACTGGCATCGAAATTGCCTCTCAATGGGGCAGAGTGGGAGGCCAGTGGCCGGAACCGGCCCTCGAGATGGCCGGTTGAAGATGCGAGACCGATAGGGCGCGACGAAGGATGGAATTGGGAAAAGTGAAATGAAATCAATAGCTCTGAACAGCGAATCAGGGCCAATTCGCTTGACTTCCCGCGAAACGGCCTCCTATACTGATGGCACCTTTCGGCTTCATGGGCCGAGCGCGAGGGAGCAGCGCTCAGGGAAGCGCCCGACGGTTCACCCAGAAAGGAACGGGCGGACATGAAGGAGTTCGAAAAGAAGGGCAATCCGAATCGGGAGCCCGGTTCCGAGGGGATGAAAGGACTGTCGAAATTCCTCCCGATGACCGACTCTAACTTCCGTCGCCGGCTCACCGAGTACGAGGTGCAGGTCCAGGACCTGCAGTCCTACGTGCGCTCCCTTGAAACGGAGACCGGCCGTCTGCGGAAGAAGCTCGAGGACGCGCCCAAGGAGTTCATGGTCCTCGAGAACAAGCTCCGCGAAGCCAACCGGCAGCTTGTGCAGGCCTTCAACCAGAACGAGAAGCTCGTCAACACGCTCTACGAGGCGCGCGAGCAGATCACGTCGCTCAAGGAAGAGGTGGACAAGCTGTGCGCGCCGCCCTCGACCTACGGTGTCTATCTCTCGGTCAACGAGGACGGCACCGTCAACATCCTGTCCCAGGGTCGGAAGGTAAAGGTGAATCTCCACCCGTCCATCAAGTCGGACGACATCAAGCCCGGCCAGGAACTCGTCCTCAATGAAGGGCTCAACGTGGTCGAGACGGCGGGCTACGAAATCCAGGGCGAAGTGGTCGTTCTGAAGGAGCTGCTCGACGAAGAGCGGGCCGTTGTCACCCAGCGCGCCGACGAGGACCGAGTCGGCATCATCGCGGACCCGCTGCGGCAGGTGAAGCTCAAGGTCGGCGATCACATCCTGATGGACGCCAAGAGCGGCTACCTGCTCGAGAAGCTGCCCAAGAGCGAGGTCGAGGACCTCACGCTCGAGGAAGTGCCGGACATCAGCTACGAGGACATCGGCGGGCTCATCACCCAGATCGATGCGATCAAGGACGCTGTGGAGCTGCCGTACCTCTATGCGGACTATTACAAGGAGCACCACCTGGCGCCGCCCAAGGGCGTGCTGCTCTATGGACCGCCCGGCTGCGGCAAGACCATGATCGCCAAGGCGGTGGCCAACAACCTGGCCGCGCGGATCTCCGAGAAGCGCGGCGAGAAGGTCAAGGGCTACTTCCTCAACATCAAGGGCCCGGAACTGCTCAACAAGTACGTGGGTGAGACCGAGCGGAAGATCCGCGAGATCTTCATCAAGGCTCGGGAGAAGGCGGCGGAGGACGTGCCGGTGGTGGTCTTCTTCGACGAGATGGACGCGCTGTTCCGCACGCGCGGCTCGGGCATCTCCTCGGACGTCGAGACCACGATCGTGCCGCAGCTGCTGGCCGAGATCGACGGCGTCGAGCACCTCAAGAACGTTATTGTGATCGGCGCGTCCAATCGCCAGGACCTCATCGATCCCGCCATCCTGAGGCCCGGCCGTCTAGACGTGAAGATCAAGATCGAGCGGCCCGATCGGAACGCCGCGGTCGACATCTTCGTCAGGTACATGACCGCGGAGCTGCCGATCCACGAGACCGAGCTGCGAGAGAACGGCGGCGATATGCAGGCCACGCTGGACCGCATGATCGCGGCGACGGTCGACGAGATGTACAGTCTCGGCGAGGAGAACCGGTTCCTCGAGGTGACGTACGCCAACGGCGACAAGGAGGTGCTCTACTTCAAGGACTTCTCCTCGGGCGCCATGATCGAGTCCATCGTCCGGCGGGCCAAGAAGCTGGCGCTAAAGCGCTACATCCAGACCAGCGAGAAGGGCATCAAGCTGGACGACATGCTCGCCGCCGTGCGAGAGGAGTTCAAGGAGAACGAGGATCTGCCGAACACGACCAACCCGGACGACTGGGCGAAGATCGCCGGCAAGAAGGGCGAACGGATTGTGTACGTGAAGCCGCTCATGGGAGAAACCAAGGAGAAGCAGCGCGCGGTCGAGCGCGTGATCAACACCGGCCAGTACCTGTAACCGCCGCGGCGGGAGGGAGCGGCATGCTCCCTCCCGCCGTATGTCTTCCACCCACTATCACGAAGCGCGATCCGGGGACGTAATGGCGATTCCGAAGGTCATGGGCATCGAGACCGAGTACGGGATCACGGTCAAGAACCAGCCCGATTTCAACCCGATCCTCTCCTCGCTGCTCCTGATCAACTCGTACGAGACCTATCGCTCCTCGCGCATCCGCTGGGACTACGAGGCGGAGAGCCCGCTGCGTGATGCCCGCGGCTTCGAATACATGGAGGACAAAGAGGTACCGTCCAAGGAGGAGTCGCGGCTCATCAACCTGATCTTGTCCAACGGCGCGCGCTTCTATGTGGACCACGCCCATCCCGAGTACTCCTCGCCCGAGACGACGAATCCTCGGGACTTGGTGATCTGGGACAAAGCCGGCGAACGGATCCTGAACCTTTCACGGTCGCGGGCCGAGGCGGTTTCTCCTCCGGAGCAGCGCATTCTGATCTACAAGAACAATACGGATTCGAAGGGGAATTCGTACGGAACGCACGAGAACTATTTGATGGACCGCAAAGTGCCCTTCGCCCGTATCGTCCAGCACCTGATGCCGTTCTTCGTCAGCCGGCAAATCTTCACCGGCTCTGGCAAGGTCGGGGCGGAGAACAACACCGAGCACAGCGATTTTCAGATCTCTCAGCGCGCGGACTTCCTCGAAACCGAGGTAGGGCTGGAGACGATGCACAGCCGCCCCATCATCAACACCCGCGACGAACCCCACGCCGACCCCGAGAAGTACCGGCGGCTGCATGTGATCGTCGGCGACGCCAACATGAGCGAGGTGGCCAATTACCTCAAGGTCGGCACCATGGCCATCGTGCTCAGCATGGTCGAAGACGATTTCATCGACCGGGATCTTTCCCTCGAAAGTCCGGTGCTCGCCTACCGCCGGGTCTCCCGCGACTTGAGCTGCCGCGAGACCTTCAAGCTCAAGGACGGCCGCGCGATGACCGCGGTGGATCTGCAACGCGAGTTCCTGACGATGGCCCATGCCTACTACCGCACCCGGGAGCATGAGCCGTGGGTCGAGGACGTGCTCGCGCGCTGGGTTTCGGTACTCGACCGGCTCGCGGCCGACCCCATGACGCTCGACCGCGAGCTCGACTGGGTCATCAAGCGCCACATCATCGAGAACTACATGGCCAAGCACGGTCTGGACTGGGCCGACTCGCGCGTGGCCATGATCGATCTTCAGTATCATGACATCCGGCCGAGCAAAGGACTGTACTACAAGCTCGAGGAGTCCGATGCCGTCGAGCGCCTCGTGACCGAGGACGAAGTCTCGAAGGCCATCTATGATCCGCCCAAGGACACGCGGGCGTACTTCCGTGGCATGTGCCTGCAGAAGTACGCCGATGAGGTCGTGTCGGCGTCCTGGGATTCGGTGATTTTCGATCTCAAGGAAGGCCCGCTCAAGAAGATCTTCATGCTGGAGCCCCTGCGCGGCACCGAGGCGCACGTGGCCCAGCTGTTCGCGGAATCGCCGACGGCCGGAGACCTGCTGCGCAATCTGGGCAAGCCGAGCGGCGACTTCTAGCCATGCTGTCGGGCGATCAGCCGGGCAACTGGCAGCGGGCCTTTTTCGACTATTCCTCGACCAGCTTCGCCGATCTGCTGCGCCAGACGGCGCCCCACCTGCTCCCCGCGGCGGAAGAGAGCACACCTCCCGTCCTGCCCCACGGCACCACCGTTCTCGCGCTCCGGTACCGCGACGGCGTGATCATGGCCGGCGACCGGCAGGCCAGCGAAGGCTACCAGGTCGCCCACCGGCGCATCGAAAAGATCTTCAAGGCCGATGATCTCTCGGGCGTAGGGATCGCCGGCGCCGCGGGCCCCGCGATGGAAATGGCGCGCCTGTTCCAAACGGAGCTGGAGCACTACGAGAAGGTGGAAGGCGAGAACCTCTCGCTCGAGGGCAAGGCAAACCGGCTGGGCCAGATGATCCGCATGAACTTGCCGATGGCCATGCAGGGTCTCATCGTGGTGCCGATCTTCGCCGGCTTCGACGAACGCGCGGGAGTGGGGCGCCTCTTCAAGTACGACGTCACCGGCGGCCGCTATGAAGAGGCGGATTACTTCGCCCAGGGCTCCGGCGGCAAAGACGCGCGCGACTCGCTGAAGAAACGCTTCAAGCGCGACATGGCCAAGGACGAGGCGCTTCGGGTCGCCATCGAGGCCCTCATCGACGCCTCCGACGAGGACCTGGGCACGGGAGGCCCGGATCTCATCCGGAACATCCTGCCCAGCGTGAAGACGATCACCCGCTCAGGATTCGGCGAGGCTGCGGAGGATGAAATCCGTCGACACTGCGAAGCCGTGTTGAATGATCGAGGCCGGCTCTAATGCCCCTGCCCTACTACGTCTCGCCCGAGCAGATGATGAAGGACAAGGCGGAGTATGCCCGCAAGGGCATCTCGCGCGGCAAGGCCATCGTCGCCATCGAGTACCGCGACGGTGTCCTGCTCGTGGCCGAGAATCCCTCCACCCTCCTGCACAAGATATCGGAGATCTACGACCGCATCGCCTTCGCCGGGGTGGGCAAGTACAACGAGTTTGAGAACCTGCGGGTGGCCGGCGTGCGGCATGCGGACGTCAAGGGCTATTCCTACAGCCGCGGGGACGTCAGCGCCAAGTCGCTCGCCAACGCCTATTCCCAGGCCCTCGGCAACATCTTCACCCAGGACATCAAACCCTTCGAGGTGGAGGTGCTGGTCGTCGAGGTGGGCGACAGCAACGGGACCAAGAACGAGATCTACCACATCCTCTACGATGGGACGATCGAAGACGAGAAGAATTACGCGGCCATGGGCGGGCAGTCGGATGAGATCCGGCGCTACCTCAAGGACAACTACCAGGAGAATCTGGACTTCTCGGCTGCCGTCACGCTGGGCGTACGCGCCCTGATGGTGACCCAGAACAAAACACTTACCGGGCGCGACCTCGAAGTGGCCGTGCTCGACCGCGGCAAGGAGCGCCGCAAGTTCCGCCGCATTCCACCCGAAGTTCTCCACCAACTGCTGACCGACAGCAAGTAGGCCTGGCGCCGGAAATCTTGCCCGCGGGCCTTTCCCCTGCTACCCTGAAGGCCACATGAAGCGGCGCATCTTCGGCCTCGAAAACGAATACGGGCTCACCTGCACGCTCAACGGCCAGCGACGCCTGTCGCCCGACAACGTCGCGCGCTACCTCTTCGAGAAGGTCATTCCGGGCGCCCGCAACGCCAACGTGTTCCTCGAGAACGGCGCGCGCCTCTATCTGGACACGGGCTTTCATCCCGAGTACGCGACTCCCGAGTGCGACGACATCACCGACCTGGTCATCCACGACAAGGCCGGCGAGCGGATCGTCGAGGATCTCCTGCATCAGGCCGAGAAGCGCCTGCGCGAGGACGGCATCTCCGGCCACATCTTGCTCTTCAAGAACAACACCGACTCGGCCGGCAATTCCTACGGCTGTCACGAGAACTACCTGGTCAGCCGGGATGTGTCGTTTCAGCGCCTGGCCGAGGGACTGATCCCCTTCTTCGTCACGCGGCAGATCTTCGCGGGCGCGGGCAAGGTGCTGCAGACGCCCCGCGGGTTCCACTACTGCCTGTCGCAGCGTGCGCAGCACATCTGCCAGGAGATCTCGGGCGCCACCACGTCGTCGCGCTCCATCATCAACACGCGCGACGAGCCCCACGCCGATGCGGAGAAGTACCGCCGCCTGCACGTGATCGTCGGAGACTCCAACATGTCCGAGGTCGCCACCTATCTCAAGGTCGGCACCACGGCACTCATTCTCGACATGATCGAGGACGGCTTCTTCGACAAGGACTACAGCCTGCAGTCGCCGGTCCAGGCCATCCGCGATATCAGCCACGACCCGACGCTGCGGGAAACGGTGCGCCTCAAGGACGGGCGCGCGATCACCCCGCTGCAGCTCCAGATGGAGTACCTCGAGCACGCCACGCGCTACGTCCAGGCGATCGATGCGGACCCGGTCACCAAGGACGTGCTCGCGCGCTGGACCTACGTGATCGAGGCGCTGGCCGACGACCCCATGCAGCTCAGCCGCGAGGTGGACTGGGTGATCAAGCAGCAGCTCATCCAGCACTACATGGAAAAGAACCGGTTGTCCTGGCGCGATCCGAAGGTCTCGCTCATGGACCTGCAGTACCACGACATCCGGCCCGACAAGGGCCTCTACTTCAGCCTCGTGCGCCGCGAACTCGTGGACCGAATCACCGACGATGAAGCCATCGAGCGCGCCAAGCACGTGCCGCCCCAGACGACCCGCGCCCGGCTGCGGGGCGAATTCATCCGCCAGGCCAATCTCAAGGGCAAGGATTACCGCGTGGACTGGGTCTACCTCAAGCTCAATGACCCGGAGCGCGAGACCATCCTTTGCAAGGACCCGTTCCAGAGTCACGATGAACGGGTCGAGCGCCTCATCCGCTCGTGCTAGTCTTCAGCCCTTTCTCGCCTTTCGTAGCGCCCGCCCTGCTGGCCCAATCTTGACCGTGTCGCGTTCATCTGAGCAGTATGGATCCGATGGTCACGGTCCTGGAAAGACATCGGGAATCCCCCCGCTCGCGTGCGCTGCCGGTCCGGGCATCCCGCTACCACTCCCTCGACGCCCTCCGGGGCACGATGATGCTCCTCGGGATCTACCTGCATGCGGCGGTGGCCTTCTCCCGCCGCGGCAGCTGGCCATGGAAGGAAGGCTCGACGACGGCGGTGTTCGACCTGAGCCTTGGACTCATCCACGTCTTCCGGATGCCAGTCTTTTTCGTCATGGCGGGCTTCTTCGCGGCGCTCCTGCTCGAGCAGCGCGGTCCGGCCGGCTTCCTCAGGAACCGGATGGTCCGCATTCTGTTGCCGTTCGCCGCGGGATGGGCGGTGCTCTTCCCTCTGGTCGCAGCCCTCGTGACCGTAGCCAGGAACCTCGAACAGCCGCGAACCATCCCGGTGAAGTACCTGCAGTTCTTCAGCTCCGGAGAAGTCGCGCGCCACGTCGACCCGATGCATCTCTGGTTCCTCGAGTACCTCCTCATCTTCTATACGATCGCCATAGCCCTCATGCCCCTCGCTCGGCAACTGCCGGCTGTCGTCGCAAGAGTTGAGCGGACGTTTCGAGCGCTCCTGACCTCGCCGCTCGGGTCCCTCGTCCTCGCCGCCATCACCTTCCCCGCCCTCTGCTTCATGCAGGAGGGCGCGCTCGATGATCCGTCGAGCTTCGTCCCCGAGTCGAAGATCGTCATCACCTACCTCGTCTTCTTCGCCTGCGGCTGGCTCCTCTACCGGAACGCGGATCTCCTCCCGACCCTCCTCCGCCTTCCGCGTCTTCCGATTGTCCTCGTGCTTGGGATCGCGGCGGCATTGCTCGGCTTCTACTTCCTCTGGCATCGGGCGCAGCCGACCGCGAGCCATACGCAGCTCTGGTTCCTGGGGAGTGCCTGGTTTCTCGGGCTCTCGATGTGGCTCTTCATCTTCGGCTTCACGGGTCTCTTTCTCCGCTATCTCGAGCGGCCGGTCCCGTGGATCCGCTATCTCTCGGATTCCTCCTACTGGCTCTACCTGATGCACATGCCGGTCCTCCTCGTCTTTCAGATCGCGGTGGCGGGGACGGGCTGGACACCGGCGGTGAAAGCGCTGGTCGTCCTCGGGGGGTCGGTCCCCACCCTCCTCGCGAGTTATCATGTCCTCGTCAGGTCCACGTGGGTGGGCGCGATCCTGAATGGCCGGAGGTACCCGGTCAATCGGAGGCCGCCGCTTGGAGTTGCGGCGGAGCCCGGCTGACAGAAGTGGGGAGGGGCGAGCGGCGGGCGCGCCAAGTCGCCGGCGTGTAGCGCCACGTCCTGCTCCTTGCAACCCAGCAGGGAGAGCGTCGGGCCGGTTTTCAAGCGTTTCCCAGGCCGCCAGATTGCCAGTATCCTGAGAGGTGAGGGACGGGCCGGCTCGTGGCCCGCCTTGGACCGGAGCCCTACACCAGGGTAGCGCACGCGCGACGTGCCGGCGGGCACGGCGGCGTTGACGGAGGCATGACCATGGCAGAGATGTGGAGCGATCTCGTCTGGGCAGCTCTGCGGGATCTCAACACGCGGCTAATGGCGGTGCTGCCGAGCATCCTCGCCATGCTCACGCTGGCGGTCGTGGGGCTCGTCGCCGCCTGGGTCGCGGCGCTGCTCCTGAGGCGCCTCGCCCGCGCCGTGGCCTTCGATCAGCGCGCCGAGACGTGGGGGCTCGTCACGCCGCTGGCGCGCGCGGGGCTGCGTCGGCAGCCCTCTCAGCTGCTCTCGGTGATGGTGTTCTGGGCCATCTTCATTCTCTTCCTGACCCTTGCGGTGGATGCC